>NZ_VCKY01000232.1 GCF_005889735.1 Nonomuraea turkmeniaca
GCGGCCACGCCCACCCTCAGCCTCACCGATCACAGCACCCTCCGCTCGTAACAATCCGGAGTACGGCGGAGCAGCCCCCCTTTTCACGCCGAAGCAGCGTCCTCCAAGGGCATCAAGGACTCATCCGGGAACAGGTTCCGGCACTCACGGTGCAGCACCGCGTAGATCGAGTTCGGCGCCAGCCGACCCTCGACGAAACTCACCGTGGAGGACAGCAACCCCGGCTGCAACGGAGTCTGGCCCACTGCCATCGCTCGATCTCTCCCCACGCCCGGTGACCAACACCGATCACCCTGGCACAAGAGGACAGACCTAAGCGAGATAGATCAAAAAACACCAGCCACCTAGAACTGTGGCTCGACATCTGACTCTTCGGATCCACAGAGGGAGACTTCATGATTTCGCGTCGAGCGGCAGTGGCTCGCGTCGCCTCGGTAGCGTGCGCGGCGTTGGCTCTGAGCGTGGCCGCGCCCGCCACCGCCTCGGCATCTCCCGGCCCTGTCAAGGTCGGGGATGTGCAGAAGGCCATGGAAGCCTTGGTGCAGACGGGCCATGTGGTGGGCGCCATCGGCGAGGTGTATGTGGACGGCAAGCGGGTCGGGAAAGGATCGGCCGGGTCCCGCTTGATCGACGGCAAGGGCGGCCCGATCCCTTCTACCGCCCGCTACCGGATCGGCTCGCAGACCAAGGGCATGACCGCCACCGTGGCCCTGCAACTGGTCAAGGAGGGCAAGTTAAGCCTGGATGACAAACTCAGCGCGGTCCTGCCGGAGGTGGCGGAGAAGGACCTGGTGGAGCGGGCCGACGAGATCACGGTACGCAACCTGATCCAGCTGACCTCGGGCATCCCTGACTTTATCGGCGCGGACGTGGATCCCCTGGACCCCACGGTCAACTACCGCCCGGCAGACCTGCTGGCGGCCTCGCGCAAGAAGCCTCGGCCCGTGGAGATCGGGACCTTCAACTACGCCAACACCAACTACATCCTGCTCGGCATGATCATCGAGGAACTGGCAGGGAGGTCACTGGCGGCCGAATTCAACCGCAGGCTCTTCGCTCCGCTCGGAATGCGTGACACCTACCTGCCCATGAAGGCTTCGGTGGGTATCAAGGGCCCGCACGGGCACGGCTACGCCCCGGACGAGACGGGCAAGCTGCGCGATGTCGACAGGCTCAATGCCACCACCCTGCTGGGCGCCGGCGGAGTGATCTCCACGGCGCACGACATGAGCGCCTTCCAGCGCGCCTTCCGCCGAGACAGGCTCCTGCCGGAATCACTGCGCAAAGTGATCACCGACCCGGCGCCTGGCCAGCCGCCGCTGCCTTCGGGCGGCCCGTGCGCCGGCAACCCCGAGTTCGCCCCAGGGGGCGGGGGCAGCGCCCCCGGCTTCACCGCTGCGACCTACACCTCCTCGGACGGCCGCCTGCAGTTCGCCGTGTCCGTGACGGTGGCCATGGACGATGCCGAGCGCATGACCACGCCGCAACGCATCACCAACGCTCTCAAATCGGTGTTCTGCCCGGCGACATAAAGCGTGTCCTGTTATCACGTGACGGGGTGCCGGAGCCAGATGCGGATCGAGGCGACGTCGAGGTGCCCTGGTAGATCCGCTCACGCTTGTCGTAGCAGGTGGCCACGGCGCGATGCTGGCGGAGCTTGTTGACGCAGCGTTCAACGGTGTTGCGCTCCTTGTAGCGGTCGCGATCGAAGGCCGGTGGCCGTCCGCCCCTGGAGCCGAGCCTGTTGCGGTTGGCCTGCTGGTCCTTCTTGACCGGGATGACCGCCTTGATGCCGCGCCGGCCTTAGGAGCGAGAACGGCGGCGACCGCAGCCGCCCCGCGGGCACCTGGTCCATCAGCAGGATCGCCACCATCTGGGGCAGGGGCGCCTGGAGCATCCGGCTCGCCGGGCCTTCGGGGCGGCCGAACGTGTCGGCGAACACAGCGGGCAACACGCGCGGCCGCTGCCCGAACGCGACGATCATCGTGCTGCAGATCTCGCGGTCCAACTTGCCGACGTTGTCGGGGGATCGGCGGCCAGCAGCTTCAGATCGGGCACCGGGTCGTAGCGGTCGAAGCGGCGGCCGGCAGCCCCTCGCGGCCGTCGAAAATCGTGTGCAGGCTCGACAGCGAGCAGTCGGCCGCGGCGACGGCGACGGCGTCGAGGGTGGCCGAGCCGAGCCCGCGTTCGGCGATGAGCTCGGCGGCCGCGGCGACGGCCCGTTCGCGTGCGGGGGCCGCCCGCCGGGGGTCGATGCCCGCCTGCCGCACGGCCTCGTTCAGCGCCGTCCGCGTGCCGCCCAACCGGCGCGGCAGCGTGCTGCGGGAGATGCCCGCCACCGGTGCGATCCATCGAACGCCATAGTTAACCGTTAGCTTACTCATCTAACGGTTAGATAGGCCGTGTGATGGCACAGAACGTCGGCGCGCCGAACAAGGAGCCGTCTGACGGCTACCAGTTGCGGGTCGTCCAGGAGGTGCTGCTGGCCCTGCTGGCCAAGGAGGCCTCGCACGGCTACCAGGTGCGCGCGCGGCTTCAGCTCGCACTCGGCCCGCTGGCTGAGGCGCTGAACGCGGGCCAGGTGTACGTGACGCTGAACCGGCTCGAAAAGGCCGGCCTGGTGAGCGCGGAGCGGGTCGGCCAGCCCGATCGCCCGGACCGCAAGGTCTACGAGCTGACCAGGGCGGGGCGTACGCGGGTCCTGGAGTGGCTGGGCGACACCAGCTGGCCGAAGCCGGCGCCGGCGGAGTTCCACCTGAAGCTGGTGGCCGCCGCGGCGGCCGGGCTGGCCGACCCGGAGCGGCTCGTGGCCGACCAGCGGCACGCGCTGCTGGCCGGGCTGGCCGCCGCGCAGCGGGCCGCGTTGACCGAGCCGGACGGGTCGGTCGCCGGCCTGTTGCTGGAGGGTGTGGTGCTCAGGCTGGAGGCGGACCTGCGCTGGCTCGACACCTGCGCGCAGTATTGGACTTCGAGGAAGGCGCGATGAAGATAGCGAACGAGGCGCTTTTAAGCACGCACGGATTGCGGATGCACTACGGCCGGGGATCCGGGCTCGTACGCGCAGTGGACGGCGTCGAGCTGGCGGCGGCGGCCGGCGAGGCGCTGGCCGTGATGGGGCCCAGCGGCAGCGGGAAGTCGACGCTGCTGCACCTGCTGGGTGGCCTGCAGCGTCCTTCGGCGGGAGAGGTGTGGCTGGCGGGGCGCCGCATCGACGGGCTGAGTGAGAAGGCGCTGGCCCGGCTGCGCCGGCAGACGATCGGGTTCGTCTTCCAGGCCTTTCACCTGATGGACGAGCTCACTGCCGCGGAGAACGTCGAGCTGCCCGCCCTGCTGGCCGGGCGTTCGCCGCGCACGGCCCGGCGGCGGGCCGCGGAGCTGCTGGAACGTGTCGGGCTCGCCGACCGCACCGGGCATCTGCCGTCGGCGTTGTCGGGTGGCGAACGCCAGCGGGTCGCGATCGCCCGCGCGCTCGTCAACGAGCCGCTCATCGTGCTCGCCGACGAGCCGACCGGCAGCCTCGACAGCGCGGCGACCGTGGAGGTGCTACGGCTGCTCGACAGCCTGCGTACGGCGGGGCAGACGCTGGTGGTCGTCACCCATGACGCGCGGGTCGCGGCCGTAGCCGACCGGCTGATCTCGATGCGGGACGGCGCCTTCGTCGAGGAGACCAGGCTGTCCCTCGACAGCGGCGGGCGGCTCGGCGAGCGGCTCGGTGCGCTGACCGGGCTGGAGGGCTGAGGCGATGGGCCGCATCCTGCTCATCTGCCGGCTCGCCGTCCGAGATCTGCGACGGCGCCCGGCCGAGGCCGCGCTCCTGCTGGTCGCGATGACGTCCGCCACCGCCACCCTGACGCTCGCGCTCGCCTTGCAGGGAGTGACCGGCCAGCCGTACCAGAGCACGCGGGAGGCGACGGCCGGGACCGACGTGGTCGCCAGCGTCGCCGCGCCGCCCTCCGGTGGTCAGCCCGCCGACCTCGCCGCGCTGAAAGCGCTGGCCAGGGCTCCGGGCGTCGCTGGTCACAGCGGCCCGTTTCCGTACACGCAGGCGCCTCTGGAGGTCAACGGCATCACCGCGTCGGCGTGGGCTCAGGGGCGCGACACCGCTGCCGCCACTGTCGACCAGCCCAAACTGACCGAGGGCAGCTGGGTACGCGACGGCGGCGTGGTGGTCGAAGCCGCCTTCGCCCAAGCGCTCGGGGTCGGCGCGGGCGATCGGATCACCCTGGACGGCCGGTCGTTCGAGGTGGCCGGTGTCGCAGTCACCGCCTCCGTGCCACCGTATCCCAAGGTGTGCTTCGCCCCCTGCCGCTTCGGAGCCGCCTCGGAGGCCGCCGAGAACACCTCCCAGCCCGGCCCGGAAGGCGGCCCGGAAGGCGGCCCGGAAAGCGGCCCGGAAAGCGGCCCAGAAGGCGGGCCGGAATCCGGTCCCCCTCCCGGCGCTCGCGAGCGCGTCGCTCTCGGCCCGGGCGGCCTGATCTGGCTCACCGAGGCGGATGTCCGCGGCCTTGTCCCGACGGCGCGATCCCTCGCCTACGTCATGAACATGAAGATGGCCGACCCGGCCGCGGCCCCGGCGTTCGTCAGCGCGCGCTGGTCGCGTGAGTTCGCCACGCCGGCCCTGGCGTCGTGGCAGGACATCCTCTACGGGCACGCCAGAGTCGCCGAGTGGAAGCAGACCACCATGATGCTGGCCAGCTGGCTGCTCGGCCTGCTAGCGCTGGCCAGCATCGCGGTGCTCGTCGGCGGCCGGATGGCCGACCAGCTGCACCGCGTCGGCCTGCTCAAGGCGGTCGGCGGCACTCCGGGCCTGGTAGCGGCCGTGCTCCTCGCCGAGCATCTCGCCGTGGCACTCCTGGCGACGGTGACCGGGCTGGTGGCCGGACGGCTGGCGGCCCCGCTGCTCACCGATCCGGGCGCCGGCCTCCTCGGCCGCGCGGACGCGGTGCCGTTGACCCTGAACGCCATCGCGCTGGTGACCGCCGCGGCGCTCGGGATCGCGGCCGTGGCGACCTTCGTGCCCGCCATCCGGGCCGCCCGTACCAGCACGGTCCGCGCGCTGGCCGACGCGCCCCGCCCGCCGCGCCGTACGGCCTGGCTGATCGCGATCTCGGCACGACTGCCCGTTCCGCTACTGCTCGGGTTGCGGTTGGCCGCCCGGCGGCCGCGCCGGGCGGCACTGGGCCTGGCCGCTGTCGCGGTCAGCGTGACCGGGATCGTGGCCGCCCTGTCCACCGAGGCTCATCGCTACGCCGAGAAGGCCCCGGGCGACGATCCCCGCACCGCGTTGAGCCAGGCGCTGTCGCTGATGGTGATCTTGCTGGTCGCCCAGGCGGCCGTCAACGCGATCTGCATCAGCTGGGCGACCGCGCTCGACGCGACACGTTCCTCCGCGCTCGCCCGCGCGCTCGGCGCGACTCCGGCCCAGGTCAGCGCGGGGCTGGCGGCCGCGCAGGTGCTCCCGGCCCTCGCCGGCGCCCTGCTGGGGATCGCCGGGGGAATCGGGCTGGCCGAGATCTTCGATGACGACCCGGTGACCGTACCACCGCTGTGGCAACTGCTCGCCGTGGTCCTGGGGTGCGCGGTCGCGGTGACGGCGCTCACCGCCCTACCGGCCCGCATCAGCGCCCGCCGCCCCGCGGGCGAAATCCTGCAAACCGAACTCACCTGATCGCGGAGGTCACCCGCAAGGCACCATTCGTGGCACGAACTGCAGCTGGCTCTTTGAGGGCTCGGCATTATGCGGTGTACGGCGGCGGGCACGCCGCGCAGTTCAGCCCGATTGACGGACAACCTGTTCTTCCCGTACGACAGGTTGCGGGGCGCGGCCGGGTCGTTCACGACCGCGCGGTGTCGGTCGACGCCAGGAGCGTGGTCCTGGCGTCGGGCGAACGTGTCGATGCCGACTATCTCGAGCCGGCCGCCGACTCGTCTCGCTCCAGGAAGACCGTGGGCACGTTGTTGTCGTGCACCACCTGGCTGAGCAGCTCGGCGAGCCGGTCGCGCTCGGCGTCGCCGAGCGCGGCAGGGAGCTGCTCGATCCGGTCGCAGGCGGCGGTGTAGAACGCCTCTGCCAGCTCACTGCCCCGCTTGGTGAGCGCGACCCGCACCGCGCGCCGGTCCGCCGGGTCCGCCTCGCGCCGCACCAGGCCGCGCTGGGCGGTCCTGTCCACCAGCTCGGTGAGACTGGACTTGGCCAGCCGCAGCACCGTGCCCAGGGCGGTCATCCCGTACGGCTGCGCCATCAGCACGCACAGGAGCTGCCCCTGCTGGGGGGTCAGCCCGTACTCGCGGGCGGATTCGGCGTACACGGCATTGACCAGAAAGGACGACCGCACCAGCGCGGCCACCACCCCGAGATTGTCCTCGCCCTCACGCATTCGATTAGCCTAGCACGCATGATTCGCGACACGAATTAATCACGTTATGGAGACGAGCATGGCGCGGCCGCCACGAAAGGCGCTGTTCGGAGTCCGGCGGCGATCAGGAGCGCTTCGGCTCGTAGTGCAACGCGGTGATCCCGCAGTCGAACGGCCGCGCGGTGACGAGACGCAGCCGCCGGCGCGTGTCGGGGAACACCGGCATTCCGGCGCCGATCGCGGTGGGGTTGACGAACAGGTGGAGTTCGTCGATCAGTTCCTCGGCGATCAGCTCGCGCACGAGCGTGCCGCCCCCGTAGGTGATGATGTCCCCGCCGGGTTCGGACTTGAGCTTGTTGACGGTCTCGGCGAGGTCGCCGCCCGCGACGGTGGCGTTCTTCCAGGGCGACTCGGTGAGGCTGTTGGAGATCACGACCTTGGGCGTGTTGTTCATCCAGTCGATGGTCTCCTGGGTCTCGCCCTGAGGCCCGGACTCCCAGGCCGGGATGAAACCCTCGGCGAGCTTGCGGCCCAGCACGATGCAGTCGACCGGTGCGGTCATCGCGTCGATGTAGGTGTTGATGTCGTCCGTCCATGGGAACGTCATCCAGTCCATCTCGCCGTCCGGGCCGGCCATATAGCCGTCGACGGTGGTCTGGACCTGGAGCTTGAGCCTGCGCATGAGATGTCTTCCCTTCGGAGTCGCCGTCCTGTTGTGGTCAACGCTGCCAGGAGGACCTTACGGTCTTCTTCCGATGGGTTTAAGGTGCCTCGCGGTCGTGGCGGCCCGCTCGGTGGGACCGTCGACGATGATGCGGTCGCCCAGACGTGCTTCCAACCGCCTGACGTTCACCGGCGCCAACGGCGCCGCTGTCACCTACGGCGCCCTGGCCGGCCGCTACCAGGCAGTGGCTCGGCTATCGGCTCGGGAGCGATCGCGGCAGCCCGAACCATGGCAGGACGCTGTTGTCGAAGCGGGTCATGGCGCAGATCCGGTCGCCGGTGAGGGTGAGCACGTAGAGGCCGGTCCCGTGGCGGATGCCGGCCGGGGCGCGCAAGTAGGCGCCGAACGCCGGCTGGCCGTTGGCTCGCGTCGGCACGAGGTCGAACCTGCGGCCCGCGCCGAACAGGCCGTCGCAGAAGCGGGCCACGACGTCCCGGCCCTGGTATTCGAAGGGCATCGGCGGCATCGCGATGAAGGCGTCGTCGGTCAGCAGGGCCACCAGCGCGTCGAGGTCGGCGGACTCCCACGCGCTGGCGAACTTCGCCACGAGCGCATCCTCGGCGGGTGAGCCGGCGGCGGGAGGCGGTTCCCGTACGGCGGCCGGCGGCAGCCGGCGCTGCAGGCCGGCGCGCGCCCGTTTGAGTGCGCTGGTGACCGATTCGACGGTCGAGTCCAGCATGTCGGCCACCTCGTTGGCGTGGAATCCGAGGACGTCGCGCAAGAGGAGGACGGCGAGCTGGCGAGGTGGCAGGACCTGAAGGGCGGTCACGAAGGCCAGGGAGATGGATTCGGTCTGCTCGTAGCGGGCCTCCGGGCCGAGCGGCACGTCGATCGCCCCCTCCAGGAGGGCGTCGGGAAACGGCTGCAGCCATACGACCTCGCCGAGCCGGGTCGGCTCGGGCGGTTCAACTCTAGGCACATCCCACTCCTCGGCCGGGCGCCGTCTGGCCGCGCGGCGCGCGTCCAGGCAGCGGTTGGTGGCGATCCGGTACAGCCAGGTGCGCAGCGAGGCGCGTCCCTCGAACCCGCCGAGGCCTTGCCAGGCCGCCAGCAGCGTCTCCTGCAGGGCGTCCTCGGCATCCTGGAAGGATCCGAGTATCCGGTAGCAGTGCACCCGGAGCTCCCGGAGGTGCGGCTCGGTCAGCTCCCGGAACGCCTCGCCGTCCCCGGCCCGCGCCCTGGAGATCAGGTCGGCTGTCATCACCCTCGCGTCACCCTTCTTCCCTGTACCTGTCGCACTGCCACTTGTATGGACGCCGGTCGGGGGGCGAACTGGGCGGTCGTCGGGCGCCCAGTCTCCCGGCGACGCGGCGCCTACATCAATGGCTTCTGCCAACATCAACGACAGGGGAGAACCGAAATGGGAAAGATCGTGATGAGCGGTCCGCAGAACGTCTCGCTCGATGGAGTGGTCCAGGACCCGGACGGTAAGGAGGGCTTCGGACTCGGCGGCTGGTTCAACGAGTTCGGGGGCAAGGACCTCGAAGAGTGGGCCAAGGTCGCGCTCGACGAGGCGCTGGGCGCCGAGGCATGGCTGCTGGGTCGGCGGAGCTACGAGTTCTTCGGGGCGCGGTGGCGAACCCGGAGTGGCGCCCTGGCGGACAGGTTGAACAGCCTGCCGAAGTACGTCGTGTCCTCGACCCTCGACGATCCCGACTGGAACAACTCCAGGGTCCTGAAGGGCGATGTGGTGACCGAGGTCTCGAAGCTGAAGCAGGAGTTGGACGGAGAAATCGTCGTCCCTGGCAGCTATCAGCTCGGGCGCACCCTCATCGAGCACGACCTGGTAGACGAGCTGCGGCTGGTCGTCTTCCCGGTCGTTCTCGGGGCGGGCGAGCGCTTCTTCGGTGAGATCAGCCACAAGAAGCCCATGCGCCTCGTCGATGCCGAGACCGTCGGTGACGGCCTCGTCATCCTCACCTACAAGTGCGTCCGAGGCGCCTAACCCCACCGATGGGAGGCCTGTGCCTCGGGAACGCTCGGCTTCCGCGGGAGGGTGACCACAGAACAGGCGCCACCCGCGGTTGTCGTACAGGCCCGTATCAGATCACCCGGCCAGCACTGGTCGAGCGCCGTCTCCAGTTGCTTGATGGGGTGTCGGCAAGAACGGCTGCTCAGTCGAGATCTCGGCAGGCGCAATGTTCCAGCGCCGCGGTCAGCTCGGGGAGATCACGGTGAGGACGGTCTTGCCGGTGGCGCCTCCGCCGTCGATGTACCGGTGCGCCTCGGCGGCCTGTGCCAGCGGCAGTTCCCGGGACACGCTGACCTTCAGCCTTCCGGAGTCGGCCAGCTCGGCCAGGTGCTCCAGGCCGCGGTAGTCGGGCTCGACGATGAGGGGCGCCACCCGCAGGCCGCGTTCGGCCGCCTCCTGCGAGACGTCCAGCCCGCGCGGCAGCGGGATGAGCAGTCCGCCTTGGGCCAGCACCTCCAGCGAGCGGCGGCGGGTGTCGCCACCGACGAGGTCGAGCACCACCTCCACGGGCTCGACGGCGTCCTCGAACGCGCCGGCTGTGTAGTCGATCACCTCGTCGGCTCCCAGTGAGCGCACGAAGTCGTGCTTGGCGGCGCGGGCGGTGCCGATCACGTAAGCGCCGCGCGCCTTGGCGATCTGCACCGCCAGATGGCCGACGCCGCCCGCTGCCGCGTGGATCAGCACGCGCATCCCGGGCCCTACCTGGGCGGTGTCGACCAGGGACTGCCAGGCGGTCAGCCCCGCCAGCGGCAGCGCCGCCGCCTCCACGTGCGACAGGCTCGTGGGTTTACGGGCGACCTGGCGCGAGCGCACCGTGACGAACTCGGCGTACGTGCCGGCCCGGCGCGGGAAGTTCGGCATGCCATACACCTCATCGCCCGGCTGGAAGCGGGTCACGCCGTAGCCGATCTGCACCACCACACCCGACAGGTCCCAGCCGGGGATGAACGGCGGCCGGCCCATCTGGGGGGCGAAGCCGCCGCCGGCGCGGGTCTTGGCGTCGATCGGGTTGACCCCGGCGGCATGCACCCGTACCAGCACCTCGGTGACCATCGGCTCGGGCCGGGAAACCTCAGTGAGCTGCAGCACCTCCGGCCCACCGTAGGCATGCTGGACGATCGCCCGCATGGTCGCCGTCATGACGTACCCCTCCTGTGAGCCCTGCGGCCGAGCCAAGCCTGGGTGTGAGCGGCGCTCTCGCGGAGGCCGCCGGCAGCACGTCCGGCAGGATGATCGAGTTGGCCGGCCGGCGTTGCCCACATTGACGATGCCGCCCGGCACAGGCGAGCTGTGGAGCCGGACGCCTGGTGCCGATCGTCCATCCGCATGGGGCCGAGAATCCCACGAGCGCGTGGACCCGCCCCACCACCTATCCTCCGTGTCTCGGAAAGAGACTCTCAGGGGCGAGTCCAGCATTCCGAACACCCTCGAGCCCCGCCTCGGGGCAGTGACACGTGGGTCAGGCGGCCTGGTCGCCTGGGTGGGCGCGTCGAAGGAGACGCTCCGCTCGACCAGCATCGCGCGGCCCTTGATCTCGGCAGGCTCCCCGCGCAGGTAATCGGTATGCAGGCTGAGATCGGTCTTCCCCGAGGTCGTCGCCGATCCTCTGTGCGGACTTCGGGTGTCCGCTCGGCTGTGTGCGGCGTCGGATATCGCCCAGGCACACCCGGAAACCGATCGGTTTTCATTTCGTCGAAATCCAGTTAACCTCGCAGTATGACCACCGAAGTGAGGCTAAGCCCCCGAGAGCGGCTGCTGGAGGCGGCGGCCACGCTCACCTACCGAGACGGTGTCGGCATCGGCGTCGAGGCGCTGTGCAAGGCGGCGGGGGTGTCGAAGCGCTCCATGTACCAGCTGTTCGAGAGCAAGGGCGAACTGCTGGCGGCGAGCCTGGAGGAGCGCTCGTCTGCCTTCGTGGCGAGGCTCCTGCCTGCGGCGGGTGATGGCCGTTCACCCCGCGAGCGGATCCTGCACGTCTTCGAGCAGGTGGAGTTGCAGGCGGGTGCGCCCGAGTTCCGAGGCTGTCAGTATCTGGCGGTGCAGATCGAGCTCAAGGATCAGAGTCACCCTGCGAGCCGGGTGGCGCACCGGGTCAAGGCGAACCTGATGGCCTTTTTCCGTGCCGAGGCCGAACAGGGTGGGGTGAGCGATCCGGACCTGCTGGCACGGCAGCTCAGCCTGGTCTTCGACGGCGCCAGCGCCCGTGCGGGGATCGGAGCCGACAACCTGACAGGACTTGTCGCGCCCACCGTGGTCACCCTGCTCGATGCGGCGGGCATGCGCTGACGCATCGCCTTTTCGAGCAGTCTTGGTGACTGATGTGCCCTACGAGAGGACAGAGCAAGTACGAGAACAACCTGCTGGAGCGCTACCTCACCGATCCGTACCTGCGTCAGGCCGTGGTGAACTGGCCGGAGGTCGCCTGGGCCGCGGTGAGCCGGTTACGGCGGCAGTTGCGTCAGGCACCGTTCGATGAACGGCTGCGCGCGCTGGTCAACCGCGCCGAAGACGCCGTCTGCGGACTGCCTCCTCCGCCCGATGCGCACGTGCACAGCCTGGTGGTCTGCCCCTGGTTCCGCGCGGGCGACACCGTGATCCGCACCCTCACGCTCACGGCCCGGTTCGACACGGCGGTCGAGGTCACCCTCGACGATCTGCGTATCGAGCTCATCTACCCGCAAGACGAGACAGCCGAGCAGTTCTTCCGCGCCGCGTCCGAATCCGATGGGCCGGCGCCTGAGCGGAGCGGCGGCCATGCCTGACATCGCCTGCGGAATGGTCGACCCGGCCCCTTCTCGCTGTCCCGGCGGGCGTCGTTCTCATACCTGCGCGGGTTGTCGCTGGAGGAAGTCGCGTTCGGGGCCAGGAGGTGCCAGGGCGGCGGCTCGCCGGTAGGCGGCGGCCGCCTCGCCCCGCCGGTCCAGGCGGCGTAGCAATTCGGCCCGGGCGGCATGGAAGGGGTAGTACTGGTCCAGCTCCGCTTCCAGCCGGTCGACGAGTGCCAGACCCACGATGGGGCCGCGTACCTCGGCGATCGCGATGGCGCGGTTGAGCGCAACCACCGGGGTGGGGGCCAGGCGGTACAGGTGGCAGTAGAGGGTGACGATCTGCGGCCAGTCGGTGTCGGCGGCGGTCGGGGCGTCGGCGTGGACCGCGTTGATGGCGGCCTGCAGCTGGTAAGGGCCGGGCCGGTCGCGGGCCAGGCAACGGCGCACGATGCCGTGTCCCTCCTCGATCAGGTGGCGGTCCCAGCGGCCGCGATCCTGCTGGCCCAGCAGGACCAGACCGCCGTCCGGCCGGGTGCGGGCGGCCCGGCGGGACTCGATGAGCAGCAGGGCCAGCAGGCCGGCCACCTCGCTCTCATCGGGCATGAGCGCACCCAGCACGCGGGCCAGCCGGATCGCCTCCCGGCACAACACCGGCTGCTCCTGACCGGACAGGCCGGTGGTGTAGATGGGGTAGACCACGGCCAGCACCGGCGGCAGCCGATCGGGCAGCTCGTGGTCGGCGGGGATCCGGTACGGGATGCGCGCGGCCTTGATCTTGCGCTTGGCGCGGACCAGGCGCTGCGCCATGGCCGGTGCGGCCACCAGGAAACAGCGGGCCGCCTGCTCGGTGGACAGGCCCCCGAGCAGCCGCAGGGTGAGCGCGATCTGCGTCTCGGGCGCCAGGGCGGGGTGGCAGCAGGTGAAAATCAGTCTGAGCCGGTCATCGGGCACGGCCTCTGCTTCCGGGAGCGGGTCGCCGACACCGGTCACGAGCGCCGCCTCGCCCAGCAGCCGCCGTTCGCGCGTCTGGCGGCGCAGCCGATCGAGGGCGCGGTTGCGGGCGGTGGTGGTGATCCAGCCGCCCGGGTTGGGCGGCAGCCCCCTCGACCGGCCACCTGTCCAAAGCCAGCGCGTACTCCTCCTGCACCGCATCCTCGGCGGCGTCGATGTCGCCGAACACGCCGATCAGAGCGGCAAGCGACCGGCCGTACTCCCGGCGGAAGATCCGGCCGATCGCGTCCTTGCCCTGATCGATCATTCTTCGGACGTGGCGGCGAACGGGCGTACCTCGATCGGCGTGTCGATGGCCGCGGTGACCTGCGCGGCCACAGCGAGCGCGGCGTCCAGGTCGTCGGCCCGGATGATGTAGAAGCCGCCGAGGTGGTCCTTGGACTCGGTGAATGGGCCGTCGGTGGTCATCGTCTGCCCGCCGGCGGTGCGTACGACGGTGGCGGTGTCTGCCTCGTGCAGTCGGCCGGAGAACACCCACATCCCGGACGCTTTCATCTCCTGCTCGATGCCGTCGAGCCGCTCGTGCGAGCGACGCATGTCCTCCTCGGTCATCGGCTCACGGACCTGGCCCTCGACGCCGTGCACGGACAACAGGTAGTGCGGCATGGCGGTGCTCCTCTCGCAGGGGACGGATCGATCCGCCCGCTCACCTGACTACGAACAGACCTCGCCCGGATCGACACCTGCGCTCAAAAATCTAGTCTCCTCCTCCGGCGGGGACACAGGCGTGAGCGCGGGCTTCATCGAAAGAGTCGCGCCAGAGCTGCTCGTCGGGGTCGAGGAGGGCGACCCATTCGCAAAAGACCTTGCCGGCCGGGCGAACGAGCGGCCGATGCCGCCCTCGACGAGCTGGGGTCCTGGTCATATCCGGCCGCAAATTCCCGCTAGGGCTGAGTCGGTGGCGTAGTCGTCGGGATCGTAGACGTAGATCTCGCGCAGGCCGGCCGGAAGTGTGGGCGGGTGGTAGACGAAGCGCAACGGGGCGCGCGGCGTGGTGATGCGGGTCCACCACCAGCGCAAGCGGGACACACGCTGAACTCGAATCGGGCTTCGGTCACGAGGCTTAGGATCATCCTGCTGGCGGTATGAGGTCGTGGTCGGTGTCGTCGGCGACCGGGGTCGTGCTCGGCGAGTGCGGCGGCGACGGCTTCGGTGCTGGGCTGGACGTAGATGCCGAGAGTGCGCAGATTCCGGTGGCCGGACAGGGTCATGAGCATGGAAGCCGACCAGCCGTCCTCGCCCAGGTGGGTCAGCCGGGAGCGGCGCAACTGGTGGAGGGTGTAGCCGGCGCCCGGTCGGGTCGATGTCCTTGGTGGCCTTCTTGAACAGGTACGCGGCGCGTTCGTACGACAGGCGGGCACAGGTCGCGGGTGACCGTTACTCGAGCGGCAGGGCGTGCCGCCCGGCAACCTGACGGATCTCCTCCAGCGGGTACGGCGTCTTCCTGCTCTCACTCTGCAGATCGTGGTAGAAGTCGTTCAGCACAGTGGCCAGCGGGCTGTGCCGCGACAGCAGGGCCGCGACCCCGCCGGGCACGACGGCTGGCCGCTCTCCCGTCGCCCATCCCCGCACCAGTTCGCGACGACCCGGCCAGTCAGCGCCGTGGAAGGCGCCAGCCAGCCAGTTCACCAGGAACGTCAGCGTGTAGGTGCGGTCAAAGGTGAGGTGCCGGCGATAAAAGTCCTGCTCCTCCTCTGACAGGTCGAACCGGGTCGACACGGCCTGCCCGAAATCGGTCACGTAGAAGCGGCGCCCGTCGGTGAGGATATTCTCGAAATGCGCGTCGAAGTGCAGTAGGCCGCCCGCGTTCATGAAGGACACGGCCTCACGCAGTCCCTGGTCCGCCAGGGCGCAGGCGCGGTCGGCGTCGCCCGCGCGCACCCGCTCGTCCAGCCACTGGTGCAGGTTGTAGGGAAAGTACTCCAGGAAGAGCGTCAGGCTGGCCGGAGCCCCTGCCAGCGCCTCGAGGCGGCGGCGCACGCCGGGCGCGCCCTCCCAGAAAGTGACCGCGCGATCGATGTCGGCCAGCTCTCCGTACAGGGGGGCGGGCTCGGCGTTGGGCAGCACCCGCCAGTGATACAGCAGCGGGAAGCCGGGGAACCGGCCGGTCAGCACCCACTCGGTGGTCATCGTGTGCGCGGCCAGCTCGCGCCAGGCGCCGAAGCCGGGCGAGCCGATGCCGTACTGGCAGAAAGGCGGCAGCCCGAACAGGTTGGCCGTCGAGTGCGGGTGGCGCAGTTCGGGCTCGGTGAGGGGCACGCGTTTGACGAAGACCGAGGTGCCGCCGACCTCGAGCCGCGCGGACGCCCCGCCGATGCCGGTGCCGAGGGGCACGGCCTCGCGCTCCAGCAGCTCGGCCAGTTGCCGGTCGTCGTAGCGGGCCATGGCCGTGGAAACGTCACGGTGGGTGGTCAGCCGCATGTCCATCATCGTGATCACTTTACTGACCGATGACGGCCACCCTTGCCGGGCGGCCACCCTGCCGCACTGCTTGCCGATGTGCTGCGGAAAGCGGTGGCGATGGTGATCACGCGGCGACTACAGTGCCTCGGTGCGAGCGGTGATGTTGGGCGGCGCTCCTGGCGGGCCTACACCCAAGGCGGCAGCCATTCCCTCGACCGGCGACCCGCGCGTACTGGCTGTGCCGCACGCCGATCGCTAGCGGGGCGCCCCGTCGCGCTCGCTTCTTTGGGCGAGGCGCCGGAGTTGCCCTTCGTGTATGTCGCTCACCCACTCCCAGCCAGGCTTGGCCGATGGGCCGACCCGTGGGTCGGCTGGGACTTGGCCGTTCCGCAACGCGAGTACGTACGCCCGATCCTGGTCGATCCGTGCCTGCATCTGGTCGGATCCGCCGACGGAACCGTGGCCCGGGACGACGACATCGACGTCACCCGCCACGCCCTCCAGCAGCCGCAGCGCGGTGAGGTACTCCTCGATCGCGGTGGCGAGGTCTCCGTCGTCGAGCATCGGAACCAGGACATCAGAGAGCATGTCGCCGGCGACGAGAACCCCGCGTTCCTCGATGAACAGCGCCGCATGGCCCGGTGCATGCGCCTGATGCTCGATGATCCGGACTCGAGGGCCATCCCAGGGAATCTGCGCAGTTCCGGCGGGCAGGCCGGTAATGAGGCCGAGCAGGTCCAGCGGGACCTGCCCGGCGATCTCCGTCTCGAGCAGGTCGGCGGCGATGCGGGCCGTCGCACCTGCGTCCGACAGCAGATCTCGCATATAAGCCGCGCAGCGGGCTGTACCGTAACGGGGCGCGTCGCCGAGCTTGGCGTGCCAGAGCACGTGATCCCAATCAGGATGCGTCGAGAAGCCTGCCACAACGGGCTGGCCCAACTGACGAAGGTCGTCCGCGATGGCGACCATTTCGTCGCCCGTTATCCCGGGGTCGATGAGCAACACACCGGCCCGGCCCTGCACCACAACGGTATTGGTCTGCACGAACTCGCTCTCGTGGACCAGCACACCCTCCGCGACCTGCCTCATCACAAGCTCGCCTCCTTTGCATCCCGGAGGGCGTAACGATGCATCGTGACGCCCTGCTTGAACGATCGCTGCTCGAGCAGGTCGAGCTCGATCGGCACGACTGCGTCGGCTGTGACCTTGCGCTGCTGTTCGGTGTTGTCAGGCATGGTGGAATTCAAGCTCACCGCCGTAGATATCAAGACCGGCGACCCATGATGTGGCCGACCCTGTTGTTCGGTCTCATCCAGCCCGAGGTGCATCTCGCTGATCATGAGCTTCGACGTGATCCTGGCTGGGAGCGGTGAGCAGGCGCTCGGCGGGCTGGTTTTCGTCGCGGTGCGAGACGGCCTGACGTCAACTGCCATCGCTCAGTTGCCCGGCTCGGTCCGGGTGGGGGTCTTCGCCGTTGTGGTGGGCCGGTATCGTACGTTGACGGTCGCGGTGGGGTCGCTTTGGCCGATGTGGTGAAGGTTGATCGGCTCGCTGCCGGGGTTGTCGTAGAGCCGGATGCCCTGGCCGAGCATGACCGGCATGATGTGGAGATCGATCTCGTCGATCAGCCCCAGGTCGAGAAGCTGACACCCGATGGTCGGCGAGAGCACTTCGAGGTTCTTGCCCCCGGCAGCCTCGAGCCCGATCCGCACCGCCTCGGCCACGCCACAGTCCAGGAACGTGACATCGTCGGCGGGCGTGGCGTCCTCGGGATGATGGGTGAGCACGAAGATCGGCCCCTTCCATGCGCCCCCGTAAGGGC
>NZ_VCKY01000233.1 GCF_005889735.1 Nonomuraea turkmeniaca
GAGGTGTATAAGAGACAGGACGGGGAGCGTGGGCGGTTGCTGGCCGTGCTGCTGGACCGGCTCCACCGCGCCCCTGAGCAGCCCTTTCACCTGCCGGCCCCGGAAGATCCCAGGCTGGCGGCCGTCTGCGCGATCCTGCACCGTGACCCCGCCGACGCCAGCACCCTCGCGGGGCTGGCCGCGCAGGCCGGCGCCAGCGAGCGCACGCTCGCCCGGCTGTTCCGCCGCGAGCTCGGCATGAGCTTCCCACAGTGGCGCACCCAGCTCCGTCTGCACCACGCGCTGCTGCTGCTGGCCGACGGCGTTCCGGTGACCGCCGTCGCGCACCGCTGCGGGTGGGCGTCGGCGAGTGCGTTCATCGACGTGTTCAGGCGGGCGTTCGGGTACACCCCCGGCCGGACCTTTACATTGTAGATTCGCTACAATCGTTCCTCGTGAGCAAATCGAAAGGCAAAGGGGGCAGCACCCCGGCCACCATGGCCCTGACCAGGGCCAAGGCCGAGTTCACGCTCCACCCCTACGAGCACGACGCCGCCGCCCAGGCCTACGGCGAGGAGGCGGCGGACGCGCTCGGAGTCCCGTACGAGCGCATCTTCAAGACGCTGGTGGCGGAGGTCGAGAGCGGGCTCGCGGTGGCGGTGGTGCCGGTGGCGGGCAAGCTCGATCTCAAGGCGCTGGCCAGCGCGCTCAACAGCAAGCGTGCGGCGATGGCGGACGCGGCGAAGGTGGAGCGGGTGACCGGCTACGTCGTGGGCGGCATCAGCCCCCTGGGCCAGCGGAAGCAGCTGCCGACGGTGGTCGACTCCTCGGCGCTCGACTTCGAGACGATCTACTTTTCGGCGGGTAAGCGGGGGTTGCAGATCGAGACCGCCCCGGACAACCTCATCACGCTCACCAGGGCCGTCACCGCTCCCATCGGCAAGAACGCCTAGAGCCGGAATCCTGCGTTGGCGTCCGTCCGGCTCCTTCCCCGTGTGGCGAGCACGATGGGATTTCTCGTCGATGTGCAGGGCCTCGACTGGCAACCCTCGCCATCGCTCATCCCGGACGTGTGGGGCAGGATCGCAAGGTGAGCGAACTGCACTACCTCAGCGCGACCGAGCTGGCCCACCTGATCAGGAGCAGGCAGGTGAGCGCCGTCGAGGTCGTCCAGGCCTGCCTCGCCCGCATCGACGAGGTCAACCCCCGCGTCAACGCCATCGTGACCCTGGTCGCCGAGCAGGCCATGGCGGCGGCCAAGGCCGCCGACGCGCGCGAGCCGGACGGGCCGCTGCACGGCCTGCCCGTCGCGCACAAGGACCTCGTCGACACCGCCGGCATCCGCACCACCTACGGCTCGCCGCTCTTCGCCGGCAACGTTCCCGGTCAGGACGACCTGATCGTCCAGCGGCTCCGGGCCGCGGGCGCCATCACCATCGGCAAGACCAACACGCCGGAGTTCGGCACCGGCTCCCACACCGTCAACGAGGTCTTCGGCGCCACCAGGAACCCCTACGACCTCAGCAAGTCGGCCGGCGGCAGCAGCGGAGGAGCGGCCGCGGCCCTGGCCACCGGCATGGTGCCGCTGGCCGACGGCTCCGACATGGGCGGCTCGCTGCGTAATCCGGCGTCGTTCTGCAACGTCGTGGGCCTGCGCCCCACCCCCGGCAGAGTGCCGGTCGTGTCCGACGCCAACGCCTGGTACACGCTGTCCGTCCTCGGGCCGATGGCGCGGACGGTCGAGGACGTCACGCTGATGTTCGGGGCCATCGCGGGCTTCGACCGGCGTTCCCCGTACGCGATCAAGGAGATCTTCGCGCCGGAGCCCGAAGAAGGCGTGGCCGGCCTGCGCATCGCGTGGAGCCCTGACCTGGGCGGGCTGCCCGTGGACCCGCGGACGGCCGCGGTCACCGCCACCGCGCCTGCCGTGTTCGAACGGCTCGGGGCGCGCGTGGAGCAGGTCGAGCTGGACCTGTCGGACGCGGAGGACGCTTTCCGCACCTATCGGGCATGGAACTACGTGCTGTCCTTCGGGAGCCTGGACGGGCTCGGGCCCAACACCGCGTGGAACGTCGAGCAGGGCCGCAAGGTCACCGGTGCCGACCTGGCCCGGGCCGAGCAGGCGCGCAGCCGCCTCTACCAGCGCATGGCCGCGTTCTTCGACACCTACGACGTGCTCATCACGGTCGTCAGTCAGGTGCCGCCGTTCCCGGTCGAGGATCCCCACGTCAGCGAGATCAACGGCGAACGGCTGCCCGACTATCTCGCGTGGATGCGCTCGGCGTACTGGATCAGCGTCCTGCACGCGCCGGCCGCCTCCGTCCCGGCCGGGTTCACACCGGACGGGCTGCCCGTGGGGGTGCAGATCGTCGGCAGGCCGTTCGACGACGCCAGGGTCCTGCGTGTGGCGCGCGCGTTCGAGCAGGCCACGCAGTACGGCCTGCGCCGCCCGCCGCTCTAGATCGGCCCCCCGTACGGCTGCCGCAGCGGCGACTCCCGGTACCCGTGCATGCCCTCCAGCAGCCCGAAGAACCCCACCGCGAGCAGCGGCCAGGACACCAGCACGCCGGAGGCGGTCAGCTTCAGCGCCCCGGGGACGATCTTCACTCCGGGCGCCGCCGCGGCCTCCACCGCGACCGCCCCGATCGTGAACGTGGACCCGATCCACAACGTCAGCACCGCGGCCATCAGCCCGCCCGCGCACAACCCGAGCAGCACGGCCACCATCCACTGCCGCCCGGCGAACCACGCGACCCCGCCGCACAGCAGCCCCAGCCCGCCCGTGATCACGGCGAACCAGCCGTCGGCGGCGATCAGCGCCTGCGTGGCCGGGTCGGCCAGCACCAGCCCTTGCTCGGTGATCTGGTACGGAGCCCGCGGCGACACGCCCGACCAGAGCAGTCCGGCCCCGAGCCCCAAAGTGGCGATTGTGAGGACAGTCACCGCAAAAGCGCGTACTTCCCTCGTCACGCCACTCCCCTTCACAAGTACGTCCGAATCAGCTTGATGGTATCCCCCAGTTAGGCTCGCTTCGTGATGCAAGAAGAGGTCTGGCTGATAGAACCCTCCGGTCCGCTCCGGGGGGACGTCGAAGTGCGCGGTTCCAAGAACGGCGTGTCCAAGCACATGGTCGCCGCCATGCTCGGCAGCGGAGAGAGCAGCATCCACAACGCCCCTGAGGTGGGCGAGGTCGGCATCACCGCCGCCATGCTGGAAGCGCTCGGCATCCACGTCCGGATCTCCGGTTCGGAGATCAGGATCGAGCGCGGCCCAGAGATCGAGCCGCGGGTGCCCGACGCGTTCACGGGGCTCAACCGCATCCCCATCCTCATGCTCGGGCCGTTGCTGCACCTGGCGGGGGAGGCGTTCGTCCCGCTGGTCGGCGGCGACCCGATCGGCCGGCGGCCGGTGAACTTCCACGTGGAGGCCCTGCGCGCGATGGGCGCCGAGGTCGAGGTCGGCGACACCGGCATCTACGCCAAGGCCAAACGCCTCAACGGCGTCAGGCTCGAGCTGCCCTACCCGAGCGTGGGCGCCACCGAGACGGTGCTGATGTCTGCGGTGCTGGCCGAGGGCAAGACCGTGCTCAAGAACGCCGCCATGGAGCCCGAAGTGGTGGAGCTGGCGTTGTTCCTGCAGCGGATGGGGGCCCGGATCGAGCTCTCGCCCGACCGCAGGATCGTCATCGAGGGCGTCGAACGACTACGCGGCGCCTCCACCTGGCTGACCGGCGACCGGATCGAGGCGTTCTCCTACCTGGCGGCGGGGCTGGTCACCGGCGGAGAGGTGCGGGTGCACGGCTGCCCGCAGGACCGCCTGGTCACCGCGATCACCACGCTGGCCAGGATGGGCGCCCAGTTCGACATCAACGACGAGTACCTGTGCGCCACCGCGCCACCGGAGGGGCTGCGTGCGGCGGCCGTGCAGACCGACACCCACCCCGGGTTCATGACGGACTGGCAGACGCCGCTCATGGTGCTGTTCACGCAGAGCCAGGGCATGTCCGTCCTGCACGAGACGGTCTTCGAGAACCGTCTGGTGTACGTGCCCGCGCTGCAGAAGATGGGCTGCGAGATCGAGGTGTTCGACCAGTGTCTGGGCGGCCCCGCGTGCCGCTACCACGACACCAACGCCCGGCACTCGGCGGTCGTGCGCGGCGTGTCCAGGCTCAAGGGCGCCGACGTGACACTGCCCGACATCCGGGCCGGGTTCTCGGCGGTGCTGGCGGCCGCGGTGGCCGACGGGCCCTCCACGCTGCGGGGCGTGCACCATATCGAGCGCGGCTACCACCGGCCGTTCGAGCAGTTCGCGTCCCTCGGTCTGAACATTCGCAGGCACAAGTAAAGAGGTAGGAACCGGGCGTTTGCCGGTGTTCGGGCGGTTGCAGATCTTCTGAGTGACCGTACTCAAATCCGTCGGCGGACTCGGGCTGGCCGGGGCGGTCGGCGGGGTGCTCGCGGCGGGGCTGGCCGCGCCCGTGGTGAGCGGGGGCGGCCTCGCTGCCAAGAACGTCGCGAACACCTTCGTCGATCTGCCGCCCGCCCCGCGCGAGGAGCCGCTCGCGCAGGTGACCAGGCTGCTGGACAAGGATGGCCGGCCGTTCGCCCAGTTCTACGAGGCGAACCGGACGGCCGTCCGGCTCGGCGCGGTCGCGCCGGTGATGCGCAAGGCGATCGTGGCCATCGAGGACGCGCGCTTCTACGAGCACGGCGGCCTCGACGTCCGAGGCACCTTCCGCGCGCTGCTCACCAACACCCAGGCAGGCGGCATCCGGCAGGGCGGCTCATCCCTGACCCAGCAGCTCGTCAAGAACATCCTGGTGGAGAACGCCCGCACCGAAGCCGAACGCGACCGGGCCCGTGCGCCGAACCTGGCCCGCAAGATCACCGAACTGCGGTACGCCATGGCGCTCGAACGCAAGTACCGCAAGGACGAGATCCTGGAGCGGTACCTGAACATCGCCTACTTCGGCGCCGGCGCGCACGGCGTGCAGGCGGCGGCCCGTCGCTTCTTCTCCACGTCGGCCTCCCGACTGACCCTCACCCAGGCGGCCACGTTGGCGGGGGCGGTGCGGATGCCGTACTCGACCGACCCCTCGCTCGGCACGGCGCACCGGGCGCGGCTGCGGGAGCGGCGGGACCTCGTGCTGGACCGCATGGCCGGGCTCGAGCTGATCACCCAGCAGGAGGCGGCGAACGCCAAACGCTCGCCTCTCGACCTCAAGCTCAAACCGGAGCCCGGCGGCTGCGAGCAGAGCGCCTACCCGTTCTACTGCCTGTACGTGAAGCATGAGCTCCTGTCCAACCCGGCGTTCGGCAACACCGCGGCCCAGCGGCGGGCCAGGATGGCCAGGGGCGGGCTGGTGATCAGGACCAGCCTCGATCCGATCGCGCAGCACGCCGCCGAGCAGGCCATCAAGCGCCACGTGCACCCCGAGGACACCGAGGTGGCCGCCGAGGCCATGGTGGAGCCCGGGACGGGGCGCATCAGGGCGATGGCGGCCAGCAAACAGTTCGGCCGCAACCCCGGCAACCGCAAGAACGGCCCCAGGACCACGTTCAACCTGCCCGCCGACGTGGCGCACGGCGGCGGGCAGGGTTTTCAGGCCGGGTCCACGTTCAAGGTGTTCACCCTGGCCACCGCGCTGATGCAGGGCTGGAGGTTCGGCGACGGCTTCCAGACGCCGGGGGAGCTGGTGCCCGGCCAGGGTTACCGCAACTGCGCGGGCCGGCCGGTCAACGACCCCGACACGCGCGTGCTGAACGCCAGCGGCGAGGGCTCGGGCGGGCCGCACAGCATCGAGACCGGCACCTGGAAGTCGGTGAACATCTTCTACATGATGCTGGAGCGCAAAGTCGGGCTCTGCAACGTGGTGAAGACCGCCAAGGCGCTCGGGGCCGTACGGGCCGACGGGAAGCCGCTGCGTGAGGTGCCGACGTTCACGCTGGGGGTCAACGAGATGGACCCCGTGACGGTGGCGGCGTCGTTCGCGGCGTTCGCCGCCCGCGGGGTCTACTGCCGGCCGCTGGCCATCATGGAGATCACCGGGAGGGACGGGCGGCGTACGCACGTGCCACCCGCCTGTGAACGGGCCATCGAGCGGCCGGTCGCCGACGCGGTCAACCATGTGCTGGAGGGGGTGTTCGACAAGGGCACCATGAAGGGGCAGGGCCTCGACCGGCCCGCCGCCGGCAAGACGGGCACCAACAACGGCTACACCTCGGCCTGGTTCGCCGGCTACACGCCGCAGCTGGCGGCGGCGGTCAGCGTCGGGGACATCCGCGGCTCCTACCGCTTCCCGCTGCAGGGGGTGCAGATCGGGGACCAGTACTACGGCTCGGTGCAGGGAGCGTCGCTGCCGGGGCCGATCTGGGTGGAGTCGATGCGGCCCGCACTGCGCCGCGTCGAGCCCCGGGGCTTCCCGGGGCCGGACAAGTCACGCTTCGGCGGCGGCCACACACCTGGGCTCAAGGAGGCCCTGGCGGAGGAGGAGCAGCGCGAGAAGCAGCGCGGCGATCGCGCCTTCGCCAAGCGGCACCGCAGGCTCCTGCAGTGGCTGCTCGGCCGTGCCCCGTCCGCCCCGTCCCAAGAGTGGCCCCTGCGCCGCCGCCGGCACTAGGACGGCTCGCCTCCAGGATCGCGAGAAGGGCTCCCCCACGGGGGAGATCACAGATCCGGGCCCGGCCGGCTCAAGCCCCGAGGCAGGCGGGACCGAGAAGTTGCTTCAGGTCGCCCATCAGCGCAGGCGATGGAGTCACCCGCAGCCGATCGTCCACGCGCATCACGGTCGTCTTCGGCCCGTTGTGGACCTGCAGGTGGACCTCCGACGTGCCCGGGTGGGCGGTGAGGATCTCCTTGAGCCGGCTCACGACTGGAGGGGTGCAGCGGGTCAGCGGCAGGCTCACCAGCAGCGGCCCGCCCGCCTCCTGCGTCAGGTCCGGCGCCGTCACCTCCATGGCGATGATCTTGCCGACGTCCTCCCGCTTGTCGATCCGCCCCTTGACGAACACGATCGCGTCCTCGGCCAGGAGCGTCGCGCACAGCTGGTACGCCGACGGGAAGACCATCACCTCGATCGCACCTTCGAGGTCCTCCAGCTGGGTCAGCACCCACGTGTCGCCCTTCTTGGTGACCTTGCGCTGCACGCCGCTCAGGATGCCGCCCACGGTCACGATCTGCCCGTCGGGCCGGCTGTCGTCCTGGAGGGCGGCGATCGAGCAGTCGGCGCCGGCCGCCAGGATGTGCTCGACGCCGAACAGCGGATGGTCGGACACGTAGAGGCCGAGCATCTCCCGCTCGAACTGCAGCAGCGTGGTCTTGTCCCACTCCCCCGGCGGGATCTGCACGTCGAACGTCTGGTCCTCGCCGCCGTCGATCCCGCCGAACAACGAGTCCTGGCCGATGGCCTCGTTCCTCTTGATGTCGATGATCGCGTCGACGGCCTGCTCGTGCACCATGACCAGGCCCTTGCGCACGTGGCCGAGCGAGTCGAAGGCGCCGGCCTTGATCAGCGACTCGATCACGCGCTTGTTGCAGGCGAGTGCCGGCACCTTGCGCAGGAAGTCCTTGAAGTCGGCGAAGCGGCCCTTCTCCTTGCGGGCGGCGATGATGCCGTCGACGACGTTGGCGCCGACGTTGCGGACGGCCGACAGGCCGAAGCGGATGTCGGTGCCGCGCGGGGTGAAGTCGAAGTCGGAGTCGTTGACGTCCGGCGGGAACACCTTGATGCCCATGCGGCGGCACTCGTTGAGGTAGAGGGCCGACTTGTCCTTGTCGTCCTTCACGGACGACAGCAGCGCGGCCATGTAGGCGGCCGGGTGGTTGGCCTTGAGATACGCCGTCCAGTAGGCGACGAGGCCGTAGCCGGCGGTGTGGGCCTTGTTGAACGCGTAGTCGGAGAACGGCAGCAGGATGTCCCACAGCGCCTTGATGGCCGCGGCGGAGAAGCCGTTGTCCTTCATGCCTTTTTCGAAGAACTCGAACTGCTTGTCCAGCTCCGCCTTCTTCTTCTTGCCCATCGCGCGGCGCAGCAGGTCGGCGCCGCCCAGCGAGTAGCCGGCGACCTTCTGTGCGATGGCCATGACCTGCTCCTGATAGACGATCAGGCCGTGGGTCGTGGACAGGATCTCCTTGAGCGGCTCCTCCAGCTCGGGGTGGATCGGGGTGATCTCCTGCTGGCCGTTCTTGCGCAGCGCGTAGTTGGTGTGCGAGTTGGCGCCCATCGGGCCGGGACGGTAGAGCGCGAGGGCGGCGGAGATGTCCTCGAAGTTGTCGGGGCGCATGAGCCGCATGAGCGAGCGCATGCCCCCGCCGTCCAGCTGGAAGATGCCGAGTGTGTCGCCCCTGGCCAGCAGCTCGTAGGACTTGCGGTCGTCCAGCGGCAGCTTCAGCAGGTCGATCCGCTCGCCGGTGGTGCCCTCGATCATCTTCAGGCAGTCGTCGATGATCGTGAGGTTACGAAGGCCCAGGAAGTCCATCTTCAGCAGGCCGAGCGTCTCGCAGGTCGGATAGTCGAACTGCGTGATGATCGCGCCGTCGGAGTCGCGGCGCATGACCGGGATGTAGTCGGTCAGCACCTCGGCCGACATGATCACGCCGGCGGCGTGCACGCCGGTCTGCCTGATCAGGCCCTCCAGACCCTTGCCGAGGTCCATCGTCGCCTTGACGTCGACGTCCTCCTCGTAGAGCCTGCGCAGCTCGCCGGCCTCGGCGTAACGCGGGTGGTCCTTGTCGAAGATGCCCGACAGCGGGATGTCCTTGCCCATGACGGCGGGCGGGAACGCCTTGGAGACCTTGTCTCCCAGCGCGTACGGGTAGCCCAGGACGCGGCCCGCGTCCTTGATGGCGGCCTTGGCCTTGATGGTGCCGAACGTGGCGATCATGGCGACCTTGTCGGCGCCCCACTTCTCGGTGACGTATCTGATCACGTCGCCGCGCCTGCGCTCGTCGAAGTCGATGTCGACGTCGGGCATGGACACGCGCTCGGGGTTGAGGAAGCGCTCGAAGATCAGGCCGTGCGGGATCGGGTCGAGGTCGGTGATGCCCAGCGCGTACGCCACCAGCGAGCCGGCCGCCGAGCCACGGCCGGGGCCGACGCGGATGCCGTTGTTCTTGGCCCACATGATGAAGTCGGCGACCACGAGGAAGTAGCTCGGGAACCCCATCTGGATGATGACCCGCAGCTCCTTTTCCGCCCACTCGCGGTGCTCGTCGTCCACCCCTTCGGGGAAGCGGCGCTCGAGCCCCTTCCAGACCTCCCGGCGGAAGAACTGCTCCTCGGTCATGCCGTCCGGGACGGGGAAGGTCGGCATGAGGTTCTTGTGCTCGAAGAAGCCGGCCGGGTCGACCTTCTCCGCCACCAGCAGCGTGTTGCGGCAGCCCTCCGCCCACAGGTCGGAGGAGTCGACCGCGCGCATCTCGTCGGCGTCCTTGATGTAGTAGCCGGTGCCGTCGAAGCGGAACCTGTCGGGGTCCGACAGCTGCTTGCCGGTCTGGATGCACAGGAGGGCGTCGTGGGAGGCGGCGTCGGACTCGTAGGTGTAGTGCGAGTCGTTGGTGACCAGCGGCGGAATGTCGAGCTCTCTGCTGATCCTGGTCAGCCCGTCGCGGACGCGGCGCTCGATGTCGAGGCCGTGGTCCATGATCTCCAGGTAGAAGTTGTCCTTGCCGAAGATCTCCTGGAATTTCGCCGCGGCCTTGACCGCCTCGTCGTACTGGCCGAGCCGCAGCCGCGTCTGCACCTCGCCCGACGGGCAGCCGGTCGTGGCCATCAGGCCGTCGGCGTGCTCGGCGAGGAGATCGGCGTCCATGCGCGCCCACTTGCGGACGAAGCCCTCGGTATAGGCACGCGAGCTGAGCTTCATCAGGTTGTGCAGGCCCGTCTTGTCGCGGGCCCAGATCGTCATGTGGGTGTAGTAGCCGCCCGCCGAGACGTCGTCCTTCTTCTGGTGCGGCTCGCCCCACAACACCGGGCGCTTGTTGTGGCGGCTTTCCGGCGCGACGTACGCCTCGATGCCGATGATCGGCTTGATGCCGGCGCCGGTCGCCTGCTTGTAGAAGTCGTAGGCGCCGTGCATGTTGCCGTGGTCGGTGATCGCGATCGCCGGCATGCCCAGCTCGCCGACCTGCTTGAACATCTGCTTCAGACGGGCGGCACCGTCGAGCATCGAATACTCCGTATGCACATGCAGATGCACGAACGAGTCGGACGGCATGGAGCGGCGCCTCCCGGTCTGAAGATGTATCCGGTGCACTCCGACTCTAGTGGCCCGGACCGACATTCCGGGGCTGACCGGCGCCATCAGCCGGACCGGCGTGCCGGGGATCGGCGCGGTGACCAGCACCGATATCGTCTCAGTCACGGAGAGTATTGGAGGAGACACTCAATGCGCACACAAACGGACGAGGGGTACACGCACGCGCTGGGCAACCGGCAGGTCCAGATGATCGCGATCGGCGGGGCGATCGGGGTGGGCCTGTTCCTCGGGGCCGGAGGGCGGCTGGCCGCCACCGGGCCCGCCCTGGTGCTCTCGTACGCCACCGCCGGGCTGGCCGCGTTCTTCGTGATGCGGGCGCTGGGTGAGCTGGTGCTCTACCGGCCGGTGTCGGGGTCGTTCGTGGAGTACGCCAGCGAGTTCATCGGCCCGTGGGCGGCGTTCGCCAGCGGCTGGATGTACTGGGTCAACTGGGCGTTCACCGGCATCGCCGAGCTGACCGCGATCGCCGCGTACATCCACTACTGGGCGCCGGCGTTCCCCCAATGGGTGACGGCGCTGATCGCGCTGGGGTTCGTGCTGACGGTCAACCTGCTGTCGGTCCGGCTGTTCGGTGAGCTGGAGTTCTGGTTCGCCATGCTGAAGGTCGTGGCGATCACGGTCTTCCTCGTGGTGGGACTGGTGCTCGTGGTCTTCGCGATCGGCGAGGCGGGGCCGCACAACCTGGTCGCGCACGGTGGCTTCGCCCCGACCGGGTTCCCGCTCGTGCTGATGAGCCTGCAGTCGGTGGTGTTCGCGTACGCGTCGATCGAGCTGGTCGGCATCACGGCGGGCGAGACGGCCAAGCCGCGCGAGGTGATGCCGAAGGCGATCAACGGCGTGGTGTGGCGCATCGCGATCTTCTACGTGGGGTCGGTGGCGCTGCTCGCCATGGTGCTGCCGTGGACCGCGTACCGGGCGGGTGTCTCGCCCTTCGTGACCGTCTTCTCCGGGCTGGGGGTGCCGTGGGCGGCCGACGCCATGAACCTCGTCGTGATCACGGCCGCGATGTCGTCCTGCAACTCGGGCCTGTACGCGACCGGCCGGATCCTGCGTTCGATGGCCATGAAGAGCGAGGCGCCGCGCTTCGCCGGGGCGCTCAGCGCCCGTCACGTCCCGATCGGCGGCATCGTGTTCACCGCGTCCACGTTCCTGGCGGGGGTGGCGCTCTTCTACTTCCTGCCGGAGCGGGCGTTCAACATCGCCACCGCCGTGGCCTCGCTCGGTGTGATCACCACCTGGGGCGTGCTGGTCTACTGCCAGACCCGGCTGCGGCGGTCGGGGCACCTCTCGGCGTTCCCCATGCCGGGCTCGCCCTACACGAACTGGCTGACACTCGGCTTCCTGGCGCTGGTGGTGCTGCTGATGCCGTTCGCCGACCGCGATCAGCGGGTCGCGTTCTTCCTGATCCCCGCGCTGGTCGTGGCCATCGCGGGGGGCTGGCTGGTCGTCAGGCGGCGGCGCGTGGCGAACGCGGTGCGATGATCGCCGGGTTACCCTCGATGGAGTCGCCGTTCCGGGGGGAGGCAGCGCTGGAGGAGTCAAGACGGCGCACCGTCATCCGCATCGCCGCCGCCGCGGCCGTCGGCGTCGCGCTCGCCCTGGTGTTCCTGCCTTTGGGCGTCTACCCGAAGCTGGCCTGCGCCGTCCTGGACGCGGGCTGCCCCGGCGGCGGGGCGCCGCGCGGCGCGTTACCCCAGGCGGTCCGGCAGACGCCGGTGCAGGTCGCGCAGAGCGGCACGTACGTCGCGCTCGGCGACTCCTTCTCCTCCGGCGAGGGCGTCTACGAGCTGGACAAACGGCCGCTCAACGACGGAGCCGACCGCTGCCACCGCGCCACGGGCTCCTACGTGCCGCTGGTCGCCCAGGCCTACCGCTTCGGCGGCGGCACCGCCTTCTACGCCTGCAGCGGCGCCACCACCGGCCAGCTCTTCTCCGGCCAGTACGGCCACCAGCCGCAGATCACCCGGGTGGGCCCGTCCACGAGCCTGGTGACGCTGAGCATCGGCGGCAACGACGCCGGCTTCACCAAGGTCCTGACGGCCTGCATCGCCAAGCTGCCGTGGTCGTCGGCCTGCGTCGACCAGGACGCGGCCGTGGTCCGCCGCATCGAGCGGCTGCGTACCGACATGTCCAAGGTCCTGCGCGAGCTGCGCGTGCGGGCGCCCAGCGCCCGGATCATCGTGCTCGGCTACCCCCGGCCGTTCCCTCAGGATCCTGCGGCCTCCGTGGACAACCTCACCGTCGAGGACCAGCGGTGGCTGAACGGGATGACCCGGCGGCTCAACGACGCGGTGGGGGCGGTGGCGGCCGAGTTCGACCGGGCGATCGCGGCGTTCCAGGGGCCGGGGAGCGTCGAGTACCTGGACGCGTACGAGGCGTTCACGGGGCATGAGGTGGGGCAGCCGCAACCGTACCTGAACGGGCTGCACCTGGACATGGACGAGCTCAAGATCAACGCTCGCAGCTACCACCCGACGGGCGACGGCTACCGCCGCTTCGCCGACCTGATCACGAAGCAGATCGCCGCCGGCCCCGGTCGCCCCATGAACAACATCCACCTCTCCACCCCGTGACCGTGCGGGCCACCGCGCCCCTGACAACACCATCGGGCCGCCCGGCCGGCTCGGCGCACCCTGTACGGCGCCCGGCCGTCTACTGGGACGCGCGTTCCTCGGCCAGGTGGAGGCCCGCCTCGATCACCGCGTTCATGATGGGGGCGAGACGCGCCTCCCCGAGCGAGGGCGCGCGCAGGGCCATCCGCGCCACCAGGGCACGCTCCCGCCCCATGTCCCGTCCCGCGAACCCGCCGACCGGCTTGATGCGTTGCACGATGCCCGCCAGCTCGGCACGGCGTTCGAGGAGGGTGGCCAGGGCGGCGTCCACGCGGTCGATCGCCGCGCGGCACTCCGGCAACGTGGCGGGCGCCTCGGGGCGCAGCAGCGCCCCGACGACGGTCACGGCCTCCTCCGCCACCCGCAGGGCCGTCAGCGGGTCCGCGGCCGACCCGGGACCCGGGCCGTCGATGATCAGGCCGTCGGCGCCGGCCGCCACCGCGGCCGCCGACAACTCGATGTCGCCGGACACGTCGGCCAGGACCGGCCGGCCCGAGATGCTCTGGGCCGCCCTCATCAAGCCCAGGTCGGGCCGGCCGCCCCGAGCTCCCTCGCAGAGGATCACCCGGCCGTCGCCCTCGCCCGCGCAGTAGTCGGCCAGGCCCAGCCATTCCTCCACCGACGCCGACGCCCGCCGCTCGACCACCACCGGCAGCCCGAGCCCGGCCGCCGCGCGGACCAGCGGGATGTCGCGCGTCCACGAGGCCCCCACCACCACGGCGTCCGCCAGCTCGGCGATCGCCGGCAAGTCCGCGGCCGAGTACGGCTCCGCCAGCGTGACCCGATCCCGCAGCACCTCGTACGCGTCCGCCCGCCCGCCATGAGCCCGCAGGCTCACCCTGCCGCCGATCACCACGGCGGGCCCGTCGCCCACGAGCAGATCTCCGACGGCGACCGCGTGCCGTTCCAATGTCGATGACATCCTCGACTCCACCTTCGGGCCGGCTCCCTGAAGCCGGCGGGAAAACCAAAAAGGCAGAGACGGGGCGTCTCTGCCTCATGCCGACTCCAGGTGGTCGCTAGCGGACGACCGGCCCTCCCGGAGCCGGCTCGATAAACGCGTGGCGACAAGTCATATTCAGCACCCTACCCCACCCCTCCACCTGCTGGACGGTAGTTCTCACATGACGGACTGGCCTTCTGGCGAGTCGCCGTTGATCCCTCGCTATGGGAGTATTTCTTGGCCGAGAGGGAGGGTTTGAGGCCGTTGATGTCGGATCGGAAGCAGGCTGGACGTCGCATCGCCGGCCGCTACCAGCTGCAGGAACCCATCGGCAAGGGCGGGATGGGCATCGTCTGGCGAGCCCACGACGAGCTCCTTGACCGCACGGTCGCGGTCAAGGAGGTCAGGTACGCGGCCGCCCTGGGCGAGGAAGTGCAGCTCCTGAACCGGCGCACGATGCGCGAGGCGAGGGCGGCGGCCAGATTCGAGCATCCGAACGTGATCGTCGTGCACGACGTGATCGAGGAGGACGGCCGTCCCTGGATCGTCATGCAGCTCGTCCAGTCGCGTTCGCTGGGCGCCGTGATCAAGCAGGACGGGCCGCTGCAGCCCAAGCGGGTGGCCGAGATCGGCCTGGCGGTGCTGGACGCGCTGCACCGCGCCCACGAGGCGGGTGTGCTGCACCGCGACGTCAAGCCCGAGAACGTGCTGCTGGCCGACGACGGCCGGGTGGTGCTCACCGACTTCGGCATCGCCACTCTGGAGACCGAGACGCAGCTGACGGTGACGGGGCTGGCGGGCACGCCGGCGTTCATCGCGCCCGAGCGGCTCAAGGGGCTGCCCGCGCGGCGCGAGTCCGACCTGTGGTCGCTGGGCGCCACGCTGTACACGGCCGTTGAGGGCCGCTCGCCGCACGAGCGCGGCATGGCACTGGCGACCATGCACGCCGTGCTGACCGACGAGCCGGATCCCCCGCGGAACGCCGGCCCGCTGACCGAGGTGATCAGCGGGTTGCTGCGGAAAGAGCCGGTGCAGCGGCTCACGCACGAGGAGGCCGCGCGACTGCTGCGCGGCGCCATCGCGCAGTCGAGCCCGGCGCCGACCGCTCAGTTCCCCGCGGCCCAGCAGCTGGAGGTGAAGCCGGCCAAGCCGCGTAAGGCGACCGTCCCGGTCAAGCCTCGCAGACCGCCGTACCAGCCCGCGGCACGCCAGGAACCGGCCGAGGACGACACCCCGACCGACCCCAACCTCGCCCCGGCCCCTGCGGCCGTGCCCGAGACCGGCGCGCGGCTCACCCCGGCGACCGCCAGGCCGGAGCCGCTGCCCGGGCACTCCGGGTCCACGATCGACGCGGGCCGGCCCGACGCGCGGCGCCCAGGACCGGTCATCGCGGCGGCCGCGGCGGTCCTGCTCGTCGCCGGCGTGGGCGGCTACCTCGGCCTGCGGTCGGCTCCTGAGGACAGCACGCCGCAGCCCAGCCGGTCGCAGCAGGCGGCGGCGGACACCGCGACGTCCTCCCCGGCCTCGCCGAACGCCACCCAGCCGCCCTCCGCCACCGCGTCCACGTCGCCGAGCACCGCCCCGAGCCCGTCGGCCACCGAGAGCCCCAGCCCGAGCCCCACGAAGGAGGCCGACCCGCTGCCGGCCGGCTGGAAGATGTACGAGGACAAGAAGCTGGGCTTCTCCATCGGGCTGCCCAAGGGCTGGAAGGTGTGGACCCGCAGCGGGATGCAGGTCAGGTTCAAGGGTCCGGGCGCCGCTTCCAACGCCTACCTCCTGATCGAGGAGGCCAAGGACCCGGGCACGGACCCGTACAAGGACTGGAAGAAGCAGGAGCCCTCGCTCAAGCACAACTTCGGCGGCTACAAGTTGCTCGACATCAAGAAGGTCGACTACATGAAGGCCGCCGCGGACTGGGACTTCACCTGGAACACCAACACCGGCAAGACCCGGGTGCGCAACCGGGGCTTCGTCACTGACAACGGGCGGGCGTACGCCATCTACTGGCACACGCTGAACAGCCACTGGAAGAGGGACTACGACCTCTTCGAGGGGTTCTGCGCGACGTTCAAACCAGCCAAGTAAGCTTTCGACGTGCAGGTCGGCAACCGTTACAGGCTCATCGAGCCGCTCGGCGAGGGCGGCATGGGCGTGGTCTGGCGTGCCTACGACGAGCTGCTCGACCGCACCGTGGCGATCAAGGAGGTCCGCTACGCGGGCGTCGGCGAGGCCAAGCGAGCCGAGCTCAACCGCCGGACCATCAGGGAGGCCAGGGCGGCGGGCCGCCTGGACCACCCCTCGGTGGTGGTCGTCCACGACGTCGTCGAGGAGGACGGCCGCCCGTGGATCGTCATGCAGCTCGTCCGCTCCCGCTCGCTGGCGCAGGTGGTGCGCGAGCAGGGGCCGCTGCGGGCCGGCCAGGTCGCGATGATCGGCGGGCGGGTGCTGGACGCCCTGCGGGCCGCGCACGCCACCGGGGTGCTGCACCGCGACGTGAAGCCGGAGAACGTGCTCCTGGCCGACGACGGCCGGGTCGTGCTGACCGACTTCGGCATCGCCTCCCTGGAGGCCGAGGCGGGGCTGACGGCGAGCGGGGGGCTGGTGGGCACGCCCGCGTACATGCCACCCGAGCGGCTCAACGGCGAGCCGGCCAGGCCGGAGTCCGACCTGTGGTCACTGGGCGCGACGTTGTACGCGGCCGTCGAGGGCGAGCCGCCGTTCAAGCGTGACTCGTGGGCCGCGACGGTGGCGGCCGTGCTGCGGGACGAGCCCGAGCCGGCGGCGCGGGCCGGGGCGCTCGCACCGGTCATCATGGGGTTGCTACGACGCGACCCGGGCACGCGGATGCCGGCGGAGGAGGCCGCCAGGCTGCTGCACGAAGTCGCCGTCAACGCCTCCAGCGGTTCCGGCCAAGCGGTCCTCGCCCGCGGCCCCGGCCACGTGCCCGCCCCACAGCAGACGACGAGCGAGAGCCAGGCGTATCCGACCGCCGGCCGGCCGCACACGACCGTCCGGGAGCGGCCCCGCCGCGGGAAGACGCTGTGGATCACGCTGTCCGCAGTGGTGGTGGCTTTCTCTTATACACATCT
>NZ_VCKY01000234.1 GCF_005889735.1 Nonomuraea turkmeniaca
ACGCCGGCGGTGACCCCCGGCGCGCCCACCGCCAGCTCGCACGTCACCGGCACCCCGGCCGGGATGGCGGTCATCAGGCGGCGCAGGTTGACGGTCAGGCCGTTCATGCCGGCCGCGGCGCCCAGGAAGTCGACCCGGGTCACCATCATCGTCAGACCACGGCAGCGGGCGAACGCCTCCAGGGGGAACACGGCGAGCCGCGCGGCGTCCAGCCGCCCCGCCCAAGCCCCATCTCCCGGCGGCGGCAGGGTCCCGGTCACCCACCGCACGGGCTCCTCCCGTGCACACCAGGACGACCGGACCACCCGCTCCGGCGTCCACGTCCGCAGCGCGACCCCCGCCAGTTCGGGAACGCGCCGCAAGGCGGCGCCGTGCTCGGCCACGAACCGCCCGCACAACGTGAGCCGTTCCGGCCCCAGCGCCCCCACCAGCGCGAACGCGGCGGGAAGCTGACAGCCGTCGTCGACCACCACGTACACGCGCCGCGCCCGCGCGGCCGCCTCCCCGGCCCGCGAGAGCTCCGGCAGGATCAACCGGCACCGCCGGGCCGCGCCCACCACGTCCCGGCTGCTCCGCACGCTGCCCTCGGTCAGTTCGAGGCCGTCGATCGCGAGCCGGACAGCCGGGTCGAAGGCCAGTCCCAGCGCCGTGCCCACGGCTCTGAGGTGGGCGTCGTCGAACCCCCCGCGTTCCAGGATGGCCGCCGCCGCCCGGCCGAACAGTGCGGTGAGCGGCCCGTGGGCGAGCCGGTCGGCGGCGGTGCGCAGGCGGATGGGGTCGGCGAGGCGGGCGACCATCCGCTCGTTGAGGTCGAGCAGCTCCATCCCCGCGGGCGGCACGACCTCGGTCGTGAAGTCGGTGAGCGGGGGCACGACGAGCAGGTCCATCAGCCGCACTCCCCCGCACGCGCGGCCGGCCGCAGGTAGACGCAGCGCAACAGGGCGGCGAAGCGCTGACCGCCGTCCCGCAGCCAGCACTCCTCCGGCCCTGGCAGCGTCTCGGTCAGGGTGAGCCGTTCGGCCGTGCCCGCCAGGCGGGCCAGTTGCTCGATGAGCGCGGGCGCGCGGGTGTCGACGTAGACGGGGCTTCGCTCGGCGGAGGAGAAGGCGGCGGCGAAGAACGTGCGGGGCAGGTCGTGGCGCTCGCGCAGGCGGGCCATGGCCAGCAGCAGCTCGCGGTCGCCCCCGGCCCGGCCGAGCGCCTCGAACACCATCCTGCCGAGCCGCCACCGCCGCCGCGAGATGACGACGTTTCCCCACGTCAGCCGGGGTATCCGGGGTAGGTCGGGCAGGACGGGCGGCCGGATCTTCGGCAGGGCGAACGCGGTGTGCAGGGCGTGACCGGGCTCGCCGTTGTGGAACATCAGCGGCTCGTCGCTCCCCTTGGCACGCAGGACGGCCCGGTGGCCGTCGCACCACACGTACAGGTCGTCGAGCCCGAGGCGGCGCCGGCGCGGGTCCGCCGCCGCGCCGCCGGATTCCAGGACGGGCCCGGGGAGCTCCAGCGCGGGCAGACCGTCGGCGCGGGGTGAGATGACGTTGAGCGCGGTGAACCCGCGCAGCGCCCGCGCGACGGCGGCGTCCCGCTCGGCCGAGCTCGGGCGCGCTCCGGCGATCGCGCCATCCCGGCGGAACTGCAGCTCCCACGGTGTGAGCAGCGGCGCGGGGTGCAGCCCGCCGAGCACCAGCGGGGTCACGCCCGGCTCGTACGCCTCCAGTGACGGCGCGGCCACCATGACGTCGGCCGCGCACAACACGGGCGCGGCCGGCGGGACGGGCTCCCCGAACACCCCGGCGAGGTCCAGGGCGCCGGCGTCCGGGTCCGCGTCGCGGACGAGGCCGGCGATCCGGTCGCCGTGCCGGATCTCCAGGTTCCCCGCCGCCGGCAGCACCTCGGCCAGCTCGAACGTGCCCGCGCCGAGCCGCCCGGCGAGCAGCCGGTTGGTGCGCAGCCTGGTCAGCTCGGCCTCCTCGGCGAGCGGGCCGAGCGCCGCGGGCACACGTTCGCGCAGGTCGGCGGCGAGCGGGTCGCCGACGGTGACGTGCAGGGTGCCGGCCGCGGCCTCGTACACGACGACCCGCTCGTCGCGCCCGGCCCGCTGGCCGCCGCCGGCGAGAGTCTCGATCCTGCTCTGCACGGCCAGTTTCACGTCGGGCGAGGCGGCGGGGTAGCGCTCGAGCAGGTCGGCGATCTCCCTGACGCGCCGCACCAGGGGCAGGTCGGCCCCGGCGGCGGGCCGCGGGCGGGCGAATGCCCGCCGCCGCTGCGCGGGCACGCCGCGCGCGGCCACGAGCCCCGGCTCCGGCACGGCGGGGGCCTCCTCGCCGGGCAGCCGGTCGCGGAGCCAGCCGAGCGGGTCGGGGATGGTGGCGGGCGGGCACAGGTCGTGGGTGAGCAGCCCGCGGCGTACCGCCACGGCGAGCGCCGCCGAGGCCCGTTCCAGCCCCGTGCCGGTGTCGGCGGCGATCTCGGCGAGCGTGCGGCGGCCGTCGCAGTGCCCGGCGAAGGTGGCGCCGTCGTGCCCGGTGTCCGTCTCCGTCCGCCGGGCACGACGGCGCCGTGGCACGAGCCCGGCGACGAGCGCGGGGTCGGCCAGGATGCGCTGCTGGAGCGCCTCGCCGACGCGGGCGGCGGGGTAGGCGATCCGCCGGGCGCATTCGCGGTGCCCGGCCCAGGTGTAGCCGCTGTCGCGGCCGGGCTCGATGCGGGCGAAGTCGATCGGCGCGTAGAAGCCGGTCTGCGCGCACCGGGTGGCCAGCCGCTGCAGGTGCGGGGCGAGCCGCCGCGCGGCCTCGGCCGGGCTCCGCCGCAGCTCGCGGTAGGCGGCGGGGGCCGAGCAGACCAGGGCGTCGAGGAATCGTTCGTCGGAGGCGATCGCGGCGGTGGCCGTCCTGGCCCGGGCCGCGTCGGCGGCGACCACGTCGGCAAGGGCGAGACGTGCCTCCTCCAGCAGGCCCGTCACCCGGTTCCAGTCCGCCAGCCAGTCAGGGGGGCCGGGCGTGCCGGGCGGCAGGGGCCGCAGCCGGCGCAGGCGGCCGCGGATCGCACGCGGCGGCCGCCCGCTCGCCTGCGGGCGGGCGAGCAGGTCGAGTGCCTCCCGCTCCAGCCGTACGACCGCCGCCGCCGTCTCCGCCGCCCGTGGGTAGGCCAGCGACAGGACGAGCTCCCAGGGGAATCCGGAGCTGCGGACGACCACGGCAGGCAACAGCGTCCACTCGTCGGCCATGTACGCGCCTCTCTTTCTCCGCGGCGAATTCAAAAAGCACGCCCAAGCCAGATGCTTACAAGATCACTTTTCTCTGTCAATGCATTCTGGCATGAGAAAAAAATGAGAGTGGTGACCGAACGCAAATGCAACTCGCGGAGAATTGCCCGCCAACAACGGCAAATGCCTCCATATAGGACACAGGCTGTTTACTTTCCGTAGCCGCCCGCCTATCCTGCCTGTACAACGAGTGATAGGCGAAGGAGAGCACATCCGGGCGGGAGACCGGGAATTCCAACCCGAAGAATGGCAGAAGATTTTCACCGGCGGATAAATCGCGGGTGCCGCCCCGTCGCATGTTCGAGCCTGTTCCGGCGACCGTGCCGATTATCTCCCCATGGCCGTTGTCGTTTTTCCCGGTCCTTCCACCGGGCGACCCCGGCCGAGCCGCCGCACACTGCCGTGAACCGGTCACTCCATCGGCGCGTACCTACACACATCGGACACGTGTTCCATGGAGGGTGTCGTGGAGCTTAGCCTCTTGCGTACACAGGCGCACAGCCCGTCGTACTTCTCACTGATGCGTGGCTCGTCCGGAGAGCGCGCACCGGTGGATTTCTGCATACCGTGCAACCCGTACTTCCCGACGCCGGAGGTCTTCGAGCACCTCGGGAGGAATCTGGAGACGATACTGAAGTTCTATCCGAGCGACGCGGGCACGATCACCGAGGAGCTGTGCTCCACGCTCGGCCTCCATCCCAAGACGGTCGCCATGGGCAACGGGTCGACCGAGCTGATCACCTGGATCGACCACCTGCTGGTGCGGGAGAGCCTGGCCATCCCGATCCCCACCTTCGGCCGCTGGACCGACCAGCCGCTGGAGACGGGCAAACGGGTGGACATGTATCCGCTGCTGGAGAGCCGGAACTTCGCCCTGGACGTGCACGACTACGTGTCGTTCATCCGCATGCGCGGCTCTCGCGTCGCGGTGATCTGCAACCCGAACAACCCGGACGGGGGTTACCTGCCCAGGCACGAGGTCGTGCGGCTCATGGACGAGCTCATCGACCTCGACCTGGTGATCGTGGACGAGTCCTTCGGCGACTTCGTGGACGCCGAGCCGTACCCGGGCGTGGCGGCGGAGGCCGCGGTGCGCCCGAACGTGATCGTGCTGCGCAGCCTGGGCAAGAACTTCGGCCTGCACGGCATCCGCTTCGGCTACATGGTCGCCAACCCGGCGCTGGCCGGCCGGGTGCGCGACGCGCTGCCGAAGTGGAACCTCAACTCGTTCGCCGAGGTCATCGTCTTCATGATGAAGCAGTTCATCCCCGAGTACCAGGAGAGCCTCAAGCGGCTGGCCGGCGACAGGCGGGCGATGTTCCAGCAGCTCAGCACGATGCCGGGGCTGTCGGTGTTCGCGTCGCAGGGCAACTTCCTGCTGGTGAAGCTGCCGCCGGGGCACGACGGGGTGCCGCTGCGCGACCATCTGCTGTCCGAGCACGGCGTGTACGTCCGCGAGTGCGGCAACAAGCTGGGCACCACCAGCCAGTTCCTGCGGCTGGTGGTGCGGCCGCAGGAGGACGTGCGGCGGCTGCTCATCGGGATGACGCAGTTTCTGTACTCGGGCAGCCTGCACGAGATCCCCGTGATCGGCCTGCACCACCGGCACGCCAACCCGCTGTCCGCCTGAATGCGGCTACCGCCCGTGCGGGGGGACCCGCGCCTAGCCCTTGTGCGGCCGGTACGACCGGGGCAGCTTGAAGCCGCGCTCGGCCATCACGCCGCGCAGCCGGTCGGGGTAGTCGGTGATGATGCCGTCCACGCCGTCGTCCATGAGCTTGTTCATGGTCGGCTCGTCGTCGATGGTCCACGGGATCACCTTCAGGCCGAGCGCGTGGGCCTGGTCGACCATGTCCTTGGTGACGTACGGGACGTAGTTCGGGTCGGTCACCTTGCCGTTCTGCGGGAACCCGTGCACCGGCGAGAACGCGTCCGCCCCGAACGACTTGACCGCCTTGAGCGGATCGCCGCCGAAGTCGTCGATGTCGATGCCGCCCAGCCACGGCGAGGCGCCCGGCTGCCCGGTCTGCAGGAAGTCGCGGTTGGTGAGCGCGACCAGCGGCAGCCGCGGCTCCACCTGTCGCATCCGCATGAGCGCGCCCCAGTCGAAGCTCTGGATCGTGACCTGCCGCAGCAGCCCGGCGCGCCGGATCTCGCGCGCCGCCACCTGGACGAACTGCTCGCGCGGCGCGGTCTCGCTCGGCGCGCCGGCCTCGACCTTGGTCTCGACGTTCAGCGTGACGCCGCGTGCCCGGTACCGGTTGACCAGGTCGAACACCTCGCGCAGGGTGGCCATCGGCGCCCCCGGCACGGCCCGCTGCCCGGGGAACTCCGCCAGCGTCAGAGACCCGCAGTCCATGGTCCTGACCTGCTGCAGGGTCAGCGTGTTGAGGTACTTGCCGACGTAGGGGAACTCGGGGTCACCGGGCGCGGCGGGCGCCGTGTCGCGGCACTTCCTGTTGCTGATCCTCCGGTCGTGGGTGACCACCGCCTCGCCGTCCTCGGTGATCTGCACATCCAGCTCCAGCGTGCTGACACCGAGCTCCAGCGCGTTGGCGAAACCCGGCAGCGAGCTCTCCACCACGAGCCCGAGCCCGCCCCGGTGCGCCTGCAGGTCGAACCGCTTGTCCGGGTCGGCCGCCGCTACGCCGGGCGCGGTCAGGATCGCCGCGCCCACGGTCGTCGCGGCCACAACCGCATGCCATCTCTTCATGTGCCTCTTCATGTCGCCACAACATGGGGCATACGGGGGACGGCGGGGCGTACGCGAGCGGAACGACGCCTGCGGATCAGCTGAACGGACAGACGCCGAATCCTGTTGTTGAGCCCCGCACGACGGCCAGGGTCGTCCGCTAAACTCCTGCACCTTCGCAGGGCAAAGGGTTGGGAGCGTTCTCTGTGAGCGTGGAGATCAAGATCCTGGGGCCGTGGGAGGTCGCGGCAGACGGTGCCGTTCTGAACCTTGCGGGAACGCGGCGGGTGGGCGTGCTGGCCCGGCTGGCGCTGAACGTCGGACAGGTGGTCACCACCGAGCGGATCGTAGCCGATGTGTGGGGCGACAGCTCGACGTCCACCGCGGGCAAGCAGCTCCACATCGTGGTCTCCAAGCTGCGGGAGGCGCTGGCGGACGAGGTCATCGCCACGGTGCCCGGCGGGTACCGGCTCGATCTGCCGCCAGAAAGTGTGGACGCGCACCGGTTCTCCCTGCTGGTCCGGCAAGCGCGCGCCACTCGAGACGGAACCACCGCGATCGGGCTCTACGAGCGGGCGCTGGCGCTATGGCGCGGAGCGGCGCTGGAGGGCAGGAGCCAGGCGTGGGCGCAGATCGAGGCGGCGCGGCTCGAGGAGGAACGGCTCGTCTCGTTGGAGGACTTCATCGACCTGCGCATGGCCGCCGGTGACCATCATGCCGTGGTGGGCGAGCTGACGGCGCACATCGAAGCGCACCCCTTGCGGGAACGCCCGCGGGCGCAGTTGATGCTGGCGCTGTACCGTGCCGCCCGGCCCGCCGAGGCGCTGGCGGTGTACCAGGAGACCCGCCGCGTCATGGTGGACGAGCTGGGTATCGAGCCAGGCGTCACGTTGCGTCGCCTGCAGCGTGCGGTGCTGGCTGGGGATCCCATTCTCGACCTGGCCACCGGTCACGACGTTGCCTCCGCCCCGTGTGAGGTCCCCGCCAAGCTCCCGGCCGACACGCCCGCCTTCACCGCCCGGTCCGCCGAGTTCGGCTGGCTGGACAAGGCGCTCGCCGTCACCCCGCCCGGCTTACCAGCCGTGGCCGCGATCAACGGACCCGGCGGGATCGGCAAGTCCGCGCTGGCCATCCGCGCCGCGCACGCCGCGTCCGGCCGCTTCCCCGACGGCGTCCTGTACGTCGACCTGCGCGGCGCCTCCCCCGGGCTGCAGCCGATGACGCCGATCGACGCGCTCGGCCAGCTACTGCGCGCCCTCGGCCTGGACGGCACCGCCATACCGTCCGAGGTGGAGGAGGCCGCCGCCCGTTACCGGTCGCTGGCCGCCACGCGCCGCCTGCTGATCGTGCTCGACAATGCCCTGGACGCCCGCCAGGTCCGCCCCCTCCTCCCCGCCGGACCCACCTGCGCGGTCATCGTCACCAGCAGGCAAGCCCTCGTCTCCCTCGATGGTGCCGAGCATCTCCAGCTCACCGAGCTCGACCGCCACGACGCCACCACCTTGCTGGCCCGCATCGCCGGCCCGGCGCGCGTCCAACGCGAGCCCGGAGCCGCGGACCAGATCGTCCGGCTGTGCGGCGGCCTCCCGCTCGCGATTCGCGTGGCCGCCGCCCGCCTGGCCGCCCGCCCCGACTGGACCCTCGCCTACCTCGCGGAACGGCTCACCGACGCCTCCGGCCGCCTCGACACCCTCCAGCACGCCGATCTCGAAGTACGCGCTGCCATCGCCGTCAGCCATCACCACCTGCGCGAGGAACCCAGCGGCCATGACGCCGCCCATCTGTTCACCCTGCTCGGCCTTCTGGAGATTCCTACCTATACGCCGGAGGTTGCGGCGGCCCTCGCCGACTGGTCGGAGCAGCACGCCGCGGCGGCGCTTGACCATCTTCTCGACGCCCGCCTCCTCGAACCTGCCGGTCTCGACCGGTACCGGATGCACGACCTCGTCCGCCTTTACGCCCACGAGCTGGCAGTGCAGGACCTTCCCGAGGCCGACCGGGCCACCGCCGTCCGCCAGGTGCTCCACCACTACCTCGCCACCACCAGGACGGCCGGCGTCCTGATCGACCCCCGCGTCGGCGTGCTCCTGGAGGGCTTGCCCATCGACCGGCCCGGCCGCCGGCTCCAGAGTCCAGAAGAAGCGAACGCGTGGATCGCGGCCGAGAAGGATAATCTCCTCTCCGCCGCGCGCCAGGCCGCCGGCAATCCCGCGGACCCGCTCACCGCCATCAGCCTGGGCCTCGGCATCTTCCGTCCCTTCTACAACGGCGGCTGGTGGAGTGAGCTGGAGGGCGTCATCGACCGCGCCATCGCGATCGCCGCCGACCACGGCGATCCGGCCAACCTGGCCCGGACCCACGGTGTCCTCGGCATTCTCTACGTACGCCGGGAGCGGCCCGAGGCGGCGATCCGACAGTTCGAACTGGCCCTCGGGTACTGGGACGCCGTGCGGCAAACCGCCCGGAAGACGCCGGTCTATGTCAATCTGGGAAACGCGTATCAGCGGATGAAGTGCTTCGACAAGGCGCTCACCGCTTACGAGGAAGGGCAAGCCCTCGCCATCGAGTACGGGCAGCAGGACCTGCATGCGATCTTCCTGATGAACCGCGGTCAGGTCTACAGCGAGCTGGGACGATGGTCCGAGGCAATCCCGCCGACCCAGGAGGCGCTGGGCCTGATGTCGGCGGAGATCAGGCCGTATGCCACGGGGCAGATCGTCAGCTGCCTGGGAGACGCGTACCTCGGAGCAGGCCGGCTGTCGGAGGCTGCATCGTCCTACCGGGAGGCCATCACGCTCCTGCGGAGGAGCGGCCACGTCGTCGGGGAATCCTCCGCGATCTGGCAGCTGGGGCAGACCCACCGCAAGCTGGGCAACGACGACGAGGCGTGGGAGTGCTGGCGGGAATCGGTGAGCATGCTGGTGCGCGCCGGCCTCATGACAGCGCAGGAGGCTGAGGCGCTTCTCTCCCAGGATCCGACGGGCAAACCCGCCCCGCTTTGACGCGCAGCAGTCCCACCGCGTTCTTCGCGTTATTTCACGGTACGTTCCCCACGTGGCCCGCGGACCTCCGTGCGAACCGCGCGGTAGGGGGTAGGCTGTCCCAGCTATTCCCTTACGGCATAAACAGTCAGCCGACGATGGAAGGGTTCCGTGGTCTCCAACCCCCGGGCGAGCAGCGTCCTGCACCACGATTACACGGCCGCCGACAGTCACGACCTCATCCAGGTCCGCGGCGCCAGGGAGAACAATCTCAAGGGCGTCTCCCTGGACATCCCCAAGCGGCGCCTCAGCGTCTTCACCGGAGTGTCCGGCTCCGGCAAGTCCTCTCTCGTCTTCGACACGATCGCCGCGGAGTCGCGGCGGCTGATCGACGAGACGTACACCGCGTTCGTCCAGTCGTTCATGCCGAGCCTGTCCCGCCCCGACGTGGACGCGCTGCACAACCTCAGTGCGGCGATCATCGTCGATCAGGAGCGGATGGGCGCCAATCCCCGCTCCACCGTGGGCACCGCCACCGACGCCCACACCATGCTGCGGATCTTGTTCAGCCGCATCGGCGAGCCTTATGTCGGCCCGGCCTACCATTTCAGCTTCAACAAGGCCGAGGGCATGTGCCCGCAGTGCGAGGGCCTGGGCAAGGCGTCCGAGATCGACGTGGACGCGCTGGTCGACCCGGACCTGTCACTGAAGGAAGGCGCGATCAAGGTCCCCGGGTTCCCGGTGGACAGCTGGCAGTGGCAGGTCATGGCCGGCTCCGGCCTGTACGACCCCGACGTCAAGCTGAAGGACTTCACCCCCGAACAGTGGGAGGACTTCCTTCACAAGCCGCCCACCAAGCTCAAGTACGGCACCAACAACTTCACCTACGAGGGCCTGGCCAGCAAGGTCAGGCGGACGTACCTCGGCAAGGACCGGGAGTCGATGCTGCCGTCGGCGCGGGCGTTCGCCGACCGGGCGCTCAAGCTCACCGTCTGCCCGTCCTGCGACGGCTCGCGGCTCAACGAGGCCGCCCGCTCGGCCACGATCAACGGCAAGAGCATCACCGAGTGCGCGGCGATGCAGATCAACGACCTGGCCGGCTTCGTCCGCGACGTCAGCGATCCGTCGGTCGGCCCGGTGCTGGAGGGGCTGCTGTCGACGCTGGACTCCCTGGTGGAGATCGGTCTCGGCTACCTGAGCCTGGACCGGGAGTCCGGCACGCTGTCGGGCGGCGAGGCGCAGCGGGTGAAGATGGTGCGGCACCTCAACTCGAGCCTCACCGACGTCACGTACGTCTTCGACGAGCCCACGGCCGGGCTGCACCCGCATGACATCCAGCGGATGAACAACCTGCTGCTCCAGCTGCGCGACAAGGGCAACACGGTGCTCGTGGTCGAGCACAAGCCGGAGACGATCGCGATCGCCGACCACGTGGCCGACCTCGGCCCCGGCGCCGGCACCGCCGGCGGGCAGTTGTGCTACGCGGGCGACCTGGACGGGCTGCGCGCCTCCGGCACGCTGACCGGCCGCTACCTCGACCACCGGGTACGCCTGCGCGAGGACGTCCGCAAGCCGGCCGGGCACCTGTCCATCGAGGGCGCGACCCTGCACAATCTGCGGGACGTGAGCGTGGACATCCCGCTCGGCGTGCTCACCGTGATCACCGGCGTGGCCGGGTCGGGCAAGAGCTCGCTGATCCACGGGTACGTCGCGGGCCGCGAGGGTGTGGTCGTGGCCGACCAATCGCCGATCCGCGGCTCACGCCGGAGCAACCCGGCCACCTACACGGGGCTGCTCGACCCGATCCGGGCGGCGTTCGCCAAGGCCAACGGGGTCAAGCCGGGCCTGTTCAGCGCCAACTCCGAGGGCGCCTGCCCCACCTGCAAGGGCATCGGCCTGATCTACACCGACCTGGCGATGATGGCCGGGGTGGCGTCGGTGTGCGAGAAGTGCGAGGGCAAGCGGTTCACGCCCGAGGTGCTGACGTACACGCTGCGCGGCAAGAACATCAGCGAGGTGCTGGCCATGTCGGTGGCCGAGGCCCGCGAGTTCTTCACCACCGGGCAGTCCAAGACGATCCTGGAGCGGCTGGGCGCCGTCGGCCTCGGCTATCTGGGGCTCGGGCAGCCGCTGAACACCCTGTCCGGCGGCGAGCGGCAGCGGCTCAAGCTGGCGATCAACATGGCCAGGAACGGGACGACGTACGTGCTGGACGAGCCGACCACCGGCCTGCACCTGGCCGACGTGGACCAGCTGCTGGCCCTGCTGGACCGGCTGGTGGAGGACGGCAACACGGTCATCGTGATCGAGCACCACCAGGCCGTGATGGCGCACGCCGACTGGATCATCGACCTGGGTCCGGGGGCCGGTCACGACGGCGGCCAGGTGGTCTTCGCCGGTCCGCCGGCCGAGCTGGTCGAAACCGGTACCACGCTCACCGCGATCCACCTGCGCGACTACGTGGGACGCGGGTAATCAGACGGCGAGGCGGGCCAGGACCTGGGCGAACTCCGGAGGGGGCGCGACCACGAGCCTGGTCTGCCCTCGCTGGACGACGATGTCGGCCTTGATGAGCGTCAACCGGCTCTCGTGCCACCAGTAGACCTGCTGGCTGAGCCCGTCCGTGCACAGCGCGTGCACCCGCAGCCGCTCGATCGCCCGCACCACGCCGATGCCGTCCACGGGATGAACGAGCAGCGTGTACGGGTCGGGAAGGACGGCCAGCACGCCGTCGGCGGGCACCTGCAGGTAGTCGCCCAGCCAGCGCAGATGCGTGGCGGCGGAAGGCGTGCGTGCGGTCAGCCGGCTCACCGGCGTGCCCGACAGCTCGATGCCCTCCACGAACAGCCGCTCGTCCCTGCGGACGTTCGCGACGGCCAGGTCGAGCGCGTGCGCCGTCGGCACGGGCCAGCACCCGGCCTCCTCGGGACGTATCGGGCGCGAGCCCACGGTGAGCAGCTCCACCAGGTCGGCGCTGAGGTGGCGGCCGACCACCCTGGTCAGGTCGGCCAGCTCGTCCACCGGCTCCACGCGGGTGCGCAGCAGCGGCCCGGCCTGCTCCAGGTCGCACACGTCGACCTGCTCGCCGGCGGTGGCCACGGCGTGCGCGAGGTGCTCGGAGACCAGCACGGGCCAGTCCTCCCTGGCCCGGCGCCCGGCCTCGCGCCGCAGCCCTCTGAGCCGGACGACCAGCGTCATGTCGCCCGTGAGTGTCACTGTGGCGCCGTCGCGAGCGAATGCGCAGGTGTATCCGCGGGACTCGGCGACGAGCGCGAGCAGCGAGTCGAGGTCGACGTCCTCGACCGAGCGGCGAACGGGCTCGCGGCGGGCTCCGTCACGCTTGAAAAAGCTCACGCGCCGTGTCCCTTTCTGTCGGATTCGTCCCTCCTACCTTGCCTGCTCCCTATCCCTGAACGTGTCAGCTAGGGAGCACGATTCGGTATCGATAACCCCAAGTCTCCCCAGCCACATGCTCATCTGGGGTGACCCGTGTCCCACCGGAAGCCCCGCCAGAACGGGCACTCCTAGCCGCCCCAGACGGTCGTGGAGAACGGGGTACGGGTCGCCGCAGTCCACCCACGACCCGAGCGCGATCCCCCGCACCCCGTCGAACGCCCCGGCCTGCAGAAGCTGGGTGAGCATGCGGTCGATCCGGTACGGCTCCTCCCCCACGTCCTCCAGGAACGCGATCCTGCCGGCGAACGACGGCTGCCACGGGGTGCCGCACATGGACGCCAGCAGCGACAGGTTGCCACCCGACATCACGCCCTCGGCCCGGCCCGGCGCCAGCACCCGATCGCCCCGCACGGGCTCGGGGTCGCCGAAGAGGGCGGCCTGCAGGCTCTGCCAGGTGCGCGGCTCAGGACCCCGCTCGCCCCCGAGGAGGTCGCAGGCCGACATCGGGCCGTGCAGCGTGGGCACGCCCAGCTCGATGGCGAACGCGTTGTGCAGCGCCGTGATGTCGCTCGACCCGAGGAGCACCTTGGGCCCGGCCGCTCGCATGGCGTCCCAGTCGAGCAGGTCGAGCAGCCGGCCGGCGCCGTATCCGCCGCGGCAGCAGAACACCGCGGAGACGGCCGGGTCGCACCAGGCGCCCTGCAGGTCGGCGGCCCTGGCGGCGTCGTCGCCCGCCAGGTAGTCGAGCTCCTGCCGGTCGAGCGCGTGCGCGCCCACCACCACCTTCAGCCCGAGGCCCTCCAGGCGCTCGACGCCGCGTTTGAGCAGGACGGCGTCGGGCGGCCCCGACGGCGAGACGATCGCGACGGTGTCACCTTGCTGCATCGATCAACTCCTGGACGAGTACGGGCAGTGCCTGGCCGATCGGCTCGTTGATCACCTGATCGGCGAAGGGGTCGTAAGGCGTGGGCTGGGCGTTGACGATCACCAGCCGGGCGCCGGCGTCCAGCGCCTCCCCGCACAGGCCCGCGGCCGGGTGCACGGTCAGCGACGTGCCGACCGCCACGAACACCTGGCAGGAGCGGGCGGCGTCGAGGGCCGCGCCCAGCACCTCGGGCTTGAGCGACTGGCCGAACGAGATCGTGTTCGCCTTCTGGATGCCGCCGCAACGGGGGCACGGCGGGTCGTCCTCGCCCGCCGCCACCCGCGCCAGCACCTCCGGCATCGGTGTGATCAGGTCGCAGGACAGGCACTCGGCGCGGTGCATGGTGCCGTGCAGCTCGATGACCTTCTCCGGTGCGGAGCCGGCGCGCTGGTGCAGCTCGTCGATGTTCTGCGTGATCAGAGCCCGCAGCAGGCCCGCGTGCTCCAGGTCGACCAGCGCCCGGTGCGCCGCGTTCGGCCGGGCCGTCCACGCCGGATGCCCGACCCTGGCCAGCCAGGACCGGCGCCGCACTTCGGGGTCGGCCAGGTAGCGGTCGATGGTCGCGTTGGCCTCGGCCTGCGGGTCCTTGGTCCACACGCCCTGCGGGCCCCGGAAGTCGGGAATGCCGGAGTCGGTGGAGATGCCGGCACCCGTAAGGACCGACACCGACAATGGCTCGTTCACCTGGCAAACGGTGTCACACTTGACCTCCGTATGCGACTTCCGCCCCACATCCTCGTGGTCAACGGCATCAAGGTCCGCCGGCCGGTCTTCCTGCTCGGAGCGCCGCATTCCGGCACGGATCTGATGGCGCGCGCCCTGAAACGCTCGCCGGGCTTCCACGTGACGATGGGCCGCGCGAGCGTGGCGCACGTGGTGCACGCCTTCGCCCGCAAACCGTCCATCGGCCGCACGTCCGGCGCCGTGCGCGTCATGCGCGACGCGCTCGCCGAGTCGTGGCAGGTGCTGCCCGGCTCCTGCGGGCAGTGCGCCGAGCCGTGCAGGGAGGCGGGCGGCGTCACGGGCGCCGGGCCGTGCGTGGTCACCGGGGACGTCACCAGGTTCGGTGACGGCAGCCCTGACCTGATCTACAGCGCACCGGTGCTGCTGCGGGCGTTCCCCGACGCCCGGTTCGTACAGCTCATCAGGGACGGCAGGGACGTGGCGGCGGACATGATGGCCGATCCGGCGTGCCTGGCGTGGTTCCGGCCGGCGATGCTGACCGAGCAGACGGAGTTCCCGAACGCGTTCCTGGGCGTCAACAAGGACGAGCACCTCGACCGGTGGAAGGCCATGCCGGCGGCCGGCAAATGCGCCCTGCGCTGGCGCAGCGCCGTTCGCCTGAGCGCCGAGCTGCGCAGGACGCTGCCCGCGGAGCAACTGCTGACGATCCGCTACGAGGACCTGGTGCTCGAACCGGGGCATGCGGTGACCACGCTGACGGAGTTCCTGGAGACGCGGGTGCCCAAGGTCGCCCTCTACACCCGCGCGCCGAAGGTCGGCTCCTGGCGCACCCGCCTCCGGCCGGACGACCTGGAGCTGGTGGAGAAGGTGGGGCGCGAGGAGCTCAAGCGGCTGGGCTACCCGAAGAGCTGAACTGGGTGCGGTAGAGCTCGGCGTACAGGCCGCCGCGGTCGAGCAACTCCTCGTGACGTCCGCGCTCGGCGACGCGCCCCTCGTGCACGACGAGGATCTCGTCGGCCTCCCTGATCGTCGACAGCCGGTGCGCGATGACCAGCGACGTACGGCCCTCCAGGGCTGTCTTCAGCGCCTTCTGCACCGCCGCCTCCGACTCGGAGTCCAGGTGCGCGGTGGCCTCGTCGAGCACGACCACGCGCGGCGCCTTCAGCAGCAGCCTGGCCAGCGCGAGCCGCTGCTTCTCCCCGCCCGACAGCCGGTAGCCGCGGTCACCGACCACCGTCTCCAACCGGTCGGGCAGGCTCTCGACGAGGTCACCGATCTGCGCGGCCCTGAGAGCCTCCCAGATCTCTTCGTCACCCGCCTCCGGCCTGGCGTATCGGAGGTTGGCCCCGATCGTGTCGTGGTAGAGGTGAGCGTCCTGCATGACCACGCCCACGGTGTCGCGCAGCGAGGTCAGCGTGGCGTCGCGCACGTCGAGGCCGTTGATCCGGACGGCGCCCTCGTTGACGTCGTACAGGCGGGACACCAGCGAGGTGATCGTGGTCTTGCCCGCGCCGGAGTGGCCGACCAGGGCGATCAGCTGCCCAGGGCGGGCGGTGAACGACACGCCCTTCAGCACCGGGTGCGACGGGCCCGTGTCCTGCCTGGCCACCGACTCCAGGGAGGCCAGCGAGACCTCCTCGGCGGCCGGGTAGCGGAACCGCACGTCGTCGAACTCGATCGTCACGGGGCCGTCCGGCACCGGCACGGCATCCGGTTTCTCCGCCACCATGGGCCGGAGGTCGAGGATCTCGAAGACGCGGTCGAAGCTGACGAGCGCGGTCATCACGTCGACGTGCACGTTCGACAGCGACGTGAGAGGGCCGTACAGGCGCATCAGCAACGCGGCCAGGGCCACCAGGGTGCCCAGCTCGAACACGCCGGAGACGGACAGGACGCCGCCGATGCCGTACACCAGAGCGGTGGCCAGCGCCGCCACGAGGCCGAGCGCGACCCTGAACACGGTGCCGTACATGCCGACCGTCACACCGACGTCGCGCACCCTGGCGGCGCGGCTGCTGAACATGTACGCGTCGTCCTCGGGGCGGCCGTACAGTTTGGCGACCATGGCGCCGGCCACGTTGAACCGCTCGGTCGTGACCGAGCTCATCTCGGCGTCCAGCTGCATCTGCTCGCGGGTCAGCGCCGACATGCGGCGGCCGACGAACTTGGCGGGCACGATGAAGATCGGCAGCAGCACCAGCGCGACCAGTGTCACCTGCCACGACAGCACCAGCATGGCGCCCAGCACCAGGACCAGGCTGACCACGTTGGAGACCACCGACGACAGCGTGCTCGTGATGGCGCGCTGGGCGCCGATCACGTCGGTGTTGAGCCTGCTCACCAGCGCACCCGTCTGCGCCCGCATGAAGAACGCCACCGGCATGCGCTGCACGTGGTCGAACACCTCGGTGCGCAGGTCGTAGATCAGGCCCTCGCCGATGCGGGCCGAGAACCACCGCTGCACCAGCGTCAGCCCGGCGTCCACCAGCGCCAGCACGGCGATCGCCACGGCCAGCCCGACCACGACGCCGGGCTGCTTGGGCAGGATGCCGTCGTCGATGATCGCCTTCATCAGCAGCGGGTTCGCGATCACGATGACCGCGCCCGCCACGACGAGGACCAGGAACGCCGCGACCTGCCTCGTGTACGGGCGCGCGTACCGGGCGATGCGCCGGACCGTGCCGGGACGCAGCCGCTGTTTGGTCACGGAGTCGTCGCGCCGCAACGACGCCATCACATGGGGCCCGAAGCCGCCACCCATCATGGCCATGTGGGGGATCCCACCTCCTCCCCCAGCAAGAGCGCCCCGCGCCGCACGCCGATTCCCGCATATGCTCACCGCGAAACCGCCCCAGCCCGCACCCTACCCCGGTCCCGTCACCTTCCGGATCCCGGGATCTCTGCCCGCGCTTCGGCGAGCCCGCAGGGCCTGTCTCTTATAGACATCT
>NZ_VCKY01000235.1 GCF_005889735.1 Nonomuraea turkmeniaca
CGCCTGGGACACGTCGGCGGCGGGGCGGCGGCGCGAAAGGGACTGGTCGGCGGTGGAGGCGCCGGGGCATTGGGCGGCGTGATCGGCGGGCGGCGGCACGGCTCGAGCGCCGTCCCGCGCCGCCGCCGGTTCGGTTGACTCGCCGGGGGCGGGTCGTGCTGGTCGGGGCGGTGGCGTTACTGTCGCTGGTTGGATTCTGGCTCGGGACGCGTGCCGTCAGCCATGCGGCGGTGCAGGTCGTGGTTCCCAGCACCGCGGGGCTGCCATGGGTGGAGGTCCGTCACGGGGACACGCTGTGGGCGATCGCCGACGTGCTCTCGGGGGGCGACGATCCCGGAGCCGTGGTGGAGGAGATCAAGCGCCTGAACGGACTGCCGGACCCGATCATTCATCCCGGCACCCGCCTCTACGTGCCGAGGGACATCGCCGGGGTGGTGCGCTGATCGGCGGCGGGGTGGTGCGCTGATCGGCGCGCAGTCACGGTGCTCGGGCTCGGCCCGGCGGTGGCCGCGGCCGGCCGTGGGCTGCCGTGTGTGTCATGGCCGCGCTCATGCTCGCACGGCGCCGGCGAACGGCCTGGTCTCGTCCCAGCTCATCGGGGCGACGCTGGTGAAGGTCGACCGGAGGGGCGGCAGAGCGATGGGTCGCCCTCCGGTACTGTTGTGAGGTTTGTTCACGGACGCGATCCCGAGCAACCCGTGTGACGCCACCCGCCTCCGCCGTGTCCGGTAGCGACGCCGACACGCCCGAGCTTGGGGACGACTGCGGGCTGATCAGCGACTTCAGCCGGATGGGCCCGCTCAACTTGCGTTCATGGTCGAGCGCTTCTACGGTTGGACCACAACATCTAGTAGTTACACCGATGTAGTTCACCACACCTTGTGTTTCCGTGACCGCTCCATGGCTAGCCTTGGAGCGTGCGTGAGCGTCCCGTCACAACGGTTTTGTGTGTGTGGTGGCCGCGGGTCGAGGAGGCGAAGCGTGCACTGTCCGTTCTGTCGCCACCCTGACACCAGGGTCATCGACAGCCGCTCGACGGACGACGGCGCGGCCATCAGGCGCCGGCGCACGTGCCCGGAGTGCGGCCGCCGGTTCACCACGCAGGAGACCGTGCTGCTCATGGTGAGCAAGCGCAGTGGAGTGACGGAGCCGTTCTCGCGGGACAAGGTCGTCGCGGGCGTACGGCGGGCCTGCCAGGGAAGACCGGTCAGCGAGGACTCACTGGCGCAGCTCGGGCAGCGGGTTGAGGAGGCCATCAGGGCCAAGGGCGCGGCCGAGCTCCCCTCCAACGAGGTGGGCCTGGCGATCCTAGGCCCGCTGCGGGAGCTCGACGAGGTGGCCTACCTGCGTTTCGCATCGGTGTATCGCGGTTTCGAGAGCCTGGCGGACTTCGAGGCCGAGATCTCACAGTTGAAGGCGGAGAAGGGGGAGTCATGACGGAGACGGCCAGCGGTTCAGTCGCGCGCGGGGGGAAGCGTCCGCGTAAGGGGCTGAAGATGAAGCGGATCTTCACCAAGCCCGGCGTGCACCCGTATGACGAGATCCAGTGGGAGCGCCGCGACGTCGTCATGACGAACTGGCGCGACGGCTCGATCAACTTCGAGCAGCGGGGCGTCGAGTTCCCCGAGTTCTGGTCGGTCAACGCGGCCAACATCGTGACCACCAAATACTTCCGCGGCGCCGTGGGCACCCCGCAGCGCGAGTGGAGCCTGAAGCAGCTGATCGACCGGGTCGTCGGCGTCTACACGCGCACCGGGATCGAGCACGGCTACTTCGCCAGTGACGAGGATGCCGAGATCTTCGATCACGAGCTGAAGCACGCGCTGGCGCACCAGGTGTTCGCGTTCAACTCGCCGGTGTGGTTCAACGTGGGCACCCAGTCACCCCAGCAGGTGAGCGCTTGTTTCATCCTCTCCGTGGACGACCAGATGGAGTCGATCCTGGAGTGGTACAAGGAAGAGGGTGTGATCTTCAAGGGCGGCTCGGGGTCAGGCGTCAACCTGTCCCGCATCCGCTCCTCGAAGGAGTTGCTCAGCAGCGGCGGCACGGCCAGCGGGCCGGTGAGCTTCATGCGCGGCGCGGACGCGTCCGCGGGGACGATCAAGTCCGGTGGCGCCACGCGCCGGGCGGCCAAGATGGTCGTGCTCGACGTCGATCACCCCGACATCGAGGAGTTCATCGAGACGAAGGCGCGCGAGGAGGACAAGATCCGCGCGCTGCGGGACGCCGGGTTCGACATGGACCTGGGCGGCAAGGACATCGTCTCCGTCCAATACCAGAACGCCAATAACTCGGTGCGCGTCTCCGACGAGTTCATGCGGGCCGTCGAGAAGGGCGAGAAGTTCGGCCTGCGGGCCCGCCTCACCGGCGAGGTGATCGAGACGGTCGACGCCAAGGACCTGTTCCGCAAGATGGCCAAGGCCGCCTGGGAATGCGCCGACCCGGGTGTGCAGTACGACGACACGATCAACGACTGGCACACCACCCCCGAAACGGGGCGGATCACCGCCAGCAACCCGTGCAGCGAGTACGTCCACCTGGACAACTCCTCCTGCAACCTGGCCAGCATCAACCTGCTGAAGTTCCTGAAGGACGACAACTCCTTCAACGTCGCCGACTTCGTCAAGCTGACGGAGCTGATCATCACCGCGATGGACATCTCGATCACGTTCGCCGACTTCCCGACGGAGAAGATCGGCGAGACCACGCGGGCGTATCGGCAGCTCGGCATCGGCTACGCCAACCTCGGCGCGCTGCTGATGGCGACCGGCCACGCCTACGACTCCGACGGCGGCCGGGCCGTGGCGGGGGCGATCACGTCGCTGATGACCGGCGTCTCCTACCGCCGCAGTGCTGAGCTGGCCGGGGTCGTGGGGGCGTACGACGGATATGCCAGGAACGCCGAGCCGCACAAGCGCGTCATGCGCAAGCACGCGGCGGCGAACGACAACCTGCGCACGATCGGGTCGATGGACGCCAAGATCCACACCGAGGCTTCACGCCAGTGGTCGGAGTGCCTCAAGCTCGGCGAGAAGAACGGCTACCGCAACGCCCAGGCGAGCCTCCTGGCCCCGACCGGCACGATCGGGCTGATGATGGACTGCGACACGACCGGCATCGAGCCGGACCTGGCGCTGGTCAAGTTCAAGAAGCTCGTCGGCGGCGGCTCCATGCAGATCGTCAACCAGACGATCCCGCGGGCACTCAAGCAGCTCGGCTACCAGCAGGAGCAGATCGAGGCCATCGTCGAGTACATCGCCGAGCACGGCCACGTCGTCGACGCGCCGGGCCTGCGCAAGGAGCACTACGAGGTGTTCGACTGCGCGATGGGCGAGCGGGCGATCGCGCCGATGGGGCACGTCCGCATGATGGCCGCCACCCAGCCGTTCCTGTCCGGCGCCATCTCCAAGACGGTCAACCTGCCCGAGTCGGCCACGATCGACGACATCGAGCAGGTCTACATGGAGGGCTGGACCCTCGGGCTCAAGGCGCTTGCCGTCTACCGCGACAACTGCAAGGTCGGCCAGCCGCTGTCGGCCGGCAACGGCGCCAAGAAGGAAGAGGCGGCCAAGGAGCCCGAGGTCAAGGTCATCGAGGTCAACCGGCCGACCCGGCGGCGCATGCCCAACCAGCGGCCGAGCATGACCACCCGCTTCACGGTGGGCGGCGCCAAGGGCTACATGACCGCTTCGTCCTACCCCGACGACGGGCTCGGCGAGGTGTTCCTCAAGATGTCCAAGCAGGGTTCGACCCTGGCGGGCGTCATGGACGCGTTCTCCGTCGCGATCTCCATCGGTCTCCAGTACGGCGTGCCGCTGGAGACGTACATGAGCAAGTTCGTGAACATGCGGTTCGAGCCGGCCGGCATGACGGACGACCCGGACATCCGCATGGCGACGTCGGTGATGGACTACATCTTCCGCCGCCTCGCCCTGGACCACCTGCCGTACGACGAGCGGGCGGCCCTGGGCATCTTCTCGGCGACGGAGCGGGCCGCGCAGCAGCGTGGTGAGGACCCGGCGGCGCTCCAGGAGACGGTGGACCGGGAGGCGCTGGCCCAGTCGGCTCCGATCGAGGAGAAGCCGAAGGAGACCAACCCGGGGCCGGCGGCTCAGGAGCTGACGCTGGAGAGCCACCAGCGCTTCACAGCCGACGCGCCGCTCTGCATGACCTGCGGCACCAAGATGCGTGCGGCCGGCAGCTGTTACGTCTGCGAGGGCTGCGGGTCCACCAGCGGCTGCAGCTGATCCTGGGCAGGACACGCGCCATGGCTGAATGGCCATGGATCGAGATCGACGGGAGTGGGGAGCCGGCTCGCGGCTCCCCACTCTCCGCGTGGATGCACGGGTCGCGCCGAACCGCATCCGGCCGGCGGTCCACGCCGTTCGGACATCAGGTGTCGAGCAGCTCGGCCAGCACGCCGGGTCGGTTGGTGATGATGCCGTCCACGCGGTAGGCCAGCATCCGGCGCATGACGTCCGGGTTGTCCACCGTCCAGGTCAGCACCCGCATGCCGAGGCCGTGCACGCGGCGCACGTACGACGCCGTGAGCGTCGGGTACGGCGGGTTGATCTGGTCGGCGAACGTCGCCAGCCCGGGTAGGTCGGCGGTGGACGGCGTGCCGAGGAGCCCGATCGGCACGTCGGGCAGCAGCCGGTGGAACCGCCGCATCGATTCCCAGCTGAACGACTGCACCACCAGCCGCCCCGGCGCGAGCCAGCCGGGATGGCGGCGGAGCTCGTCGGCGATGCGCTGCTCGATCCCCGGGTAGAGCTCCGGCTTCTTGACCTCCAGTAGGAGGCCCATGCCGGAGCCGCTCATTGCGTCCAGCGTCTCACCCAGCGTGGGCACCGGCTCGCCGGCGTACTCGCCGCTGAACCACGAGCCGGCGTCCAGCTTGCGGATCTGCGCGAGCGTGAGGTCACCGACGTTCCACGGCGACAGGCCGGGGAAGACCCGCTCCACGTCGGTGGTGCGGGACAGGGTGGTGTCGTGCATCAGGACCAGTTTGTGGTCCTCGGTCTCCTGGACGTCGAGCTCGAACATGTCGGCCTGCTGCTCGTCGGCCAGCTCGAAGGCGATGATCGTGTTCTCGGGAGCGTACGCGGACGCTCCCCGGTGCGCGACGTTGACGACCGCCGGCGCGGCAGTGGCCGCTGTGAGGGGGAACGCGAGGGTGGACAGTGTGGTGGCGAGGATGAGGACGACACGTCGGAACATGGGTCTCCTCCGGTCGGGGAGAGGCCTACGGACCGACGGTGACAAGAGTGTGTGACCACGAGTTGAGAGCAGAGTAGACCCGCGATGCCAGGGTGATGAGCAAACGACACGCCGCCTGCGGCGGGCCGGTGGAGATCACGCGATGCTGACGATCTAGCCTGAATGTCGTGAGATCTGCCGGTACGCTGGCCATCCTCCTCTCCGCATGGTTCATGGCCCAGTTCGACTTCTTCGTCGTCAACGTGGCCGCCCCGTCCATCGAGCACGACCTGCACGCCGGGCCCGCAGCCCTGGAGCTGATCGTCGGCGGCTACGCCTTCACGTACGCGGCCGGCATGATCACCGGAGGCCGGCTGGGCGACCGCTACGGTTACCGGCGCCTGTTCATCTGGGGCGTGACCGCGTTCACCGTCGCCTCCGTGTTGTGCGGGATCGCCGTGAACCCGGCCCAGCTGGTCGCGGCCCGACTCCTGCAGGGCCTGGCGGGTGCGGCGATGGTGCCGCAGGTGCTGGCGACGATCTCGGCCGTGTACCCGCCGCAGGAGCGGAGCAGGGCTGTCGGCTGGTACGGCGCGGTCGGCGGTCTGGGGTCGATCGCCGGGCAGGTGCTGGGCGGCCTGCTGCTGACGGCCGACGTGTTCGGCCTCGGCTGGCGGATCGTCTTCCTCATCAACCTGCCCGTCGGCCTGGTCGTCGTGCCGCTGGCGGCGTGGCTGCTTCCGGAGGTCGACATGGCCCGCCGGCCGAAGCTGGACCTGCCGGGCGCGGCGGGCCTGGCAGCCGGCCTGGCGCTGGTGCTGGTGCCGCTCGGCCTCGGCAACAGCCTGGGCTGGCCCGCGTGGACCTGGGTCAGCATGGCGGCGAGCGTCCCGGTGTTCGCGCTGACGTGGCGCCGGCAGCGGGTGCTGGGGGCGCGCGGCGGGCAGCCGGTGCTGGACCTGGAGCTGCTCAAGGTCCACTCCTACCTGGCGGGCGTCGGGTCGATCGTGGCGTTCATGGCGTACTTCGCCGCGTTCATGTTCACGCTGACGCTGCTGTTGCAGGCCGGGATGGGGCTGACGGCGTTCCAGGCGGGGCTGGCGTTCGCGCCGATGGGGGTGCTGTTCTCGGTCACCTCGGTGCTCGGGACGCGGCTCGTCAGGAGGTACGGGCTCATCGTCGTCATGATCGGCGGCACGGTCACGGTGCTCGGGCTCGGCCTGGTGGTGGCCGCGGCCGGTCTCGGGCTGCCGTACGTCATGGCCGCGCTCATGCTCGTCGGCGCCGGCAACGGCCTGGTCCTGCCGCAGCTCATCGGGGCGGCGCTGGTGGAGGTCGAGCCGCACCAGGCCGGGATCGGCTCCGGAATGCTGAGCACGGCGCAGCAGTTCGCGGGCGCGGGCGGGGTGGCGGTGATCGGCGCGGTGTTCTTCGCGGTCGCGCGGGACGGCGGCCACGTCGCGGCCATGCGCTGGTCGGCCGCCATCGACCTGGGGCTCATGCTGGTTGTGATCGCTTCGGTGGCCTACAACCGGAGCCGCGCTAGACGGAGAGAGCGGTCCCGTACAACCGTGCCGCCCTGAGTCTGATCACCAGCCGCCGATCGGTCACCATCTGCCGCAGGAACGCCGCCTCGTCGGCCAGTCCCGCCTGCATGGCGAGCAACTCCATGCCCACCTCGTCCCCGGGCTCCGAGGTCACCGGCGACAGCTCCGCCTCACCTTCGGCCACGGCGTACGACCAGAAGTCGTCGCTGGTCACATAGAGAGCGCAGCTCGGGTCCTTGTGCAGCTGGCGCACCTTGAGCCGGTCGGCGATGGTCGAGATCCGGATCACCCGCTGGCGCGGGTCCCACGTGTAGAGGACGGTGGACAGGTGGGGGTGGCCGCTGTTCTGGTTGGTCGCCAGCGCGCCGAATCGCTGCTGCGCCAGGAGCTGCGACATCTCCTCGTCCGTCAGCGACCTCGGTCCCGTGCCCGGCCCGTGTTCCTGCGGCAACTGATCGTCCTCCATCGGGGTTGGAGACGTATCAGCCTATCTGAAGCTGCCGGTTGAACGTCTGGGCGTCCGAGATCACCCAGTACTCGGCGAACCTGCCGTCCTCGGCCCGCAGGAGGTCGTGCCCGCTGAAGGCCACCCTGGTTCCCGCCGCGGCGCCCGCGCCGGGCAGGCCGCCCCGATACGCCCCGGCGAACGTCCACCGGGCCGCCACCCGGTCCCCGTCCACGATCGGGCCGACATCCAGCGTGACCGTGACGTCGTCGAACGGCGCGTGTCCCTGCTCCAGCGCCTGCACCAGCCCGTCGGGCCCGTGTACGTCCATGCCGGGCCAGTGGCCGACGAAGCCGGGAGTGACGAGGTCGTGGGCGAGTGGAAAGTCTCCGTTCCACATCTCGAGCAGCCATCGCTCGTACAGTTTCGCGATCATTCTGGCCACCTACCCACTGCCCGATAAGTTACGAGTTGTGAATTTTGCTATTTCTGGTGGATATGTCGTGCCGGTCGACGGTGCCCCCATCGACGGCGGGGTCGTTCTCATCGCGGACGGAAAGATCGCCGACGTCGGCGCGGACGTGCGGATCCCCGACCGATTCCAGGTCGTGGACGCCGCGGGGGGCTGGGTGCTGCCCGGCTTCGTCGAGGCCCACGGCCACCTCGGCGTGCACGAGGAGGCCGAGGGATGGGCCGGCAGCGACACCAACGAGATGACCGACCCCAACGGCGCCCGCCTGCGCGCCCTCGACGCGATCAACCCGGCCGACCTCGCCTTCGCCGACGCGCTCTCCGGCGGCGTCACCACCGCGGTGATCAAGCCCGGCTCCGGCAACCCGATCGGCGGCCAGACGGTCGCGGTCAAGTGCTGGGGCCGGACGGTCGACGACATGCTGATCAAGGAGCCGGTGAGCGTCAAGAGCGCACTCGGCGAGAACCCCAAGCGCGTGTACGGCGACCAGAAGAAGCTGCCCTCCACCCGCCAGGGCATCGCCGCGGTGATCCGCGACGCGTTCATGAAGGCCCAGGACTACAAGGCCAGGAAGGCCGCCGCGGCGGACGAGGGCAAGCCGTTCGACCGCGACGGCACCCTCGAGGTCCTCGTCCGCGTGCTGGACGGCGAGCTGCCGTGGTGCCAGCACACGCACCGCGCCGACGACATCGCGACCGCGTTGCGGCTGGCGGCCGAGTTCGGCTACCGCCTGGTGATCAACCACGGCACCGAAGGACATCTGCTGGCCGACACGCTGGCCGCCAGGAACGTTCCCGTGATCATCGGACCGCTCTTCACCAGCCGGTCGAAGGTCGAGCTGCGGCAGCGCTCGCTCGGCAACCCCGGCATCCTGGCGCGAGCCGGGGTCGAGCTGGCCATCACCACCGACCACCCCGTCGTGCCGATCCACTTCCTCGTCCACCAGGCCACGCTGGCGGTCAAGGAAGGGCTCGACCGCGACACGGCGCTGCGGTCGATCACCTTGAACCCGGCCCGCATCATGGGCATCGACGACCGGGTCGGCGCGCTGCGGCCGGGGCTCGACGGCGACGTGGTCATCTGGTCCGGTGACCCGCTGGACGTCATGAGCCGGGCGCTGAGGGTGTTCATCTCCGGCCGGGAGGTGTATTCGTACACGGAAGGTGAGCCCAGCGTGGCGGATCCGTACTACCGGGAATCAAGCGATCGTTAAGTGCCTGTCGATGCGCTGGGCGCATAGTGGGCGGACCGGACGGGAAGAGAGGCGCACCCCATGACAGCTCCCCCATTCGCCCAGCGCCCCAGCAAGGCGCTGCTGATCGGCTTGGTCGTCTCGGGCATCCTCGCGCTGCTCGTGCTCGCCCTCATGCTGATCTCCGGCGGGCCGGCCGGCTTCGTGGTGTCGGCGTTGCTCGCGGTGGCCCCCCTGCCGGTGCTGCTGGCGGCGGTGCTCTCGCTCGACCGGCTGGAGCCTGAGCCGAAGCTGCACCTGGCGTTCGCGTTCGCGTGGGGCGCGGGGGTGGCCGTCGTGATGGCCGTGGGGTTCACGCTCCTCGGGCAGCAACTGTTCGTCAGGGCCGGGTACGGCGCCGCGGTCGCCGAGGACGTCGGCACCGTCCTGCTGGCCCCCGTGATCGAGGAGGCGCTCAAGGGGTCGGCACTGCTGCTGCTCCTGCGCAGGAGGCACGAGATCGACGGCCTGACCGACGGCATCGTCTACGCCTCCATGGCCGGCCTGGGCTTCGCCGCCGTGGAGAACGTCGGCTACTACCTGCTGGCGTTCGGCGAGGACGGCGTCAGCGGCGCGATCCAGCTGTTCGTGTTGCGCGGGTTGATCGACCCTCTAGGTCACCCCGTGTACACCTCGATGATCGGCCTCGGCGTCGCGTACGCGCTCACCCGCCGCACGCCTGCCAGGTTCGCCGCGATCCCGCTCGGCTATCTCGGCGCGGTGTTCCTGCACGCGCTCTGGAACGGCTCGGCCACAACGGGGTCGCTGGCCTGGCTGGGCGTGGCCTACCTGGTGATCATGGCGGCGCTCGTCCTGCTCATCGTCGTGACCGTCGTCGAACGCCGCCAGCTCATCGGCAAGATGTCCGTCTACCTGCCCGGATACCGGCCGACCGGGCTGGTCACCGACCAGGACGTCCGGATGCTCAGCACGTTGTCGGCACGCAAGGCGGCCCGCAGGTGGGCCAGGGGAGTCGGGCTCGGGCGGGCCATGAGCGACTACCAGCAGGCGGCGACCGAGCTGACCATGCTGCACCTGCGGGCCGAACGGCAGGGGATGGACCCGGGCAGGTTCGCGGTGGAGCGGGACGCGTACCTGGGAGCGATGGCGCACGCCCGCCGCTGGTGAGCTGCCAGGTCTCGCCCAATGGGATATATCGGATTTTTGATCGGTTTTCTGGCAGGATTGGAGGAGAATCGAAGGGAGAGTGTATGAGCTGGGCGGAGATCGAGTCCGAGGCCGAGCTGCGCGAGCTGCTGGGGGAGGTCATGCCGAGGGCGGCGACCAAGGAACGTGTCCGCCTGCACGAGCGTGACCTGCAGTGGCTGGCGGCTTCGCCGTTCTGCCTGATCGCCACCTCCGACGACCAGGGCAACTGTGACGTCTCGCCCAAGGGCGACCCTGCCGGGTTCGTCCACGTCATCGACGACGCCACGATCGCCATCCCGGACCGCCCCGGGAATCGCAGAGCGGACGGATTCCTCAATATCCTCAAAAATCCGCACGTAGGGTTGATCTTTCTCATCCCCGGCCGTAACGAGACCCTCCGCGTCAACGGCCGTGCCCGGCTCGTCCGCGAAGCCCCGTTCTTCGATGAGATGATCGTCAAGGGCCACCGCCCGCAACTCGCCCTCGTCGTGGAGATCGAGCAGATCTTCTTCCACTGCGCGAAGGCGTTCCTGCGCTCCGGGTTGTGGAAGCCGGACACCTGGGGCGACGGCCTGCCCTCGCACGCGAGGCTGGTCAAGGACGTGCAGAAGGTCGAGGAGAGCCTCGAGGCGCTCGAGAGCTACTACGGCGAGTCGTACACCAAGAAGCTCTACGCCTCCTGACAGACGGAGACCCAGGTCGCAGCACACATCAAACGTGGGCCGGCCTGGGTCGTGCTGCGGGCTAGGCGGCAGGCGTGGGGCCGTTGGGGAAACGGATCACGTTCCTGCCGGTGTAGGCCCGCAAATCGATCACCTTGGGGTCGGCGGGCGGCTTGCGGCGGTCTGCCGACCGAATGTCGCGGACCGTGTGCCTGGCAATGTGTGGCGGCACCGCCACAAGCCTCTTCATCGTGAACCCCCCCGTGATGTTCTTGTTACCTATGTTGTCTACAGATACCCCCGTAAGTTTGCTGTAAGGAGCAAGTCAATAGGGAAGTCGGCGACCTGCCGGTGAACGCAGGTCCAACTCCATGACCGGCCCTGGGCGCCGCCTGACCGTAGCCTTGATGACTCTGACGCGTTTCATGGTCTCCCCCTTCCGAAGCGCGTCGTTCTCCTCTCAACCACTGTGCGCCGCGCCGCTTGGCGGCGGCTTGGCGAACGCTTGCCGTCCGCCATGCGCGCCAACCTAGCCGGAGGGCCCGTCCGGCTCAATGGATTTCTACGAGATCAGGCACCTGGTGTGAGCCGGGCGGTGACACCGATCCGGTTCCAGGCGTTGATCATCGCGACAGCCGCGATCAGCAGCGCGAGCTGCTTCTCGCTGTAGTGCTCGCTCGCCTGCTGCCACACGGCGTCCGGCACGGCTTCGCGGTCGGGCAGCCTGGTCGCCTCTTCCGTCAGGGCGAGCGCGGCCCGCTCGGCGGGGGTGAACACCGTGGCCTCGCGCCAGACCGCCACCATCCACACGCGCTCGTCGCTCTCTCCGGCCTTCTTCATGTCGCGGCTGTGCATGTCCACGCAGTAGCCGCAGCCGTTGATCTGGCTGGCGCGCAACTTGACGAGCTCGATGGTGGCGGTCGGCAGCTCGCTGTCGTGCAGGATCTTCTCCACCGCCAGGAAGTGGTGGTAGATCTCGGGAATGTGCCTGGCGATGTTGATCCGCTGCGTCATGTGAGCCTCCTCAGTTTCCGCTCTTTCAGTGACAGGACGGGGCAGGCCTCCCCGTTGTGACAACGTCGGCGGAAAAACATTGGGCGAGGATGGTCAGCCCAGGCAGTTGCCCCACTTCTGGCGGCCGCCCCACGCCTCGACACGGCCGTCGGGGTCGCGGGTCCAGCCGGCGTACCGCACGCACTTCCAGCTGCCGTCGAGGTGGCCGGTCTCGGCGTAGTAGCGGTACTTCTGCTGGTCCTGCGACTTGCCGCCGCCTCGCACCTCGAGGTAGGCGCCGGTCACCGAGCGTACGCCCAGGTAGGCGGTCTTGACCGCGGCCACGCAGTTCTTGCCGGCGCGCTTGCTGTACATGAGGTACACGTGCCCGAACACGGCGCCACCGGGCGTCTTCATCGCCCGGTGCCCGTCCTTGACGCGGTGGAAGCCGGGGCCGCAGATGCGCTCGGGCGTGTAGCGCGCCGTGGCGGCGTACGCCGAGGAGGGGATGGTGGCGATTCCGGCGGCGATCAGGGCGGCCGCGATGACCGTTCGCGTGAGCACGGTTTCCCTTCGACAGGGGATATTAAGAACATCGATGATCTTTACTGTGACTTAACCGTAATTGCAAGGGGTGGTGGATGCCGCTCATCGCGGTCTGCGCGGCCTGGGCCGTGTTCTGGGGCTCCTGGTCGGCTCTGCTGCCTGCCATCAAGCTGGAGCTGGGCATCTCGGCGGGCGACCTCGGGCTGGCGCTGAGCGCCGTACCCGTGGGGGCACTTCCCGCGATGGCCCTCACCGGACGGCTGGCGCGGGGACGGGAGCGGTCCGCCCTGATGGTGACCACGATATTGTTCGCGCTCAGCGTGGCCGGCATCGGTCTGGCCGGCTCGCTTTGGCAGCTGGCGGCGGCCCTGCTGCTGGTGGGCGCCACCAGCGGCGCGCTGGACATCGCGCTCAACCTGACCACCGGGCGGGTCGAACGCGAGACCGGCCGCCGGCTCTTCCAGCCCGTGCACGCCGCCTTCCCGGTCGGAGTCATCGCGGCCGCGCCGGCCACGGGGCTGGCCCGCTCGCTCGGGTACGGCGTCGGCACGGTGCTCGCGGCCATCACGATGATCATCGTCGTCACGTCGCTGTCGCTGCTGGCGTTGCCCATGGGGCGTGCGGTGGCCGAATCCTCCTCGCACACCGACAGGCGCGGGCTCTGGGGACTCGCCGTCGTACTCGGGGTGCTGGCCGCGTGCGTGCTCATCATCGAGAACTCGGTCGAGCAGTGGTCGGTGCTGCTGCTGGAGGAACATCGCGGCGCCACGCCGCTCGTGTCGAGCGCCGCACCCGCGGTCTACATGGGCGCGCTCACCACTGGGCGGCTCATCGTGCAGGCGCTCCCACGGGTGCCGCTCAGGATGATGTACCTGGTGGCGGGGGCAGGCGGCGGTGCGGGCATCGCGCTGGCCGGGCTGGGCGGGAATGTGGCGACCTCCATGGTGGGGTTCGCGGTGACCGGGCTGGCGCTCGGGCCGCTGGTGCCCGCCCTGCTCAGCCGTTCGGCCGCAGCCGATCCGAGCGGGACGCTGGTGTGGGGCGTGTCCACGATCTCGTACACGGGATTCGTGGTCAGCCCGCTGCTCGTGGCCGGGCTGAGCGGGTGGGTCGGCCTGCCCGTGGCGCTGGCCGCGCTCGGGCTGCTCGGGTTGCCGCTCGTGGCCCGCTTCGCGGTGGAACGATCGTGACGGCGGGAACGGCCTGAATATGGTGGTCCTTTGGGGAAAGGAGAGCACGGAACGGGGTATCCCCCCGGGCGGACTCGACTGCAAAGGGGATCACCATGGCTGTCTGCGAGACCTGCGGCAACGACTACGACATGGCGTTCGAGGTGCACGCGCAGGGGGCGGTGCACACCTTCGACTGCTTCCAGTGCGCGATCGAGGCGATGGCGCCCATCTGCGAGCACTGCGGCACCAAGGTCATCGGACATGGAGTCCAGTCGGCCGATCATTGGTACTGCTGCGCTCACTGCGCCCGTGAGGAGGGCAGCAAGGGCATCGTCGACCGCGTCATGGCGGGCACCACGTCCTAGCCGGCTCCTGCGGTCTCAGGGGCTCCTAAGATCTCAAGAGGCCGACGGTCTCACGAGGCTCCTGGGGGTCTCAGAAGGCTGCGCACGCGGGCGACGGCCTCGTCCAGCGGCGCCTGGGGCACCGGGGCGGAGAGGTCCAGCGTGATGTCGCCGTTCTTGGCCTCCCAGACGCCCGCCCCCCGGCCCTCGTGGACGACAACGGGAGAGATCCAGCCTGCCTGGCGGCTGACCTTGGGCTTGAGCGGCGGCGGGACGAGCGGGGCCAGCGCGCGCGGAGCGGCCAGAATGTATTGGTCGAAACCCGGCAGCAAGTGGACCTCGGCGGACGGCCGGGTGCTCGCCAGGTCGTCCAGGTGCTCGGTCAGCGCGAGCAGGGTCATCCCGTCGTCGGTCTCGACCTCGGTCAGCTCCGGCGCCAGGTCGCGGAACCAGCCCTTCAGCACCGCCTTCCTGGCCACGCCGCCGAACAGCCAGGTGTCGAACATCTCCGGTGTCGCCGGGCCGTGCGCGCCGAGGAACGCACGCGCCACGTGTACGCCCGCCTCCTCGAACGGCGGGAGCTCGGACGGCCAATCGGGGAGCCAGGCACGCGGGGCGGTGAACGTCACCCTGCCCTCACGGGGCGGGCCGTAGCACAGCTCACCCAGGCGGCTCAGCGGCTTGAGCAGGGCGCCCCAGCCGGACGTGAGCGCCTCCCGCAAGTGGGCGTCGCCGGACGCCGCCACCACGGCGTCGACCAGCTCTTCGCGGGTCAGCGGACGCCGGGCTCCGTCGGCCAGCACCTGCGGGACCGCCTCGATGATCGCCGCGATCTCGGCGGCGGTCACGCCGTGGCCGCGCTGCCACGACCCCTTCTCCCAGAACCGCAACGTGCTCAGGGCCGCGCAGTAACCAGCCAACTCGTCGGCAGGGACGAGATGCAGGGTGCCGCGCATGATCCACGTCTTGGCCAGGGTGCGATCGGCCCACAGGGCGCGGTCGATCTCGCCCGGGTCCGGCTCGGCGCTCCTGACCGCCACCGCCAGCTTCGCCGACGAGGCCACCTGCGTCTGCACACCGCACAACCTGCGGGCCACGGTCACGGCATCGGGGGCGCCTGCGCCGCTCACGAACTGCCTGCGCAGGCGCCATGCGAGGATCTGAGGCCAGGCCACCTTGGTCGTCACCCGCCTTTTCTACACCCCCGCCACCGACAACCCGCCGTCCCCGGCTCCGCTCCCGCCGCCTGGGGGCCCTCCCGCCGGGTGCCGGCGCCGCCCGGCGGGTCAGCGCATGAAGCCGATGTTCTCGTAGCGGAGGTCGTAGAAGCCGCGTGCCCCCACGTTGGCCAGCGTCGCCTTGGTCGCGACCAGCTGAGGCCGCTGGTAGAGCGGCAACACGTTCACCTCCCGCCAGATCAGCTCATCGGCCGCGTTCGTGGCCGCGCGCGCCGAGACCGGGTCCAGGCTCTGCGCGGCCCGGCTCATGGCCTTGTCGATCGCCGCCGACCCGGTACGCCCGAAGTTCGCGTTCCACGTCTTCCCGTCCGGCGAGTTCGCGTAGATCCCGTAACTGCTGGACACCGGGAACGGCGTCCCGATGTAGGCGAACGGCGTGATGTCGAAGTTCCCGGGAATCACGTAACTGGTGAAGAAGTCGTCACTCGGCACCGCCTTGATCGTCAGCTTCACCCCGATCTGCGCCAGCATGCTCTGCGCCAGCTCCCCCTCCGACTTGCTGATCTGCACCCCCGACGGCACCACGAACCGCAGGTCCAGGGTCTTGCCGTTCTTCTGCCTGACGGCCCCGTTCAGCTTCCACCCGGCCGCGTCCAGAAGCTGCCGCGCCCGCCCAGGGTTGTACACCCCCAGAGCGCCGGCGTTGTCCTGGTAGCCCTCCTGGGTGTTCATGAAGAAGTGGTTGTTCAGCAGCGCGATCGGCCAGTCCAGCCCCTGCAGGTCGGACTGCGCGATGGCCTGCCGGTTGACGCCCAGCTGGATCGCCTGGCGCACGTTCCGGTCCCGCAACAGCTCGCTCGACCCATTGAAGGTGAAATGCCGGAAATCGGGTCCAGCCGCCTGGCGGACCTGCGCCCCCGCCGTGGCCCTGGCCCGCGCGTAGTCGGGGGCGGACGGTCCCACGTCGATGATGTCGAGCTCGCCGTTGCTGAACGCCCCGATCAGCGAGTCCTGCTCGGACGCCCGATAAACGATCTTGTCGAGCTTGGCCCGCTCACCCCACCAGGCGTCGTCCCGGACCAGCGTGATCGTCTTGGCCGTCTGGTCGAACCCCCCGAACTTGAACGGCCCGGCCGTCACGGGGATCTTGTTCAGCCAGGAGGTGTTGAACGCCTCCGGCGTACGGTTCGTGGCGGCGGGCAGCAGCGGCCCGAAGAGCGCCTGCCAGTCCCCGAACGGCCGGGCGAACGTCACGACCACCTCGAAATCGTCCTTCCCCCGCGCCACCTTCTCGATGTCCTGGTAGCCGGTGGACGAAGCGATGCGGTACGCCGAGTCCCGCCCGTTCAGCGCCTGCCACTGCGCCTGGTAGTCGGCCCACGTGATCGGCCGCCCGTCGGACCAACGCGCCTTCGGGTTCAGCGTGTACGTCACCACCTGCTTGGGCCGCTGATCGGTGACCTCGGCCTCCAGCACGTAATCCCGGTTGACGGAGATCTCCGCCTTCTCGTCCGACACCGTCGGCGACGGCAGCAGCGCATTGCTGACCGAGGCCGCCACGGCCAGGTTGCCGTCCACGTGGTTCCTGTTCCATTGCGCGGGGAACTCATTGATGCCCCACCGCAGCGTCCCGCCGTCCTTGATCTTGTCGCGCGGCTGCAGGTTGATGTCGAAGGCCTTGATCGTACGGTCGTCGCCGGCGCCGTCACCCGGGCCTGTCCCGGCCCCGCCGCCGCACCCGCCCAGGGCCACGACAACGGCCACGGCCGCGACAAGACGTGCTGCTTTCATCGAGCGATTCCTCCTGGTCTAAACGACTTCACGCCGTTCGGCGTAGTGGCAGGCCGCGCCCTGGTCCTCGCCCAGCGGCCGCACCTCGGGCTCGACGGCCACGCAGCGCTTGCGCTCGTCGTCGGTCAGCTCGGCACGGAACTTGGGGCACCTGGTGCGGAAACGGCAGCCCGTCGGAG
>NZ_VCKY01000236.1 GCF_005889735.1 Nonomuraea turkmeniaca
GCCCCATAGACACGCACCCGGGCGGCGCGCCGTCGCATCAGGAGCCCGATCCCCCCGTCAGGGGCGGTCGAGGACAGGTCCAGGGCGTCGAGATCGGGTCTCATGCGGTCTCGCTCGGCAAGGGTGAAGTCGCGCAGGGGTGCCGGGCTGGTGGCGGCATCGTGGAGGGCGCCTTGCGCGCTGAGCTGGTCGAGCAGGGAACGGGCGCGGCACTCGTCGAGCCCGGCGGTGTGCGCCGCCTCCAGGACACGGGCCAGGTCACGGGTGCCGTCGAGGCCCTCGATCCACTGCTGGACTGATCGGGCCAGGCCGGACAGCTTGATCGCGCGAAGGGGGTGCACCCCGTATTGCAGGGTGTGCTCGTCGCGGATGATGCGCCGGAGGGCGGGCTTCACACGTGGCCTCATGGCGGGAAGGTTCGCATGGTAGAGCAAGATCCCGAGCCGGTTCCGCCTGGCCTGTGGATAACTTCTCTCCCGGGGGTCGAGCTGTGGACGGGCGCGGGGTTCTCGTCGGTGCCATCCCGCGTGGACGTCAAGTGCCAGGACGGCAGATAAAGATCGAGGAAATCAATCTTTCCCAAAGAATGACCTACGCCGGATGTCGCGCCGGGTCGAGGAAGATCGCTTAGTAAGCGCGCCGATTGCCGCAAGTCCCCCCAAAGTCGCCCAGAACCAACACGATCATGACCCCGAACCCGTGCTGTGCTGGGAATCCCCGCCTGTCCCACCACCACGACCCCCGTCCGAGCTGGTGGACGCCCGGCCGCGCATCGGGAAAGGCGCGTGCCCAAATTCACCGGCTCTTAATCATCTGACCAGCAGAAACAACGTCCACCCTCTGTGGAATTTCGTCAGTCTCGGCTAACGTGCATATGTGCCCCCCGAGACAGTCGAGGTTCGTCGCAGTTCTCGTCGCCGGCGTACGGTTTCCGCCTACCGCGACGGCGACAAGACGATCGTGCTCCTGCCCGCCTGGCTGAGCGGTGAAGACGCGGATGAATGGGTGAGCCGGATGCTGGATCGGCTGGCCGCGAAGGAACGACGGCGAAGGCCGACCGAGGAGGGCCTGCTGGAGCGGGCCAAAGAGCTGTCGGCGAAATATCTCGACGGCAAGGCCCAGCCCGTGAGCGTGCGCTGGGTCGACAACCAGCAGCACCGCTGGGGCTCCTGCACCCCGGAGAACGGGACGATCCGGATCTCCACCCGCCTCAAGGGCCTGCCCGAATGGGTCATCAACTACGTGATCATCCACGAGCTCGTGCACCTGCTCGTGCCCAGCCACGGCGCCAAGTTCTGGGCGCTGGTGGAACAGTATCCGAAAGCGGAGCGGGCGCGCGGGTTCTTGGAAGGGTTCTCCGCCGCGGCTCACACGGCGCCGGAGGAGTGTTGACGCGCATCGCCGCGGTCCTCGCACGTCAGCACATGGCACAGGCGGCACCGCCGGGCGTCGACCCGGGGGAGTTTCTGGAGGCGGTGGCCGAGGACACCTACGAGATGGTCGCAGGGCTCGAGCTCGTCACCCCAGTCCTGATCACCAGCGTGCCCGGCCTGGAGGAGATCGTCTGGCCCGGCACCGAGGTCATCACGATAGCTGAGGACGAGCCGCTGCGGGCCGTGCTCGGCCGGCTCAAGGCCGATCAGGCCGCCGTGATCTGCGGTGACGCGCCTGACCTGCCGCCCCTGCTCGTCGGCAAGCTGTTCAGGGAGCTCGGCCGGGCCGAGATCACCATCTGCCCGGCGGAGAACGGCGGCGCCGTGGCCCTGGCCTGCGCACTCCCCGCCCCCACCTGGGCCGACCCGGACCTGGACGACGAGAACGTGCTGGGCGCGCTGCGCGCCCAGGCCCCCGGGCCGCGGAGGGTCGCCACCACCCCGGGCTGGCATCGTCTGCGCACGTCGCAGGACGTCGAGCGCCTGGACCCCGGCCTCGAAGGCTGGGACAACACCAGAGCGCTGATCAGAGCGTGGTGACACGGTAAGCGACACGATTCCGGGGCACGGTGAGCGACCGCACGAAGGCGCCGTTCGGGCACGGTGAGCGACCGCACGAAAGCGCCGTTCGAGGGCGGTGAGCCACCGCACGAGAGCGCCGTTCAGGGGACGGTGAGCTCGGCGAGCACGGCGCGGTGGTCGGTCCCCGGCACGTCGCGCACGCTGACCTCCCGCACGCCCACCCGCTGATCCACCAGCACATGGTCGATCGTGATGATCGGTGGCACCCGCCTGTTCGCCGGCCAGGTCGGAATCAGCCCGGCCCCCACCTGATCGGCCGCGTCCTTGTACCCCCTGGCCAGCAGCTTCCGCAGCGCGGCATGGTCGAGGGAGGCGTTGAAGTCTCCCGCCAGGATCCGCACCCGGTCGGGGGACGCGGACGGCAGGGCGGCCAGCGTGTCGTTCCAGTGGGTGACGTTCGGGCCGAGCGGCGGGTACGGGTGCACGTCCACGAACTCGATCGGATTTCCGCCCGGCAACGACACCAGCGCGGCGGGCATCTTGTGCCCGACCGGCGGCACCACGTCCGGGAGCTGCCGCATGGGGTGCTTGGCGTAGAGCCCGCTGCCGCCGGCGCTCCACTCGTCCTCCAGCACGCGGTACGGCATCAGCTCCTTGAGCCCGGCCGCGTCCAGGTCGGAGACCGCCCCGGGCGTCAGCTCCTGCGTGCTCAGCACGTCGGGGTCGAACTCCCGGACCAGCTTCATGATCGACTCAATGTCGGCCCGCCCGAACAGCATGTTGATCGTCATGACCTTGAGCGGCCGGCCGCCCGTCGCCTCTGCCGTGCCCAGTGCCCTGGGCAGCACGCTGAATCCGAGCGCGGTCGTGGTGAGCAGCGCGATCGCGGTGGCGGCGCGTTTGCGCCCGACCGCGGCGATCAGGAGGGGGACCAGCGAGCCCGCCGCCGCGTACGGGGTCGCGGTCATGATCTGCGTGGGCAGCGACCCCCGCTCCAGCCCCGCCACCCTGGCGACCGCCCACGCCGCGAACGGGGTCACCGCGATCCAGGTCAGCGCCGACCCGGTGAACCTCCGGCGTCTGCGAGCAGGCGTCACGATCGTGCCGCCGACGGGCGACTCAGCCGAAGTGCTCACCGAATCCCCCCTCTGGAACGACGCAATGGACTCTAGCCAACCGCGCGCGAACCAGAGCCGAGGGCGGCCTGTCCACGTTTGGCCAACCGCCGCGTCGCGTCGTCCGACAGGTCGGGGATCTCGTCGACCGGGAACCAGCGCAGGTCCAGCGACTCCTCGCTGATCACCGCCTCCGCACCGCGAGGCGCCACGGCGGCGTACTCGACGTCGAGGTGCCAGCTGTTCGGTGGGTGGCACCACACGACGTGCTTGTCCACCGCCAGCGGTCCGGGGAGCAGCTCAAGCCCGGAAATTCCGGACTCCTCCAAGGCTTCTCGCAGCGCCGCGGCCGCGAGCGAGGTGTCGGAGACCTCGCAGTGCCCGCCCATCGGCAACCACATCCCGGCCTTCGGGTGCAGCGTGAGCAGCACCTGCGCGCCGTCGTGCGACAACACCGCCGTCGTCGCCGTCAGATGCCCCGGCACGCACGCGCGCAGCATCGCATCGTCGTGCGCTCCCAGGTGGTCGAGGAACTCCTTGCGCAGCGCCTCTTCCTCGGGCGTGGGCGCGGTCCAGGCGGACAACACCGCCACCGCGTCGCGGTGCAGGCTCAACTCTTGTCGCCCTCGCCGTCGCCCTGCTCGCCCTCCGGCTTGCCCGGCTTGCCCTCCAGTTCGGAGATGTCCCAGGCCGCCTCACCACGGACGAACGCCTCGGGCGCGTCGAGGTCGTCGGCCGTCGGCATGAGGTCGGGGTGGCCCCACAGCGCGTCGCGCCCGTCGATCCCGCGCTCGCTCTCCAGCGCCCGCCACAGCGCCGCCGCCTCGCGCAGCCGCCGGGGCCGCAGCTCCAGCCCGACCAGCGTCCCGAACGTCAGCTCGGCGGGCCCACCCGTGGCCCGGCGCCGGCGCACGGTCTCGGCCAGCGCGACGGCGGAGGGCAGCTTGCCCTCGGCGCTCCGGTCGACCACCGTGGCGACCCAGCCCTCGACCAGGGCGAGCATCGTCTCCAGCCGCGCCAGGGCGGCCTTCTGCCGCTCGGTCTCCTCGGGCTTGAGCAGCTTGCCGCCGCTCAGCGCCTCCTGGATCGCCTCGGGGTTGTTGATGTCGAGACCGCGGATCTGCTCTTCGAGCGCCGAGGTGTCGAGCGTGATGCCCTTGGCGTATTCCTCGACCGCGCCCAGCAGGTGCGAGCGCAGCCACGGCACGTGCTGGAACAGCCGGTGATGGGCGGCCTCGCGGAGCGCCAGGTAGATCCTGATCTCCTCGGCCGGCATCTCCAGGCCTTCGCTGAAGGAGGCGATGCCGCCGGGAAGCAGCGCGGCCGTGTCGGACAGCGGCAGGCCGATGTCGGTCGTGCCGACCACCTCGCGGGCGAGCGAGCCGATGGCCTGGCCGATCTGCTGGCCGACCATCATGCCGCCCATCTGCTTGAGCATGCCCATGAGAGGGCCGGCCATCTGTTGCGCCTCGGGCGGCAGGCCCGAGCCGCCGAGGGCGCCGCCCATGGTTTCGACCATGCGTTCGGCGATCGGCTCGCAAAGTTTGCGCCAGATCGGGATGGTGTTCTCGATCCACTCGGACCGGCTCCAGGCCTGCGGGTTGGCCACGCCGCTGGGCAGCGCGGTCGCCTCGTTCAGCCACAGGTCGGCCAGGCTCAGCGCCTCCACGATCTGGCGGCGCTCGCCTTCCATGACGCTCGGGTCGCCCTCGGCGACCACGGCGTGGCGGGCGATGTTCTTCGCCATGTCCCAGTTGACAGGGCCTGAACCCTGAGGCGCCGACAACATGTCGGCGAACTGGCGCATCGCCTGAGCCATCTGCTCAGGGTTGCCGAACATGGCGAACGGGTTTTCGTTAGGGTCGTTTTCGCGACCTGGCAGGTCAGTCACCGCTCTACCTCGTGCAGGATGGAGGAGTCCACATCCGCCACGTTAGTCGTCCTACGGCGGATCAGTGCAAAGTGAGGACCTGGTGCCTACCTCGAAACGCCCGCGCCAACCCGTCGTCGCCGTCACCGGCGCGGCCTCCGGCATCGGCCGCGAGCTGCTCGCAAGGCTCGTATCCTCCGCGGATTTCCGCAGGGTGGTGGCCATCGACGAGCAGCGCGGTGACGTTCAGGAAGCCACGTGGAGAGTGATCGACGTACGGGATCCGCTCTTGGCGAACCGCATCTCGGACATCGACGTGCTGGTCCATCTGGCCGGCGACTACGCGGTCGACTCCGACCCGGTGGAGCGGCGGGCGTACAACCTGCGGGCCGCCCAGACGGTGCTGACGGCGTGCGCCGCGGCGCGCGTGCGACGTGTGGTGTTGGTCACGAGTGCGATGGTGTACGGCGCCGCGCCCGACAACGAGGTGCCCCTCCCGGAGGACTCCCCGGTGGCGGCCGAGCCCGACACCGGCGTCGTGGGTGACTACCTGGAGATCGAGTCCCTGGTACGCAGGTCGCTACGCAGTCATCCCGGGCTCGAGGTGACCGTGCTACGCCCGGCGGCGGTCGTCGGCCCGGGCGTCGACACCGTGATCACCCGTCACTTCGAGTCGCCCAGGCTCCTGACCGTCAAGGGCTGCATCCCGCACTGGCAGTTCTGCCACGTCGACGACCTGCTCTCGGCGCTGGAGCTGGCCGCTCGCGGCGTCGTCACCGGCGTGGTGGCGGTCGGCTCCGACGGATGGCTGGGGCAGGAGCAGGTCGAGGAGCTGTCCGGCATCCGCAGGTTCGAGCTGCCCGCGGGGCTGACGTTCGGCACGGCGCAGCGCCTCCACAGGCTCGGCATCACGCCGGCGCCCGCGACCGACCTGCACTACGTGGTCTACCCGTGGGTCGTGGACTGCGCGGGGCTGCGTGAGGCGGGGTGGAAACCGTCGTGGACCAACGAGGCGGCGCTCGAGCAGCAGCTGGAGCTGCTGGAGAAGAGGACGACCGTGGTCGGCAGGCGGTTGCCCGTCAAGGAGGCCACGCTCACCGCCGCCGGTGCCACCGTCGCCGTCATCGGCACCGCCGCGATCGTCCGTCAGGTACGCAAGAAGAGGCGTCAGTAAGAGGTTAGGCTCTTTCCGTGGAAGTGATCCGGTTGCTCGCCATTCGCGACACCCCCCTGTCCGTGGACGAGGTGCTGGCCGCCGTGGGCGATCACGCCGCGGGCGGCACCACGATCTTCGTGGGCACCGTGCGGGAGCAGGACCACGGCAAGCCCGTGACCAGGCTCTCCTACTCCGCGCACCCCACGGCGGAGGCCGAGTTGCGCGCGGTGGCGGAAAAGGTCGCCGCCGACTTCCCCGTGACGGCGCTGGCCGCCGTGCATCGGGTGGGCGACCTGGAGCTGGGCGACACCGCGGTCATCGTGGCGGTGGCCGCGCCGCACCGGGACGAGGCGTTCAAGGCCTCCCGCAGGCTGATCGACGACCTCAAGGCACAGGTCCCCATCTGGAAACACCAGGTGTTCGCCGATGGCGAGACCGAATGGGTCGGCGCCTGCGAATAAGCTCATCTCATGTCACGACGTGCCCTGACGCTGCTGCTCGCGGGATTTCTCGTGCTCGCGCTCGGTGTGGTGGGAGCGTTCCGTCCGGTGCCTTACGTCGTGCTGAGCCCCGGCCCGACTGAGAACACCATCGGTGAGGTCGACAAGAAGCCCGTGATCGCGATCAATGGCCGGCAGACCTATCCCACCACCGGCGCGCTGAGCCTGGTGACGGTGGCCTACCAGGGAGGCCCTGCCGCGCAGATCGACCTGCTGACGGCGTTGCGCGGCTGGATCGACCCCACCGTGGCGGTGGTCCCGCAGGAGACCATCTTCGCTCCCGACCGCACCCAGAAGGACGTCGAGGAGGAGAACACGGTCGAGATGACCAACTCCCAAGACTCCGCAACCGCCGCCGCGCTCACGGAGCTCAAGATCCCCTTCAGCATGGTCGTGACCGTCCTGTCCACGGAGAAGGGCAAGCCGGCCGACGGCAAGTTGCAGAAGGGCGACGAGATCAACTCCGTCGACGGCACGCCGGCCACGGACACCAATGCGGTGAGCAATGCGGTCAAGGCGCACAAGCCCGGCGAGAGCGTGACCTTCAACGTCACCAGGGGCAAGGAAAGGCTCGACGTCACCGTGCAGACGGTGTCCGCCAAGGGGCAGCCCCAGGTGGGTGTGGTCATGCAGGCGAAGTACAAGTTCCCATTCGACGTCGACATCAACGTGGGCGACGTCGGCGGGCCCAGCGCGGGGCTGATGTTCTCGCTCGGCATACTCGACAAGCTCACGCCCGGCGAGCTCACGGGCGGGAAGAAGATCGCCGGCACCGGCACCATTCAGCCCACGGGCGAGGTCGGCCCGATCGGCGGCATCCAGCAGAAGATGGTGGGCGCCAAGGACTCCGGCGCGACCGTTTTCCTGACTCCCGCCGACAACTGCGCCGAGGCCATGAAGGCGGTGCCCGAGGGCCTTCGCCTGGTCAAAGCGGATACCCTGCATGACACAGTGCTGGCCTTGGACGCGCTGCGCACGGGCAAGGGAAACGTGCCCGCGTGCGAGGCCGGATGAAACTTCTGGCGACCGCCATGCGTTAGCCGTATGGCTGGCCTAGCGGTGTAGGTTGCCAGACACGGACCGTTTCTTCATTACGACGAGGGGTTGGCATTGAGCTTCCGGACCCCAGGAGCCGGCAGGGCCATGCGCTTGCCCCGCCGGCCACGACTGCTTCTGCCTGTAGCGATCGCACTCGTGGCGATCGTGGCATTGTTCTTCCTGTTTTCCGGTATCTATACCGATTATTTGTGGTTTGACGCTGTCGACTACTCATCAGTGTTCACCGGAGTTGTGCTGACCCAGATCATCCTGTTCGTGGTCGGTGCGCTGCTGATGGTCGCCATCGCAGGCGGCAACATGCTGCTGGCGTTCCGCACGCGGCCGATGTTCGGGCCGGCGATGTTCGGCGGCGCCAGCGGCGCGGACCGCTACCGCATGGCGCTCGACCCCCACCGTAAGCTGATCTTCATTGTCGGCATGGGACTGCTCGCGCTCTTCTCCGGCTCCTCGTTCGCGGGGCAGTGGCAGACGTGGGTGAAGTTCGTGAACGGTGCGTCGTTCGGCAAGCAGGACTGGCTGTTCGGCATGGACTACTCGTTCTTCATGTTCAACCTCCCGTTCATCCGGATGGTGCTGAACTTCCTGTTCACCGCCGTGATCATCTCGGCCCTCCTGGCGGCGATCACGCACTACCTCTACGGCGGGTTCCGCCTGCAGTCGCCGGGGGTGCACGCCTCCAGGGCGGCCCGGGTGCACCTGTCCGTGCTGCTCGGCATCTTCGTGCTGCTCAAGGCTGTCGCCTACTGGGTCGACCGCTACGACCTGGTCTTCTCCGACCGCGGCTTCGTGCACGGCGCGTCCTACACCGACGTCAACGCCGTCCTGCCGGCCAAGACCATTCTCGCGATCATCGCGCTGATCTGCGCCGTGCTGTTCTTCGCCGGCGTGGTGCGGCCCGGCGGCATGCTGCCCGGGGTCTCCTTCGGCCTGCTCGTGCTCTCGGCCATCCTGATCGGCGGCGTCTACCCGGCGCTGGTCGAGCAGTTCCAGGTCAAGCCCAACCAGCAGGGCAAGGAAGCGGCCTACATCCAGCGCAACATAGACGCCACGCGGGAGGCGTACAACGTCGACAAGACCGAGGTCGAGACCTACAACGCCCAGGCCGACCCGACCAAGGTCCAGCCCGGCGGCGACACCTCGGTCTCCGGCGTGCGACTGCTCGACCCGGCGCTGGTGTCGTCGACGTACGAGCAGACCCAGCGCATCCGTGGCTTCTACAACTTCGCTGAGCCGCTCGACGTCGACCGCTACCCCGACAGCACCGGCAAGATGATCGACCACGTCGTCGGCGTCCGCGAGCTGACCGGCCCGGAGGCGGGCCAGAACAACTGGATCAACCGGCACCTCGTCTACACCCACGGCTACGGCTTCGTCGCCGCGCCCGGCAACAAGGTCGACTCCAGTGGCCTGCCCGACTACGACGCCAAGGACATGCCGGTCACCGGCCCGCTGGTCACCAGCACCAAGCTCAAGGAGCCGCGGGTCTACTACGGCGAGGACCAGACGGCCGCCACCGATTACGTCATCGCCGGCGGCAACCCGAACAAGCCGCAGGAGCTCGACTACCCGAAGACGGGCGGCACGGGCCAGGAGAACACGACCTACACCGGCGGCGGCGTGCCCGTCGGATCGTTCTTCAACCGGCTGCTATACGCCGCCAAGTACGGCGAGGCCAACATCGTTCTCTCTGGCGACATCAACGACAACTCCAAGATCCTGTACGTGCGCAACCCGCGTGACAGGGTCCAGAAGGTCGCCCCGTTCCTCACGCTCGACGGCAACCCCTACCCGGCGATCGTCGACGGCCGCATCGTCTGGATCGTCGACGGCTACACGACGTCCAACGACTATCCGTTCGCGCAGAGCGAGAGCCTCGACGACATGACGCGGGACACGTCGACCGATCGCCGCGTGATCGCCCAGCAGCCGAGCGACAAGATCAACTACATTCGCAACTCGGTCAAGGCCACGGTCGACGCCTACGACGGCACGGTCAAGCTCTACGGCTGGGACGCCAACGACCCGATGCTGAAGACCTGGAGCGCGGCCTTCCCCGGCATCATCCGCCCGGCCTCGGAGATGAGCGCCGAGTTGCGCAGCCACGTGCGCTACCCGGAGGACCTGTTCAAGGTGCAGCGCTACACCCTGTCGCGCTACCACATCACCGACCCGGCCGCCTTCTACAGCGGCCAGGACTTCTGGAACGTCCCCGGCGACCCCACCCAGGGTGACAAGAACATCAAGCAGCCGCCCTACTACCTGACCACCACGATGCCGGGCGGCACGCCGACGTTCTCACTGACGACGACGTTCGTGCCGCGTCAGGGGCCCAACCTGGCGGCGTTCATGGCGGTCGACTCGTCGGCCGGCTCCGGCTACGGGCGCATCCGCATCCTGCGGATGCCGTCGAACACCCCCATCCCCGGCCCTGGACAGGCGCAAAACTCCTTCCAGAGCCGGTTCGCGGGTGAGCTCAACCTGCTGGGCGTCGGCGCCTCGTCGGTCCGCTACGGCAACCTGCTGACGCTCCCGTACGCGGGCGGACTGGTCTACATCGAACCGGTGTACATCCAGGTGGCCGCGGGCGGCGGGCAGGAGCCCTACCCGATCCTGCAGCGGGTGCTGGTGTCGTACGGCAGCAAGATCGGCGTCGGACGCACGCTGGACGAAGCCCTGAAAGAGGTCTTCGGCGAGCAGGAGCAACAACAGCAGCAGCCCAACCAGCAGGAGCAGACCCAGCCCAGCCAGACCAACGCGGCGCTCAACACGGCGATCTCCAACGCCAGGAAGGCCTACGAGGACGCCCAGAAGGCGCTGCAGGCCAGTCCGCCGGACTGGGACGCGTACGGCGAGGCACAGAAGCGGCTGGAGGAGGCACTGAAGGCGCTGCAGAGTGCCAACACGCAGCAACCGGCGCCCACGGCCAGCCCGACGGCCTCGCCGACCGCCACGCCGTCAGCCACCCCTACGGGGTCGCCATCACCCACCGGATCACCACAGGCGGACGGCACCTCTTAGCCGTTCAGTTTGCGTCACCCCCGCGTCGCCGTCTAGGCTAAGGGCACAACGCGACGCGGGGTGGAGCAGTTCGGTAGCTCGCTGGGCTCATAACCCAGAGGTCGCAGGTTCAAATCCTGCCCCCGCTACCACTTCGAGAGGCCCGGGAAACCGGGCCTCTCGTTTGTTCTCGTAACAAGTGGATGCGTTGACTGGCGCGAGCACTCGTTCCGGGGCTGTATAGTTATCACGTAACACACCAACGCGGGGTGGAGCAGTTCGGTAGCTCGCTGGGCTCATAACCCAGAGGTCGCAGGTTCAAATCCTGTCCCCGCTACCAAAAGAAGGCCCGGTCTCCAAAAATGGAGACCGGGCCTTCTGCTTTTCGGTCCATTGCATGCGTTGGGCACGGCAACTTCCCGTGGTCGCGACTCGTTCTCTCTTCAAGGGAACCACGGCCACCATGGGGGTCACCGTGAGCACGTCTCCATTACGTTCTCTGGCGATCAGGATGGTCCGCCGGCCGGCGGTCTGGAGAAAGAGCACCTTCGTGCCCGCGGTCGTCTTCACCGGCGCCCACCGTGAGGCGCAGGTCCGGATCTTCACCGGTGCCGTCGCCGCCGAGGTGCCGTACGCGGACGTGAGCTCGGACCGCGACGGCCCGCCGGCGACCTTCCGGAGACTGGTCGATCGCGTGGCCGGCGAGAAGGGCGACCTGGGTGCGCGAGTCCAGGGTTCCCTGTTGCCGGCGCCGAGATTTCCGCTCACCCAGATCATCCTGCTGGCTCTGAGAATCCACGAAGAGCATGCACAGTCAGGGAAAGAACAGCCGGGGAAAGACGCCGGAAGCGATCAGGGGAATGGCTCCCAGCGATCCCAGGATGACGTTTACCAGGAAGGCCTGCGCGAATGGCGACGGCGGCGGGCTGCGCTGCGATCGCTGGGCGGCCGGTTCGAGTTCTTCGTACGGTTCCTCGGCGGCCCTTCGATCGCGGCGGCGATAGTGACCGTGCTGCTCACCGCGTGGCTGGACACCGCGGGCGCGATCAACGCGGTCATCCTCGTGGGATCCGTCCTTTGCGCGCTCCTGGCCGCGCAACTCATGGCGCGTATCTGGTCCAGTGGCACTTACCGGCATGGATGGTTCTACGACGAGCCGTACGTTAAGCGGAACAGGCGTGAGGCGCTCGCGAGTTACCTGCGCAGGGTCGCGGAGCAGGAGGACGCCGTCATCGAGCGGCTGCTCATGTTCGCCTTCCTCGAGGATCTGCGGCTCGCCTACAGCCGCCAACGACCGTGGCCGGGATGGGGCAGGAGCGGCTACGCCGTTCTCAGGCTCGGCGATGTCGGCCGCGATGACGAGAGACTGAGATTTCTCAAGGTCATGCACAAGGTCCTCGCCGACACTGGGCGGAAGGTTCCGCTGCTCGTCATCGTGGAGGCGGAGACCTGGCCCGCGGATCTCTGCGGAGACGACCATCCGTCCGCGGCCCGAGTGAATCCGGCGAAGACGGACCTGGTCCAGGCTTATGCCGAATGGCAGACCTGCGCGATCCGGGTCTCGCCGTGCCCGTACCTGGTCGTGGACACGAACGTGGTGTACGAGAACCCCGCCGACGTGCCGCCGGTGAAGCAGCGCGCCATCCGGCGGTTACGCCCCGTCGGATATTGGCTGGTGGTCGCGGCGACCATTCTCGCCCCTCTGAGCCTGGGCGGGTGGTTGGTGCTGCGCCCCTGCGAGGCAGGCCTGTCCTCGCTGAACGGCGAATGCGTGGGTCTGAGCACCGCCACCAAGAACTTCGATCCCATGCTGGCGCCGATACTGAAACTCATCGCGGAGGAGAACGACGCCATCGCGGTGGACGCCAAGCCCTTCCGGGTCATCTATTTCGGGCCGCTCACCCGCCGCCCCGGCACGACGGACCCCGGTAACAGCCTGGTCGGGACCGCCGCGGAACTGACCGGGATCTATGCCAGGCAGCGTGATTACAACAGGCAGAAGAGCGACTGGAAGATGTATGTCGAGTTCGCCAATCCCGGGCAGGACTTCCTGAAGGCCGGCGTGGCTGCCCAGGCGATCGTCGAACGCGCGACCTGGGACCGCTCGGTGGCAGCCGTGGTCGGGCTCGGCTGGAGCCGTACAGAGGTGCAAAAAGCGCTGGGCACGCTGCGCGGGGTGCAACTGCCCGCGCTCACGACGAGCGCGACCGCCGATCGGCTGCCGGTGATCGACGGCGAGGCGTCGCCGTATTTCTACCGGATGGCGTCGCCGAACTCGCAGCAGGCCCGCGTCGCGGCTCATTGGCTGGGGGAGGGCCTGCCGCTGGCCAAGGGCAAGCTGCGCAAGAACCCGCGGGTGGGGATCCTGTGGCAGCGGGACCCGCTGGAGATCTACAGCCAGGACCTGGCCGACGAGTTCGCCAAACGGTATCCGCCCGAGTTCTCCCTGAAATACGAGTTCTCCCATGGCAACGCGCTGAAGAAGGCCGTCAAGACGGCGTGTGAGAATGGCGCCGAAGTGCTGTATTACACCGGCCGTGGGGATCTGTATCCGGCGTTGAAGGAGGGGTGGGGGAGCTACTGCGCGGAACGGAACGTGATCGTGCTGTCCGGGGACGATGTGACCAGCACGGTGGCCACGGAGGTGACACGCGACAAGGAAGGGCACAACGTGGATCTGCGGTTCATCTCGCTCAGCGATCCTCGTACGGACGCAAGCGCCCAGGCCACCACCAATTACGGGAGGGTCGTCCAGCTGGCCATGAAGGAGGTCGAAGCCGAACGCAAGAAGAGCGTGGGCGGGGGCGATCCGGCACCCGTACCGCTGCCTCCGGACCATGCCATGCTGGCCCATGACGCGGCACTGGCGGTCACCAGTGCCTTCGACGGGATCCAGAGTTACGGGGATGGCACGGACGTTCGCGCGGGGGTGCAAGACAACTTGCGCGGTCTCAGTGTCGAAGGCGCCACGGGAACGATCACCTTCCTCGCGACGCGGGCACCACATGACGCCCAGAACCGGGATCTGTGGCTCATGTCGGTGGCTCCCGGGAAGGAGCTCAAGCTCGAAGGGATCTGCCGCCCCAAAGGCTCAGCGGTCAACTGCTCGGCTACCCGGTCGGAGCGGACGGAGACCACGCGGTGAGTGCCCCGGCAGACGCCCGGCACCGCGCCCGATCCCGGGCCTTGTCCGTCGACCTGATGAATGATTACGTCATTACATGACAGATGAGGCAGTGCCGACGCTCTACGAGTGGGCGGGCGGCACCGAGGCGCTCGAGCGGCTGACCGAGGCGTTCTACCGCACGGTGGTGAAGGACGACTTGATCGGGCCGTTGTTCGCGCACATGGACCCGGATCATCCCCGACACGTGGCCATGTGGTTGAGCGAGGTGTTCGGCGGCCCCGACCGCTACACCAAAGAACGCGGCGGCTACCCCAACATGCTCCGCCACCACCTCGGCAAGGCGATCACCGAGCAGCAGCGCCGCAGGTGGGTGAACCTGCTCATGGACGCCGCCGACGAGGTCGGGCTGCCCGACGACCCTGAGTTCAGGGCGGCGTTCGCCGGCTACGTCGAATGGGGCACCCGGCTGGCCAAGCACAACTCGCAGCCCGAGGCGGCGCCTCCGCCGCACGCGCCGGTACCGCACTGGGGCTGGGGGGTCGCTCCGCCGTACCAGCCTTGACCCGGAGGGATGGGAGGCACAGCCCGCGGGCGGTTGCGCGGCTACCTGGGCGCCCGAGCTCGACCCCGACGCCGTCATCGCCCGCGCTCCCACGGTGGCGTTGATCGACGAGCCGGCCCACACGAACGTTCCCGGCTCCCATAACCCCAAGCGCCGGCAGGACGTCGACGAGATCCTCGACGCCGGCATCGACGTCATCTCCACCGCCAACATCCAGCACCTCGAATCGCTGAACGACGTAATCGAGCAGATCACCGGCGTGCCGCAGCGCGAGACCGTGCCGGACGAGGTGGTGCGGCGGGCCGACCAGATCGAGCTTGTCGACATGGCGGCCGAGGCCCCTGCGCCGCCGCATGGCCCACGGCAACGTCTATCCGGCCGAACGGGCTCGCCAACTACTTCCGCGTCGGCAACCTGACCGCCCTGCGGGAGCCGGCGCTGCTCTGGGTGGCGGTCAAAGTGGACGAGCAACTCGACCGCTACCGTACGGAACACTCCATTCAGGGCACATGGGAGACCCGCGAACGTCTGGTCGTCTCGTTCACCGGCGGCACCGAAGGGGACAGGCTCGTCCGCGGGGCGGCGCGCAGCAAGGGCTCGGCCCTGCTGGCCGTACATGTCACCAGGGCCGATGGCCTGTCCTCCAGCGGCGACCCGCCGGCGACCCGGCGCACCTGGCCCGCCGGCGCACGCTCGTCCTCGATCTTGGCCAGCCCGAGCCGGTTCCCCGCCTCCGCACGGTGACCCGCCGCACGAGCCAGCCCGAGGAGCTCTCCTCGGTACGGCTGGCGGCCATGTGATCGACCTGTCCAACAAGACGTTTCTGGAGGGGTACGGCTGACGCCCACGGAATGGCATTTCCTGGAGATCCTGCCGCGTAACCCCGGCAAGCTGCTCAGCCAGCGCCAGCTCCTGACCGAGGTCTGGGGCGCCTCCTATCCTCAAGGAGAAGCACTACCTGAGGCAGTACATGACCCGGTTGCGCCGCAAGCTCGAACGCGACCCGGCCCACCCGGCGCATCTGATGACGGAGCCCGGCATGGGGTACCGGTTCCAGCCGCGAGCCTCACGCCTTCCCCAAGATCATCGCGATGGCCTTCTGCACGGACCAGCCGAGCAGCAGGATTCCGAAGACCGCCTGCGTGACGCGCATCCAGGGGGCAGAGAACTCGTCCGCATAAATCACGATGCCAACCCACATCAGACCGAATGTCCCTACGAGGATGATTGCCGCCCAGTTCAGCCCCCGCTGCCACATATGCGAAGTCTTGCAGTCCTGGGTGAAAGAGCTGGTATCTCCGGAGTCGCCATCCGGTCACCGGCAAGGCAACACATGTGCCGGGCCGTGCTACCTGGGCAGGGTCCTGTGCGTGCCGATGCAACGCCGCAGGCGCATGCCGCGACGGCGCTGCGGCACGTCGCCCTGCGCCGCGGCGAGCAGCGCGGCGCCCGAGCGGGCGTCGGACAGGATGTGCTGCACGTCCTCGCCGTCCTCGGGCAACTGACCCTGCTCGGCCAGCTCGCTCCTGAGGAACGTCAGAGGGTTGGGTGCGTCCACGGCCTCGGCCGCCACCGACACTCGCGCGGCCGTGAGCAGGTGCAGATATTGGGTATGCAGGACAGCCTCGCGCATGCGGGCGTGCTCGAGGTCGTCGATCAGAGTCCTGGCGATTCGCAGCAGGTCCCCGGCATGGGTGGCGTCGTCGGCGAGGAAGGCGCGGATGTCGTCGAACTCCGAGCGGGTCATGGCGGGCACCTCCGAGAGCGCAGTCTGCTCGTGAGTACTTCGTACCTGGGGGCGATTGCGGATGACTTGATGTCCGCTTGCGTCCGTGGCGCTACGAGCGGACATGGCGGAGGTTTGAGGGTCAGGTGGTGAGGGAAGGACCTCATGATTACCTGAGTTGCGCGAAGTGGGTGCCCCGGACTGCTAGAGTTGCTTCGCGCAGGGCGGTCGAGGGGTTCGCAGAACCTTCGGAGAGGCCCGGCAAATCCCACTTCTTTCAAGACCATCCGGGACGATTCGCATCACTCCGGATGACCTGGTAAGTTTGAGGGGTTGTCCCGGAAACGGGACGCGGTTTAATTCCTGCAGATTTCGCGGGTCCGGTCAATTTGACAGGGATTCGGGCGGATGTAAGGATTAAGACATAACGCAAGACCGAAGCGAAACGCCGGAATAGGCGTCCGTTTCTTGAGAACTCAACAGTGTGTTAAAAGCCAGTGCATGTGCATCATCACATGTATGACCCCGTCATTTTTGACGGTTTTGCTTGGACAGATCTGTCCGGACATGTTCATTGTTTGGAGAGTTTGATCCTGGCTCAGGACGAACGCTGGCGG
>NZ_VCKY01000237.1 GCF_005889735.1 Nonomuraea turkmeniaca
GGTTGCCGGGTGGGTGGACACGGTGAGGAGCTCCGATGATCTACCAAAGCGGGGACAGAACGGACACTAACGAGAGTTTGGGTCGTACACAAGCGGAGTTTTGCCATTTGAGATGAAAAAGTTCTGACTTTTCATGACCTAACCCCATGTGGTTCACTTAGCCGATGCCACGACGTACCGCCGCGACCCTCGCCACCAGCGGCGAGGTGCTTCGCCTCATCCGCTCCGGCGAGGCCGTGACGCGGGCCGACCTGGGCCGGGTGACCGGGCTGTCGCGCCCCGCGGTCCAGCTGCGCGTCGATGAGCTGCTGGAACGCGGTCTCGTCGTGGAGCGCACCGACGCCCCGTCCACGGGCGGGCGGCCGCCGGTCCGGCTGGAGTTCAACGCCGCGGGCGGCGTGGTGCTGGTGGCGGCGCTCGGCGCCAGCCGCACCCGGGTCGCCATCTGCGATCTGGCAGGGGTCGAGCTGGCCGGGCGTGAGTTCGCGATGGACGTGGAGCAGGGCCCCGACGTCGTCCTACCGCTGATCATGGACACCTGGGACGAGCTGCTCGGCGACCGGCCGCCCTCGATGATCAGGGGCGTCGGAATGGGCGTGCCGGCCACTGTCGAGTTCGCGCACGGCCGTACGGAGAGCGCCCGCGTGATGGCCTCCTGGACCGGCGTGGTGATCCCGCCGATCATCCGCGAGCGGTTCCCCGTCCCCGTGCTCGTGGACAACGACGTGAACGTGCTGGCCATCGGCGAGCACCGCGGGGCGTACCCCGACCTGGACGACCTGATGTTCGTGAAGGTCTCCACGCGCATCGGCGCGGGCGTGGTCGCCGGCGGCGGCATCCTGCGCGGCGCGATGGGCGCGGCCGGCGAGATCGGGCACATCCCCGTGCTGGACGGCGCCGGCGTGTTGTGCCGCTGCGGCAACACCGACTGCGTCGACTCCGTGGCCAGCGGCACCGCCCTGCTGCGCGACCTGCGCGCGGCCGGCAAGGACGTCAAGACGATCGCGGACGTGACGGCGTTAGTGCGGGCCGGTGACGCCGAGACGATGGCCATGGTACGCACCGCCGGGCGCCGGATCGGCGAGGTGCTGGCCGGGGCGGTCAACATCCTCAACCCGTCGGTGGTGGTGCTGGGCGGGGACGTGGCGGAGGCGTTCGGGCCGCTGGTGTCGAGCATCCGCGAGGTCGTCTACCGCCGCTCCACGGCCCTGGCCACCCGGCGGCTGCGCATCGAGCCGAGCCGGCTCGGCGCGGGGGCCGGCATCAGCGGGTGCGCGGTGATGGTGCTCGACCACGTGTTGTCGCCCGAGGCGGTCGACGAGACCATGACGGTCTCCCTCCTGCGTCGCGCCTAGAGATCCCAGCGGGGCTCGGTGCTCTCGCGGACGAGCCCGTCCGCGCCGAAGATCAGATACCGGTCCAGATCGGCGGCGAACCACCGGTCGTGCGTGACCGTCAGCACCGTCCCCTCATAACCCTCCAGCCCGCGCTGCAACGCCTCCGCGCTGGCCAGGTCCAGGTTGTCCGTCGGCTCGTCGAGCAGCAGCAACGTCGCCCCCGACAGCTCCAGCAGCAGGATCTGCAGCCGGGCCTGCTGCCCGCCCGACAACGTCTCGAACGGCTGCCCGCCCGCCGGCGCCAGCTCGTAGCGGGCCAGCGCCGCCATGGCCTCGTTGCGGGTCATGGCGTGCTCGGCCATCACCACGCCGGCCGCCGCCCGGCCGGCCAGATCGGGCCGCAGGTGCGTCTGCGCGAAGTGGCCGGGCGACACCCGGGCGCCCAGGCGGGCCGCGCCGGTGTGCACGATGGGCTCGCCGGCCAGCAGCCGCAGGAAGTGGGACTTGCCGGTGCCGTTCATGCCGAGCACGCCGACCCGCTCGCCGTACCAGATCTCGGTCGAGAACGGTCGCAGCAGCCCCGTCAGCTCCAGCTCCTCGCAGATCACCGCCCGCTTGCCGGTGCGCCCGCCGCGCAGCCGCATGCGGACGTTCTGCTCCTTCGGCGCGCGCTGGGGCGGCCCCTCCCGCTCGAAGCGCTCCAGCCGCGTCACCGCCGACTGGTACGCCCCCGCCAGCGCGTCATTGTTCGCCGAGCGCTGCCGCAGCGTGTGCACCAACCGGCGCAGCCGGGCCCGCTCGCCCTCCCAGCGCTGCCGCCGCTCCTCCAGCCGCTCCCTGCGCTGCCTGCGTGCCTCGGCGTAGCCGGCGAACCCGCCGCCGTGCACCCATACCGTGCGGCCCTCCACGGTGACGATCCGGTCGGCCGCCTCGGCCAGCAGTTGCCGGTCGTGCGAGACGAGCAGCACGGTCTTGGCGGAGCCTCTGATCGCCCGCTCCAGCCACTGCTTGGCCCGCACGTCCAGGTAGTTGTCCGGCTCGTCGAGCAGCAGCACCTCGTCGGGGCCGCGCAACAGCGCCTCCAGCATCAGCCGCTTCTGCTCCCCGCCTGACAGTGTGGCCAGGCTCCGGTCCTTGATCTCCTCGTACGGCCGCCCCAGCGCCTCGGTCGCGCACACGTCCCACACGACCTCCAGCTCGTAGCCGCCCGCGTCGGCATAGTCGGCGATGGCCTGGGCGTAGGCCAGCTGGGCGGGCTCGTCGTCGTCGCGTGCCGCCAGTGCCGCCTCGGCCGCGCCGAGCGTGGCGGCGGCCTCCCTGACCCGCTGCGGTGCCACGTTCAGCAGCAGGTCGCGCACGCTGCCCTCGCCCAGGAACTGCCGCATCACGCCGATGCCGCCACTGCTCGCGATCCGGCCGTCGGCGGGCTGCAGCTCGCCCGCGATCAGGCGCAGCAGCGTGGTCTTGCCCGCGCCGTTCGGCCCGACCAGCGCCGCCTTCGCCCCGTCGCCCACCTTGAACGACGCCTCCAGCAGCAGTGGCCGCCCGTCGGGCAGCAGGTACGTCAGCCCACTTACCTCGATGTGCCCCATGTCTCGATCACCGTTCCACTACTAGACCATCGATCCGGTCACTCGTACAACGTATTATCAGGTCCGTGGAGAACGTGTGGTCGCGCCCCCGTAAGGCGCCGAGGCAGACGCTGACGCTGGAGCGGATCGTGGCTGAGGCGGTCGCGCTGCTCGACGAGGAAGGTGCGGACCGGCTCACCATGCGCCGGCTGGCCGAGCGGCTGGACACCGGATCGACCACCCTCTACTGGCACGTCAAGACCAAGGACGACGTCCTGGACCTGGCCCTGGACGCCGTCTTCGGCGAGGTGCCGCTGCCGGACCCGGCCGGCGGCTGGCAGGCGGCCGTGCGGGAGCTGATCGGCGGCTGGCGCGCCGCCCTGCTGCGCCACCCCTGGTCGGCCACCATGCTCGACCGGCCGCTCATGGGCCCGAACGCGCTGGAACGCACCGAGTTCCTCTACCAGACCCTGACCGGAGCGGGCTTCACCGCGCCCCAGGCCGCCGCCTACAGCCTGTCCAACTACGTCATGGGCTCGGTGGTCATGCAGGTCACCTGGCAGGACCGCGACGACGAGGACACCGGTGCGTTCCTGCGCGAACGCGCCGGCCTTTACCCGGCACTCGCCGAGCACGGCCTCGACCACGAATGGGACGCCACGTTCGACGAGGGCCTCGGCTACCTCCTCACCGGCATGCGGCAGGCAGGAAAGCCGAAAACCGGCCGGCTCGACTGAGCCGACCGGTATTCGGGCCACGGGCCTCAGTGGCCGAAGTTCGCGTCCTCGCTGCCCGCCTTCGGCAGCAGCAGCCCGACGAAGAAGGTCGCGACGATCATCCCGGTCACCACCCCCATCGTGACCTGCACGCTGCCCGTCCCGAAGTACACCGTCCCCAGCAGCGCCAGCCCCAGCGCCCCGCCGACCTGCTGCAACGCGGTCAGGGTGCCGGACGCCGAGCCGGTCTCGCCAGGCTCGACCGCCGCCATCACGATGCCGAAGTACGGCGTCATGATGAGCCCGCTGCCCAGGCCGGTCACCGCGAGCATCGGCGCCAGCTGCCACGGGGAGACACCGGGCGAGGCGATGACGATCACGCCGGCCACACCGAGCGCCATGACCAGGGCCCCGGCCAGCAGCACCTTGCGGCCGTACCGCGCGGTGGCCTGCGCCACGCCCATGCCCGCGATCATGCCGAGCGACGAGGGAACGCCGGTCAGCGCCGCCTTGATCGGGGAGTAGCCCAGCCCGAGCTGCGTGTAGAGCCCGATCACCAGCAGGACCCCGGCGAACGCGGCGAAGTAGATGGTCCCGGTCGCCATGCCGGACACGAACGCCCGCTTGCGGAACAGGCTCGGCGCCACCAGCGGGTCACCGCCGCGCGCGGCTTTGCGTCGCTCGTACCAGGCGAAGACCCCGAACACCGCACCCGAGGCGGCCATCATGGCGAATGACCACGCCGGCCACCCGTGCTCGCCACCCTGCACCAGCGGGAAGATGATCAGCACGGTGCCCGCCGAGGCCAGCAGCGCCCCGGGCAGATCGAGCCGCACGCCCCCGGCAGGCCGCGTGCCGGGCAGGAAGCGCACGGCGGCCAGCGCGGTCACCGCGCCGATCGGCAGGTTGATCACGAAGATGAGCCGCCAGTCGATGCTCGTCAGCGCGCCCGCCAGGATCGGCCCGCCCACCGCGGACAGCCCCATGACCGGCCCGAACAGCCCCATCGCCGCCGCCAGCTCCTTGGGCGAGAACATCTCCTTCATCAGCCCCATGCCCTGGGGGATCATCGCCGCGCCGAAGAGCCCCTGCACGATCCTGGCCGCGATGATGGTCTCGGGCGAGAAGGCGAGCGCGCACATCAGCGATCCGACCGTGAACCCGGCGACCCCGATGAGGAACATCCGCCTGCGGCCCACGATGTCCCCCAGCCGCCCGCCGGTCAGCAGACCCGCCGTCATGGCCAGCGTGTACGCCGCCCCGAGCCACTGGATGAGCGACGCGCCGCCGCCGAGCTCGGCCCGCATCGTGGGGCCCGCGATGTTGGTGACGGTGGCGTCGAGCAGCTCCATCACCGAGCCGGCGAGGATCACCGCCAGCGCGGGCCAGCGCCACCGATAGGGCGTCGGTTCGACGGGCGCCTGCACCGGCCGGATGTCGAGGGCGGTCATCTCTGCCTCCTGAATCGGAACGGCTTGTTCTGTTCCAAGAATATCAGAACGGAATACTTCATTCCATAGCGAGAACCAAGATCTTCCACCCACTGAGGGAGGGTGAGATGACGCTCCGCCCGAACGTCCCTCGCTCGGTCACCGCCCGCCGGTGCTTCCACATGGCCTGGAGCTTTCCCGTAGCCCTCGGCCGGCGTGTCCACGCCGAGCAGGCCGACGGACTGCGGCGCGGCCCGGCGGAAGGCGCCGATCGCGCCGGGCACGGTCGGCATGTGGCCCAGCAGGCCGGACGCCCACAGGTCGAGGTTGAAGCCGATCACATACTCGATGTGCTGCGCGTGTCCAGGTGGCTCACTTCTTGGCGCCCTGCGTCTTGTCCGGGTCGTGTCCCGGAGGCTGCCGCGTCTTGCCGGGCGGGGTGCGCTCGGACTCGGTCGCCGTCGGATCGGCGGAGGATGGGGCCGGCGTCGTGGCCTCGGAGGTCGGCGTGGCGGACCGGCTCCTGCTCGGCCGCACGACCGCGATCCTGGTCCGCGCGGGCGTCGGGGTCGCCGTGCGCCGGGGCGTCGGCGAGGCCTGCGCCGTGGGCGTGACCGACTTGATGAGCCGGGCCGGCTGCGTCGGCGTCGGCGTCGGCGTCGGCGTCGGGCTGCTCGACTTCGTCGCGGCCGGCGCGGACTGCTCCGGCGCGCCGTTCCCACCGTCCGGCCAATCGACGGCGTCCAGCCTGGTCGTGCTGAACGCGCCGCCGATCAGTATCGCTGCCATCGCCAGCATCAGCGTGCCGAGCAGCACTCCGGCGATCACCAGCGCCCGCCTGCGCCGGCCGCTCTGGTCGACGGACGCGGCGGTGCCCGAAGGTCGATGCGCTCCACTCACGCACGAAATGCTAGAGATGCGAGAGCACTCCTATGGCCTATGTAAAGCTATGTCCTTTTAATCCACATCGAACCGTGACTAACAGCTGCAGAGCAGGCCGCGCAGGGCCGTCTCCAGGCAGAGGGTGGACGTCGCCGGCACCGGCCAGGGGAAGCGCACCAGCGACTCGTCGACCCGCACGGTCGCGCCGTACCGGTCCAGCTCCCACAACCACACGTCGCCGGCCGCCTCGCCCAGCTGCCTGGACACGCCCGCAGTCAGCTGCGCCCGGTGCGAGCCGTTGACATGGGCGAGCACCCGCTCGGCCGTATCGGTCAGCGGGTCGGGGGAGGCGCCCAGGTAGTCGTCGGCGTCCAGCAGCCCCGACTCCTGCCCCGTCAGATAGACCACCTGGCCCACGTCCAGCCGTAGCAGGCGCGGGGCGTCCGGCGACCCGAACCGCTCCAGCGCCTCGAACAGGCTCTCGTCCGCGCTGTGCGCGGCCACCGCCACGGCCGCGGCCCGCGCCTCGCGCTCCGGCACCGCCTCCGCCCAGCCCTGCACCTCGATCAGCCCGCGCGGGTGCGTGACCTCGCCGAGCTGCCGCATCGCCGTGAGGTTCACCGCCGCCACGGCGTCCTCGCGCACGCCGTGCAGCGGCTCGCCGGCCAGTACCAGCAGCACGGGGCGGCCGCGCTCGTCCACACCGCCGCGGGCGGGAGAGGGAGCGCCGTCGACGGAGAGCTTCGCGACACTCGCGGTCGCGGCGAGAGTGCGGACCCGCTCGGGGATCGGCAGCATGACGACTCCAAGGATACTGATAGGTTAGCCTTGCCTAAGTAAGGATTACCTAATCACATTGAGGTGAACGTGCGCTACACCGGCCCCAAGGTGCGACTGTCGCGTCGCGCGGGCGTCCCGCTGACCAGGAAAGCCGTCCGCTACTTCGAGCAGCGCCCCTACCCGCCGGGCGAGCACGGCCGCAAGACCAACCGCCGCAGCGCCGGCGACTACGGCCTGCGGCTGATGGAGAAGCAGAAGCTGCGCTGGTACTACGACGTGTCAGAGCGGCAGTTGCGCCGCTACTGGGACCTCGCCGTCCGCAAGTCGGGCGCGTCGGGTGCCGAGCTGGTGACTCTGCTGGAGAGCCGTCTGGCCTCGCTCGTGCTGCGTGCCGGCCTGGCGTCGTCGATCTACGCCGCCAGGCAGTACGTCAACCACGGGCACATCGCCGTGGACGGCCGCAAGGTGGACATCCCCAGTTACCTGGTCAAACCCGGCCAGGTCGTCACGGTCAGGGAGCGGTCCCGCAAGATGCAGCCGTTCGTGGCCGCCGCCGAGGGCGTCTACGCCGACGAGCGGATCGCACCGTATCTCTCCGTCGACCACGCCGACCTGCGTTTCACGCTGACGCACCGGCCCGAGCGCGAGCAGATCGTGGTTCCGGTCGACGAGCAGCTCGTGGTGGAGTTCTACTCTCGTTAGCCGTTTCAGCGGGGCCGCGATGGTCGCCGCCGCACCCGCCGCCGCACCCGGCGCCGCCGACAGGGCGGCGCCGGAGGGTGGCGGGCCGGCCGCCCGGCGGGTCAGCCGAGGGAGTCCTGCCGGCGTAGCTCGGCGACCTCCTTGCGCAGCTCGGCCAGCTCCTCCAGGATGCGCTCGGTGTGCGCGGTGGTGTCCTCGATCGCGGCCAGCTCCTCGGCGTTCTCCTCGTCCATGGCGCTGACCACGACGGCCATGAAGAGGTTCAGGATCACGAACGTGCACACGAGGATGAAGATGGTGAAGAAGACCCAGGCCGAGGGATGCCTGGCCATCACCTCCCGCGCGATGTTGCCCCAGTCGTCGCCGGTCATCGTCTGGTAGAGGGTGAAGAGCGAGGTCGGCAGGCTGCCGAAGCGCTCGGGGGAGGCCTGCCCGTACAGCTTGGTGGCCATGACCGCGGCCACGTACAGCACCAGGGAGAGCAGCACGACGATCGAGCTCATCCCCGGCATCGCGCGCAGCAGCGCCGACACCACGCGGCGCAGGCTCGGCACCACCGACAGCAGCCGCAGGGCGCGCAGGATGCGCAGCGAGCGCAGCACCGACAGGCCGCCCGTCGCGGGCGCGAAGGCGATGGCCACGATCGTGAAGTCGAAGATGTTCCACGGGTCGCGGAAGAAGCCCCAGCGTTCGACGTAGAGCTTGGCCACCAGCTCGGCGGCGAAGATGTAGAGCGCGACATGGTCGACGACGGTGAGCAGGACGCCGTGGCGCTCCACCACGGCGGGGAACGTCTCCAGGCCCAGTGTGGCCGCGTTGATCAGGATGACACTGACGATGAACCGCTGGAAACTCTGGTGGGAGAGGATGGCTTGGGTGCGTTCACGCACGGGGGCAGGCTCCTAGGGGGATGGTCAGGTGCCGTACCATGATGGCGCAACATGATCAAGGTGGTGTCTGTGGTATAAAACCCACCTCATTGCCGCGAACAAGGGGACGCCCAGCGATCATGTCCAGTCCGAATTACGGCCCCTCCTACTACGGTCCGCAGCCGCACACCCACCCCAACGGCACCACCATCCTGGTGCTCGGCATCCTGAGCCTGGTGGTGTGCAGCTTCCTGGGGCCGTTCGCGTGGTCGATGGGCACGAAGGCGTTGCGCGAGATCGACGAGAGCGGCTATCCCTACGAGAACCGCGGCCACATCCAGGCGGGGCGCATCTGCGGCATCGTCAGCAGCGTCCTGATGATGATCACTTTCGGGTTCCTGATCTTCGCCTTCGGCATCGCGCTGCTCAGCGGCGGATTCTCCAGCTAGCGACCCTTCGGCCGAAGCCCCCTGCATCTGGAAGGGCCTCGGCCGAAGTCGTCGTCCGCGTCCTGAAAGGGCTCAGGCGGTGCTCTTGGCCCGCCGCTGGAGCGAGGCCATGATCCCGGCCGGATCCACGACCCCGTACCCGTAGTCGTAGTCGAACCCCACCTCGCTACGGTCCTCCGCGCTGCGCCGCAACAACGCACGCAGCTGCGCCGGCGACAACCTGGCCGCCGGCCACTGGGTGCGTACCGCTGCCACGAGCCCCGCGACCACCGGCGTCGCCGCCGACGTCCCCGAGTCCGGCTCGCCCTTCCCGAATGCCGCCGACCCCAGGAAATGCGTGTACCCGCACACGTCGGGCTTGCGGGCGGTCAGCCGCCCGGGCCCCTGCGAGGAGTAGCCCACCCGGTCGCCGTTGACGTCGATGCCGCCGATCGACAGCGCCTTCGGGTGGGAGTTGGCGCCCACGATGGGCCGGCTGGGATAGACGCACCGCCCGTCCGGGCACTCCTGCCCGCAGTTGCCCGCCGCGAACAGCACGTCCGCCCCCGCCCGGTCCAGCGCGGCGACCATCAGGTTGAAGGGATGGGCGGCGCTGTCGGAGTAGTTGCCGGGATGCCCGACGGGAAAGTCCCACTCGGGGGAGAACGACCCCCACGAGTTGCTCACGACCAGCGCCCGCGACGCGGCCGGCTGGGCGTCGAGCACGTTACGCAGGTGCGCGAACGCCGACACCGCGTCCGACAGCAGCCCGTCGAGCGCCGAGCCGCCCGGCCGGGTGGACAGCAGCAACGGGATGTCGATGAGCGAGGCCTGCGGGGCGGCGATGAGGGCGTCGAACGCGCACATCGTCCCGTGGTCCACCTCGAACTCGCCCGGCTTGCCCGCCACCCCCGACGGGCTCCAGCACCGGTCTGCGTCGAGCGTGACGCCCCGGCCGAGCTGCCTGGCCGTGTGGGCGGCGTTGACGCCCGTGTCGAGCACGGCCAGTGCCACCCCCGTGCCGTCGAGCCCTTCGGCCTGCAGCCCTGCCACGTTCAGCAGCCGCTCGACGTCGTGCCAGTCGCCGACCGGCGGGTCGCCGCCGCAGGTGGGCGTCGACTCGATGACCGGGTCGGCGAAGATCCCCACCACGTCGGGCCTGAGCGCGGGCAGCAGCGTGACCCTGGAGGCCAGCTCATCGTCCGAGATCGTGCCACGGACCAGCACGGACGCGTCCTCGGCGGCCAGCGAGAAGTCGAGCGGCTGGTTGAGCGAGAGGGGATCGCCGCCGGCCGCGGGAACGGGCCGCGGCACGGCCACGGGGACGAAGGCCGTGTCGAGCTCGACCCCCGGCAGGCCGTCGGCGACATCGGCCGTGGTGGCCGTCTGGGCGGGATCGGCCACCGCCGCCACCAGATCGGGGGAGGGACGGAGCTGGATCAGGACACGCATGTGTCACCACCGAACATGTTCTGGAGGGAAGGAACCTCCCAACATTCCTTCATCCGGGGTTGCTCGTCCAGCGTATTTCAGGGGTTGTGACCTGCGAGAACACCCCAAACGACGCGAAGTGGACGACATTTGTTCTGGGCCGTCAGACTTCCTTGTTTTCGGTCGGTTCACTACGGTGAGGCAGCATGACGCTCCAGGCCCAGAAGCCCGTCGATGACCAAGAGAAAGCTCACTGGCTGGCGGTGCGGCCTAGGCTCATCCTTGCCAGCGCCTTCATGCTCTTCCTCGAGCTGGCGCTGATCCGGTGGACCGGGTCCAACATCGTCCACCTGAGCTACTTCACCAATTTCGTGCTGCTCGGCTCGTTCCTCGGCATCGGGCTCGGGTTCCTGCGCGTGGGGCGGTCGAAGCGGCAGCCGTACTATTCGCTGATCGTGCTGGCCATCCTGGCCGTCGTCGTGCGGACCTTCCCGGTGACCGTGGACAGGGACACCGAGGGCGTCCTGTACTGGACGAGTCTGTCCACCAGCGGGCCGCCCGCGTGGCTGATCCTGCCGGTCATCTTCTGCGCCGCCGCGCTGATTCTCATGGGGCCGGCCGAGCTCGTCGGCCGTTGTTTTCCCGAGCTGCCGCGCCTGGAGGCCTACCGCTACGACCTGATCGGCAGCCTGACCGGCATTGCGGCGTTCACGGCGCTGTCGTTCCTGAGCGCGCCGCCGGTCTTCTGGGGGATCATCGCCGCGATCTGCTACGGCGTTCTGCTGGTCCCGCGGCCGCGCGCGCTCCAGGTGGGGCTGGTGGCCGTGCCCTCCCTGGTCGTGGTGGGCGTGCTGCTCGCCGAGACCCTGACGGCCGGGGCGATCTGGTCGCCGTACTACAAAGTCACGCATAAGCAGTTCGAGGATGCCGGCGTCGGCGTCACCGACATCTCCGTCAACGGCATCCCGCACCAGCGGGCCGTGCCCGCCACCGCCCGCCTGCGCTGGGAGCGCCAGTACGGGCTGCCGTACGAGCGGACGACCAAGCCTCCGAAGGACGTGCTCATCGTCGGCGCGGGCAGCGGCACCGACGTGGCGATCGCGCTGTCCAAGGGCGCGACCCACGTCGACGCCGTGGAGATCGACCCCAAGCTGCGCGAGCTCGGCGGCTCGCTACACCCCGACCGCCCCTACGACGACCCGCGCGTCACCACCCACATCACCGACGGCCGCGCCTTCCTGGAGCAGACCGGCCACAAGTACGACCTGATCCTCTTCGCCCTGCCCGACTCGCTCACCCTCGTCTCGGGGGCCAGCGCGCTGCGGCTGGAGAGCTACCTGTTCACCGAGGAGGCCATGCGGGCCGCCCGTGAGCACCTCAATCCGGGCGGCACGTTCTCGATGTACAACTACTACCGCGAGAGCTGGCTCGTCGACCGCCTGGCCTCCACCATGCAGCGGGCCTTCGGGCACAAGCCCTGCGTCGACGTCGTCAGCACCGAGGGCCAGCAGGCCGTGATCACCGCCGGCCTGGCGCTGCCGGACCAGCGCTGCGCCGCGGAATGGCCCGGCGCCGCCCCGGGCACCCCGCAGCCCGCGGACGACGACCGGCCCTTCCTTTACCTCCACGACGCCACGATCCCGCCGATCTACCTCATCACGCTCGCCCTGATCCTCATCGTCAGCCTCCTCGCCGTCCGCGTCGTCGCGGGACCGTACGAGCGGATGCGGCCGTACGCCGACCTGTTCCTGCTGGGCGTGGCGTTCATGCTGCTGGAGACCAAGAGCGTGACCGGGTTCGCGCTGCTGTTCGGCACCACGTGGGTGGTCAACGCCATCGTCTTCGCCGGCGTGCTCGTCGCCGTGCTCGCCGCCGTCGAGGTGACCCGCCGCTTCCGCACCCCGCCGTTGCCGGTCATGTACGGGGTGCTGCTCGCGGGCCTCCTGCTGGCCTGGCTGGTCCCGAACGAGTGGCTGCTGTCGCTGCCGCTGCCCGTGCGCGCGGTGGCGGCCGTGACGGTGGCGTTCCTGCCGATCTTCGCCGCGAACGTCGTCTTCGCCAAACGTTTCGCCGACACGGCGGACGCCACCACCTCCTTCGGCGCGAACCTGCTGGGGGCGATGGTGGGCGGGTGCCTCGAATACGTGGCCCTGGTGATCGGTTACCAAGGCCTGCTCATCGTCGCCGCCATTCTCTACGTCGGCGCGCTCGCGCTGCTGCCCCGCAAACGCGCATTGGCGTGACGGGATTCCGGCATGCGCGGGTAACGCCTTGACGCATAGTCAGGTTAATTGTTTATGTCGTGGGTCGATTTGCCGCGGACCGCGAGGTGAACGCCCTCCCGCACGAGCCCGAGCAGGTCCTCGGGGGGCGTCGGGAGAATATCGCCGGAGTGCTCCCCGAAGGAGTGCTGTTCGCGTTGCCGGGAGCGGCCAGGCAGGCGCGCCGGGCCGACACGGAATGGTCGCTCACCTCCGCCTGGTCCCACCAGGGACAGACCGCCTCGGGGCACGCCGCCGTCTACTACGGCGAGGGCCACGACCGGCTCGTGCGGCCGATGATCTTCGCGGACGGGTTCGGGTACGGGCCCAGCGATCTGCCGGGGTTGTGGAACCACCTCAACGCGCCCTACCCGCCGCACCAGCACCGCCTGCTCGATCAGCTGGTCACCCAGGGCATCGACATCGTGCTGCTCGGCTTCGGCGTGCGGCACACGTACATCCAGGCCAACGCGGGGGTGGCCGCGGCGTGCGTGCGCCGGGCCATCGCGGAGCGGAGCGGCAGCGCGGGGCTGATCGTCGGAGGGCTCGCCATAGGCGGTCTGATCACTCGCTACGCCCTGGCGGAGATGGAGAACCGCGGCGAAGACCACCAGACCATGACGTACCTGTCCTACGACTCGCCGCACAACGGCGCGTGGATCCCGCTGATACGCGGGGCCCGTCGCCACCGCCAGCCCGCTGCGTACCGCGTTCCTGCGGGACTTACGGCGCGTGGGATGGTTCCCGCTCAGGCCGCGCAAGCTCGGAGTGGCCAACGGCGCCGCCGACGGCACCGGCAGGAACGTGCCGCCCGACGAGCCGGTCTTCGAGTGGAGCGCGGTGGGCGGCGCCGCCTGGGCCGGCGTGCGCACCCAGCCGGATCGCGGCGTCAACAGACTCGTCGGCGGCATGCGCGCCGCGCCGATGTGGGCGAGCACGAGCTACACCAGCCACGTCGCCGCGTTCGACGGAGCCCCGGGCGGGACGCTTCCCTCGTACGGCCTGCTCGCCGACGCGCTCGGCGCGCCGATCGAGAACCGCTACCGTTCGGCCTGTTTTGTCCCATCGGTGAGCGCCCTCGCTCTCCAGTACGACCCCGTGGAGTGGCCGGTGGACCTCTACCTCGACATCACCGCCCTGTCGCCGGAGCAGAGCCAGCTCGACGACTACCACGGCGACGCGCACAACTCCGAGCATGGCAAGGTCACCGCCACGCTGGCGGAGTGGATCGTGGATCAGCTCGTCAAGTAGCGGCCTTGAGGGGGACAGGCATGCTGGAGAAGATGTCGCCCGGGCGCACCGGCGCCTGGTCTCCCGGTTCTTCACACCGGGGCGGCCGGGCGGCCCTAGGCGGGGTGGTGCGCGGCCTGCCCGCGCTGGCTCCGGGTGCGCCGCCCGAGCGGGTGCCCTGGGGTCCAGCCTGACCCTCAGGGGGCCGCAGCGGCCTCCCGTCGTGGTGTGACGACCCGCGTGACGACCGGTGCGATGGCGGGTGACGACGGTGCGACGACCGCCGTCGTCAGAGGCCGCAGAGCTCGTCGAGGGACTTGGCGCCGGCCTTCTGGCTGTTGCGGGTCGGGGTCTGCGTGGGCGCGGCCGTGCTCGTCTTCGTCGGGGTCGCTCCCGTGACGCTGGGCGAGGCGCTGACGCCGGCCGTCTGGGCCTGCTTGCGCGGGCGCATGGAGTCGTTGATCGCCTTCTTCGAGGCCAGGCGGATCTTCGCCCAGTCCGCGCTGCCCGGCCAGAACTCCGGCGGTACGAACTGCAGGCTGGTGATCTTGGCGTCCTTGACCTTGACGGCCACCTGCACCAGCGGCTGCACGAGCGGTTCCGGGATGTTCGTCTGGGCCATGCGCTTGGCCGCGCCGGCGATCTTGCCGAAGTTCGTCAGAATGACGGTGGGCGTGGCCTGCTGGGCGAAGGCGCCGATGACGCAGCGCTGGCGGCCCATGCGGGAGAAGTCGTCGCTGTTCACGCGGGAGCGGCCGTACCAGAGGGCCTGTTCGCCGGTCAGCTTGCGGTAGCCCGCCTTGATCGTGCCCGCGGTGCCGTACAGGCCGCCCCACTTGACGTCCTGCTCGACGCGGATCTTCAGGCCGCCGATGGCGTCGACCAGCGCCGCGAAGCCGTACATGTTGATCAGGGCGTAGTAGTCGATCTTCAGGCCCAGGGTGTGGCCGACGGCGTCCATCAGCGCCCGCGGGCCCTTGTTCTTGCCGCCCATGATGTCCGGGTGGTCGTTGGCGTACTGCCAGACCTCGTTGAGCAGGCCGCCGTTCGGCAGCTCGGCCATGAAGCCGTTGGGGAACTGCCGGGCCAGTGGCGAGGTCGACGGGAAGCGCACGTGCTGAAGGTTGCGCGGCAGGCTGAACAGGACCGTGTTGCCGGTCTTGATGTCCACACTGGCCACGGTCATGCTGTCGGTCCGCACGCCGGTGCGGTTGCCCGCCGCGTCGCCGCCGACGAGCAGGAAGTTGACCCGGGTCCGGCCGCCCCACGGGTCCTCGGGGTTCTGGGCGATGGGCGAACCGTCGGAGTCGGGCCCGGAGGGGAAGACCGCCTTGATCGCGCCCCGGGCGGTCCCCACGGTCTGGGCGACCAGGGCGAACGGCGACATGACCGTCACGCACAACATGCCCACCGCGATTCCGGTCACCACCTGGCCCTGCTGGTTCAGCCGGTTCGGGCCGAGCACCACGTACGAGACGACCATGAGCGCGAACCAGGCGAGCCCGAGCGCCGAGGCGACGACGATCACCGTGACCATCGTCCCGGAGTCGGCGAAGGTGGTGAGGCTCTCCAGGAGGTTCTCCCGGGTCAGGGCGTAGGCCAGGACCCCGAGCAGCATCACCGCGTACACGCTGACGAGGATCATCCCGGTACGGCGATGCCCGGCGCGCAGATGGGCGGCGCCGGGCACGATGGCGGACAGAGCGGTCCAGCCGAGCACGGAGGCGGTCGTCAGCGGCCGGGCGAAGCGCGGGGCGCGGGAGCCGGGCGCCGGACGCGTACGGCGCTGGGGTCGCTGTTTCCTGCCTCCTGGCACGGTGTCGACCCCATCGCGCTTCCTCACACCGGCTCCTTCACACGCCTACCAGGTAAAACTCGCGGTGCCCCCCGTTGGGGACAAGATTGCCAGGATTCTAGTCGCCATATCTGGACATCAGAGACATGTGCCCAACCTGAGATGAACACCACGTTGCCATCAGGAGGTCGTTGAAGACGGCGCCAGCCACGTGTTGCACTGGTATGTCTTGCTCTTCTCCCATCCCTGCCGGAACCAGAGATTGTTGTTCCGCGGCGAGCCGTGGTCGCGCGGATAACCCGGGTGGTCGCCCACCTGGCCGTAGAACCAGAACAGCTGCCTGCGGTTGGCCATGCTCACCGGGTACGACGCCGCCACCGACCGCATCCACATGCCGCCGAAGCAGGTGGCCTGCAACTCCAGCCGCCGGCTGAGCGCCAGCTTGCCGCTCTGGCTCGAGGAGTCCAGCGTGCTGCTCCACCACGAGTTCAGCAGGCCCGTGATGTTCTGGACGTGGTGGCCGTACTCGTGGGCCATCATGCTGATGATCCCGCCGTTCCAACTGATGATCTCGCCGTAACCGCGGGAGTTGCCATTGCCCTTGGCCATGGCCGAGGTGGAGGCGTAGATGGTGCTGTTGCGCGGGCAGTAGTACGGCACGATGCTGCCCCGGTGGGGGTAGTCACCGCACGCGCCCCTGCCGCGCCCCGCCGCGATCGCGTAGCCCGGCGGGCGGAACCGGATGCCCTGCTTCTCCAGGATCGGCTGCCAGGCCCGGTCCATGCACTTGCCGGTCTTCAGAATCAGCGCCTTGAGCTGGCTGTGGCTGAAGATGCTGGCGTTGCCGGCCGGGCAGTTGAGCCGGGGCAACGCGCCCGCCTTGTAGACGGTGTTGTTCCGCAGGCTCGTGTTGAGCGTGACCTTGGGCTGCGTCTCGGGCTGGGTCTCGGGCTGGGTCTCGGGCTGGGTCTCGGGTTGCTCGGACTGCGTCTTCCGCGTGCGCGTGGGGAAGGGGTCGGGCTCGTCGGTCTCCCGCGACGACGGCGGCTCGTACGACGGGATCGCCACCGGGTTCGTCGTCTCCGACCGCGACGAGCTCTTGAGCATCGCCACCCCGAGGACGATCAGCACGAACAACGCGGCCACCGACCCGAACACGATGCCGAGCACCCCGGCGACGCTCAAGCGCACCCTGCGGTAGGGCTGATGATGCCATTGCCGCGGCGGCATGGGGGGCGGTGGCGGCGGT
>NZ_VCKY01000238.1 GCF_005889735.1 Nonomuraea turkmeniaca
GGCCCGCCCGGCGGCGGCGCACGACGCGGGCGCCGTTCGACCGCCGCCGCTACACGCTGCTGTGCCTGTGCGCGGCCGAGCTGCTCACCTCGCCGGTCACCACGATCGGAATGCTGGCCCAGCGGGTGGTGCAGGCGGCCGCGGTCGAGCCGGACGTGCCGGCGTTCGACCCGGTCAAGGGCGAGGAACGGGCGGCGTTCGTGGACGCGCTCAAGCTGCTCGAGCACTACGGCGCCGTCACGGCGATGGACGGGGCGACCGACTCCTACCTGAGCGACGAGGACGCCAAAGTGCTCTACCGGGTCGACACCACCCGTGTGATCAGGCTGCTCGCCGCGCCGGTGCCTCCGTCCCGGGTCGCCGACGGCGACCTCGCCGCGCTCACCGCGGAAACCCGGTACGGCGCCGACGAGCCGACCGAGACCCAGCGCAACCTGTGGGCCAGGCACTCGATCATCCGCCGCCTCCTCGACGAGCCCGTCGTCTACCGCGACGAGCTGAGCCCCGCCCAGTCCGCGTACGCGGACTCGCTCACCGGCCGCCAGATCATCCGCCGCGCCGCCGAGGAGGCCGGGTTCGTGCTGGAGGAACGCGCGGAGGGGTTCCTGCTCGTCGACTGCGACGCCACCGCCACGGACGCCAGGTTCCCCGACGACTCCAGCCACGCCAAGGTCGCCGCTCTGCTCCTGCTCGACCTGCTGGTCTCCGCCGGCCCCGTGACCGCGGCCCGGCTCGACGCCGAGGCGGCCGAGCTGCTGCGCCGCTTCCCCCAGTGGGCGAAGGCCTACCAGTCGGACGGCGGCGGGCCGCGGCTGGCCGCCGACGCGCTGGAGGTGCTCACGCTGTTCGGGCTGGCCCGCCGTACGGGTGACCAGGTCGCCGCCCTGCCCGCCGCCGCACGCTACCGGGTCGATCGTGGTACGGACCTCGTGGAGGATGACGCATGACAGTCACCGAGCTGGCACCCGGCGGCCCGGCCGCGCATGGGGGAGAGGGCCGCTGGACGCCCGTACGCGCCGGGATACTCAACGTCTGGCGCTACTACGACGAGGTGTTCGAGTTCCACCGGGGCAGGCTGCTGCTGCGCGGGCCCAACGGCAGCGGCAAGTCGAAGGTGCTGGAGCTGCTGCTGCCGTACGTGCTGGACGCCAGCCTGAAGCCGAGCAGGCTGTCCACGTTCGGCGGCACCGAGCGGACCATGCACTGGAACCTCATGGGCGACGGCGCCACCGGCACCACCCGGGTCGGGTACGTGTGGCTGGAGTTCCGGCACTCCGACGGGCGCTGGTTCACGTGCGGCGCCCGCCTCCAGGCCACCATCCACACCAAGAACGTCACCGCCAGCTATTTCACGACAGAGGCCCGCGTCGACACCCCGGACGGCATCCGGCTCAGCGGCGAAGGCGGCCAGCCTTTGACCAGGGCGCAGCTCGTCGATGAGCTCGGCACGGCCGGCAAGGTCCACGAGTCCGCCGACGCCTACCGCACCGTCGTCCGCCAGACGCTCTACCGGGGGCTCAACGAGCAGCGCTACGACTCGCTGCTCACTGCCCTGCGCCAGCTCCGCACCCCCAAGCTGTCCGAACGCCTCGACCCCGGCCTGCTGTCCGACCTGCTGTCCAGCGCCCTGCCACCGCTCGGCGAGGGCGAGATCCACGAGATCGCCGAAGGGTTCGAGCGGCTCGACCGGCAGCGTGAGGAGCTGCGCCTGCTCGACCGGGACGTGGAGGAGGCCGACAGGCTCGCCGCCCGGCAGCGCGGGTACGCCCAGCGTGTCCTGCGCACCGCCGCGGCCGCCGTGACCTCGGCCGGTCACACCATGGACACGCTCGCCGCCGAGGCCAAGGCCAAGCGGGAGGCGTTGAAGGGGGCCGAGGACGAGCTGCTGGCCGCGACGGCGCGGCTGGGGGAGGAGGAGGCCCAGGAGCTGGCCCTGGCGGCGCAGCTCGACGGGCTCAAGGAGAGCGAGGCGTACAAGGCCGGCAGCGATCTGCACCGGCTGCGCACTGAGGCGCAGACCACCCACGAGACGGCGGCGGGGCTGCGCGACCAGGCGGGGACGGCGGCCCGGTCCGCCGCCGCCAAGCAGGAGGCGGCGGCTCACGCCGAGGCCGCCGCCCGCACCGCCGCGGCCCTCGCCGACCGCGCCCGCGGCGAGGCCCGCCAGGCGGCCGAACGCGCCGGGCTGCTCGGGGTTCACGAGGAGAGCGAGCGCGCCACCGCCGCCTCCTCCGAGGGCGGGGAGCGAGGTGGCGGCGCACCGCATGGCGATCCGGAGGGCGGGGAGCGCGGTGGCGGCGCACCGCATGGCGACCCGGGCGGCGGGCGTGACGGTGAGGAGGCCGTGCGGCGGGCGCGGGAGCTGCTGCGGGCCGCCGTGACGAGCCGCGCCGCCCAGATCAGGGAGGTCAGGGCCGCGGCCCTGGGGCACGAGGAGGCGATCAACCGCCGCACCGCCGCCGAACACGACCGCGACCAGGCCAGGGAGGACCTCGCCACCGCCCGGCAGGCCCACGAGCAGGCCGGACGCGTCCGCGACGACCGTGCCCGCGACCTGGCCGCCGCCTTGGCCGAATGGGCGACCGGCTGCACCCAGCTCCGGCTCGACCCGGACGAGCTGGCCGACCTGGCGGACCGGTTCGAGCAGGCCGACGAGCTGGTCGGCACGGCCCGCACCACGGCCGCCGTGCGGCTGGCGGCAAGGGAGCAGGAGCTGACGACGTTCCGCGAGGGGCTCGTGGCCGAGCGGACCGAGCTGGCCAGGGAACGCGAGGGCCTCGACGGGCAGGGCGTGCTGGAGCCGCCCGCCCCGCACACCCGTACCCCCGCCGCCAGGGACGGGCGGCCGGGCGTGCCGCTGTGGCGGGCGGTGGCCTTCAGATCCGGCATCGACCTCGTCGCCCAGGCGGGGGTGGAGGCCGCCCTCGAGGCCGCGGGCCTGCTCGACCTGTGGCTGCTGCCCGACGGCGGGTTCGACGCGGGCGAGCACGACGCGTTCGCCGTGGCCGCGCTGTCGCGGCCCGCGCCCGGCTACAGCCTCGCCGACGTGCTGTGCACCGAGGCCGGCTCCCCGGCCCCGGCTGACCCGGTGTTGTCCGGGATCGCGTTCGCGCCCACCGCGCTGGGCGTCGACCATCCCGCCGCCATCGGCGCCGACGGCACCTGGCGGCTCGGCCCCGCCGCCGGCCGCTGGGTCAAGCCCGAGCCTTCCTACCTCGGCGCCGCCGCCCGCGAACGCGCGCGGCGGCGCCGCATCGCCGAGCTGGACGAGCGGCTCAGCGAGCTCGCGGGCCTGATCGCCGACTGCGACCACCTGTTCGCCGTGCTCGCGGGCGACCGCGACACGCTGGCCGCCGAGCTGCGGCGCCGACCCGACAGGAGACCGTACGCCGACGCGGTCCAGGCGCTGGACGGCGCGGTGAAGAAGGTGGCGCTGCTGGAGGACCAGCTGCGGGCGCAGGAGGGGCGGCTGCACGAGCGCGAGAAGGAGGCCGGCAGGTCGCTGCGGCGGCTCACCGAGCTGGCGGCGGGACATGCCCTGCCGACCGCGCTGCCCGCGCTGGACACGCTGGAGGAGGCGCTGCGCACCGCCGAGACGACGGGCGCCGTCTGGCACGACCGCCGCGGTGACGCCCGCGCCGCCCGCGATCGAGCCGACGCCGCCGCCGAGACGGCCGGCGAATACCAGGCGCTCGCGGTCAGGGCCGTCGAACGCGCCGAGGAGGCGGCGGCCGCCGCCGTCGTCCTGGCCGAGCGGCTGGCCGCCATCGAGTCCACGGTCGGCGTCGAGCACCTGCAGGTGCTCGAGCAACTGCAGCAGACCCAGGCCGCTTACCAGGCCTGCCGCCGTCTCATCAAGTCCGTCAACGACGACCTGGCCCGGCTCAACGCCCGGCTCGGCCGGCTCAAGGGCGAGCTGGGAATGGCCGAGGACAAGCATGCCGAGGCGGGCCGGGCACGGGACGCGGTGTCCGAACGGTTCCGCCGCCTGGCGGCCGGGCACCTGCCCGCGGACGCGCGGGTGCCCATCGAGCTGGCCCCGGACTCCGGGGTCCGGGCGGTGCTGGAGGCGGCCAGGGCCGTGGCCGAGCGGCTGGCGGCGGTGCCGTACGAGAACAAGAACGTCAAGGAGGCCGAGGCCCGGCTGCAGGACGCCTTCCACCACGCCAGGGAGATCCTCGCGAACCGGGCCGACCTGGAGCTGGCGCCGGACGACGACGTGCAGGTGCTGAGCGCCACCGTCGGCGGCGTCCGCGCGGGCGCGGCGGCGCTGAGCACGGCGCTGCGCAAGGAGCGCGACGAGCGGCGGTCGGACATCACGGAGGCGGAGCGGGACCTGTTCGACCGCACGCTGGCCGGTGACACGCGGCGGCATCTCGCCGACCGGATCAGGCAGGCGACGGCGCTGGTCGAGGGCATGAACCAACGCCTCGAACGGGTCCGCACCGCCTCCCGGGTGGCGGTGCGGCTGGTCTGGCAGGTCGACCCCGCCCAGTCGGCCGGCACGCGGGCCGCCCGCGACCTGCTGCTGCGCGATCCGGCCGGGTTGAACGAGGCCGACAGGGAGGCCCTGTACGTCTTCTTCAGGGACCGGGTGGAGGAGGCGCGGGCCGACAACTCCTCGGCGAGCTGGGAGGACCAGCTGATGAAGGTGCTCGACTACACGGCCTGGCACCGGTTCGTGGTCAAGCTCGATCGGGGGGACGGGCAGGGATGGCAGGATCTCACCAGGAAGTTGCACGGGGCGCTGTCGGGCGGGGAGAAGGCGATCGCGTTGCACCTGCCGTTGTTCGCGGCCGTGGCCGCGCACTATCGGACCGACCCCGGGTGTCCGCGGTTCATCCTGCTGGATGAGGTGTTCGTGGGGGTGGACCGGACGAATCGGGGGCAGGTGTTCGATCTGCTGGTGGATCTGGGGCTGGATCTCGTGCTCACGTCCGACCACGAGTGGTGCGAATACCGTGAGCTGGACGGGATCGCGATCCACCAGCTCATCACGGGGGACGGGGACGACGCGGTGACGACGGCCCGGTTCGTCTGGAACGGCTACCGAACGGTGGCCACCGAATGACCGCCCTCGCCTCCTAGGCCGAGCTGACCTGCGACGGCAAGCCCCCGCCCCGCCACACCGGCACCGTCGTACCTCTCAGCGCTCCGCCGGCTCGGCGAGCTGATCGGCCCAGGGCGGGTTGGCCCCCGCCACCGAGCACGTCAGTGCCGACACCCGCGCCGCGAACGCCGCCGCCTCCACGGCCGTGGCCAGATCGAGGGCGTCGAGCCGCCCACCCAGCAGCCCCTTCGCGCCGAGATGGTGCAGCAGCCCGGCAGTGAACGAGTCACCCGCGCCCACCGTGTCCACGACCTCGACCTTCGGCGCCGGCACGTCGGCGCGCTCGCCGTCCAGCGAGACGAGCGCACCCGCCGCCCCACGGGTGATGACGACCAGGCGGGCGCCCGCGGCGTGCCAGGTGTCGCAAGCACGGCCCATCGGCACGCCCGGCAGCAGGAACCCGAGGTCGTCGCCGCTGAGCTTGAGGATGTCGGTCCACTCGCACCACCGCTCGACCTGGTAGTCGTCCCTGGAGGCGAGGCTGGGCCGCACGTTCGGGTCGATCGAGATCGTGGCGTGCTCGGCCGCCGCCCGCGCGAACTCCTCGATCGCCGCCCCGCCCGGCTGCCTGACCAGCGCGAGCGAGCCCGTGTGCAGGCAGCCGGCGGCGCCGAGGCGGTCGCCGCCCTCGCCGGGCACGCCCAGCTCGTACGGCGTCCACTGCCAGTCGGCGGTGCCCTCGGCGTAGAAGGTGTACTCGGCCTGGCCGTGCCGGTCGAGGGCGGCGACCGCCAGCGTGCTCGGCTCCCCGGCCTCGACGCACGCCGACAGGTCCACGCCCGAGACGGCCAGATGCTCGCGGAACAGCCCGCCGAACACATCGCCCGAAATCCGGCCGAGAAACCGGGTGGGCGTGCCGAGCCGGGCCAGCGCCACCGCCGTGTTGGCGGGCCCGCCGCCGGGAAGCACCCGCAACGACAGCCCTCCCGCGGCGTCCGCGGGACGCCGGTCGGTGAAGCCGTCGGCGACGCATTCGCCCAAGACAGCGATCATCGGGCCTGCCTTTCCAACCCGTTGCCGATTTGTTACGGCACGAGGGCATTGACGTTTCTCGGATCGGAGTCCATCATCGCAGCACGGCGGATGTCAACGTTGACATATGTCATCGTTGACATTGAATCCCCCCAGATAGGAACCGCTCATGAACGTAAGAATTCCGGCAGGCCTGCTGATCACCGCCCTGCTCGTCACCGGCTGCGGAGGGGGCGGCGGCACCCAGACCGCGACCACCACACCCAAGGTCGGCCTGATCACCAAGACCGAGACGAACCCGTTCTTCGTCAAGATGAAAGAGGGCGCGCAGAAGTCCGCCCAGGCCAACGGCCTGGAGCTGATGACCGCCGCGGGCAAGTTCGACGGTGACAACGCCTCTCAGATCACCGCGATCGAGAACATGGTCGCCGCCGGGGTGAAGGGCATTCTCATCACGGCGAATGACACCAAGGCCATCGTCCCGGCGATCAAGAAGGCCCGCGACGCCGGCGTCCTGGTGATCGCGCTCGACACGCCCACCGAGCCGCAGGACGCCACGGACGCGCTGTTCGCCACCGACAACTTCAAGGCGGGCGAGCTGATCGGCCAGTACGCCAAGGCCGCCATGGCCGGCAAGCCGGCCAAGATCGCCACGCTGGACCTGGCCCCCGGCATCACGGTCGGCCAGCTCAGGCACGACGGCTTCCTGAAGGGGTTCGGCGTCCCGGCGGGCGACCCGTCCGTCGTCTGCTCCCAGGACACCCAGGGCGACCAGTCCAAGGGCCAGACCGCGATGGAGAACTGCCTGCAGAAGGCTCCTGACATCAACCTCGTCTACACCATCAACGAGCCCGCCGCGATGGGCGCGTACACCGCGTTGAAGGCCAAGGGTCGCGAGAAGGACGTGCTGATCGTCTCCGTGGACGGCGGCTGCGCCGGCGTCAAGGCCGTGCAGTCGGGCCAGATCGCCGCCACCAGCCAGCAGTACCCGCTCAAGATGGCCGAGGACGGCGTCAAGGCGGTGTCCGAGTTCGCCAAGAGCGGCAAGAAGGCCTCCGGTTACACCGACACCGGCGTCACCCTGGTCACCGACAAGTCCGTCTCCGGCGTCGAGGCCAAGGACACGGCCTTCGGCCTGGCCAACTGCTGGGGCTGACATGGCCGTCATGGAAGCGACGCTGCCGCGCCGCCTGATCACGACGCCGGTCGCGGGCCCCGCGATCGCGCTGGTGCTGGCCTGCCTGTTCTTCGCGCTGAACAGTCCCCAGTTCCTCACCGGCCCCAACTTCTCGCTGATCATCCAGCAGGTCATGGTGGTCGGCACGCTCGCCATCGGGCAGACCCTGATCATCCTCACCGCGGGCATCGACCTGGCCTGCGGCGCGATCATGGCGTTCGGCGGGATCGTGATGACCAAGCTGGCCGTGGACAGCGGCCTGCCGCCGCTGCTCGCGGTGGCCGCCGGGCTCGCCGTGTGCGCCGGGTTCGGGCTGGTCAACGGGTTGCTGGTGATGAAGATCTCGCTGCCGCCGTTCATCGTCACGCTGGGCATGCTGAACGTGGTCTTCGCCCTCACCCACATCTACTCGAACGAGCAGACGATCACGGACCTGCCGCCGCTGCTGACGTTCCTGGGGCAGACGTTCCAGATCGGGCAGACGAACGTCACGTACGGGTCGCTGCTGACGATCCTGCTGTTCCTGCTGTTCGCGTACCTGCTGGGATCCACTGCGTGGGGCCGGCACGTGTACGCGCTCGGCAACAGCCCCGAGGTGGCCCGCCTGACCGGCATCAGGACGGGGCGGCTGACCGTGGGCGTCTACACCCTCGCCGGTCTCGTGTACGGCATCGCGGCCCTGCTGCTCGTCTCCCGTACCGGGGTCGGCGACCCGCAGGCCGGCCAGACGGACAACCTCGACAGCATCACCGCGGTCGTGCTCGGCGGGACGAGCCTGTTCGGCGGGCGCGGCCTGGTGATCGGCACGCTCGTGGGCGCCCTCATCGTGGGGGTGTTCCGCAACGGCCTGCAGCTGATGGGCGTACCGTCGATTTACCAGACGCTCATCACCGGCGTCCTCGTGATCCTCGCCGTCGCCGTCGACCAGCTCTCCCGCAGGAGGAACCGATGACCACCCCGGTGCTCCAGGCCCGCGGCCTGGTCAAGCGGTACGGCCACGTGACCGCGCTCGACGGCGCCGACTTCGACCTGATGCCCGGCGAGGTGCTCGCCGTCATCGGCGACAACGGCGCCGGCAAGACCAGCCTGATCAAGGCCCTGACCGGCGCGCTGGAGCCCGACTCCGGCGAGATCATGCTCGACGGCAAGCCGGTGCGCTTCCGATCGCCGATCGACGCCCGCCGGCACGGCATCGAGACCGTCTACCAGGACCTCGCGGTGGCGGCGTCGCTCGACATCGCCACGAACATGTTCCTCGGCCGCGAAGTGCGCAAGCCCGGCATCCTCGGCAGGGTCTTCCGCATGCTGGACAAGAAGCACATGCGCGAGGAGTCGGCCAAGCACATGGCCAGCCTCAAGATCGGGTTGCGTTCGCTCACCCAGCCGGTCGAGTCGCTGTCCGGCGGGCAGCGGCAGGGCGTGGCCGTGGCCAGGGCGGTGGCGTGGGCCACCCACGTCGTCGTCATGGACGAGCCCACCGCGGCTCTCGGTGTGAAGGAGTCCGGCCAGGTGCTCGACATGATCAGGCGGGTCCGCGACGGCGGCACGCCGGTCGTGCTGATCAGCCACAACATGCCGCACGTGTTCGAGATCGCCGACCGCATCCACGTCCAGCGCCTCGGCCGCAGGGTCGCCCAGATCAAGCCGGGCGACCACAACATGGCCGAGGTGGTGGCCATCATGACCGGGGCGCTCCAGGTGACGGAGGGCAAGGCGGTGGTGGCGGACAAGGGCGCGGCAGAGGCGATCGGCCTGTCCTGACGGATGATCGGCGGCCACTAGCATGGCTCAAATGCGGCGTCCGACGATGACAGACGTGGCCCGCGAGGTCGGGGTCACGGCGAAGACGGTCTCGCGGGTGCTCAACGACGACGGCCCGGTCGCCGTCGAGACCCGCGAACGCGTCATGGAGGCCGTCAGGAAGCTGGGCTACCAGCCCAACCTGATGGCCCGCAACATGCGGGTCGGCGCGCGCGACGCCGCGATCGGCCTGGTCATCCCCGAGATGGGCAACCCGTTCTTCGGCATGGTCGCGGGCGGCGTCGAGAGTGTCGTACGCGCCCGCGGCCTCACCCTGATCGTCGGCTCCTCCAGCGAGTCGGCCGACCTGGAGCAGTCGCTGATCGCGACCTTCCTGGCCCGCCGGGTGAGCGCTCTCATGGTGGTGCCCTCGGCCACCAGCGACCACCGTCACCTGCGTACCGAACGGGTGGCCGGCCTGCCCATCGTCTTCCTGGACCGCCCCGCCGTCGGCCTGACCGCGGACTGTGTGGTCAGCGCCAACAGGGAGGGCGCCAGGGCCGGGGTCGCCCACCTGATCGCCCACGGCCACCGCCGGATCGGCTTCATCGGCGACCTCCCGGCCACCCTCTACACCCGCCGCGAACGTTTCCAGGGCTACCGCGACGCCCTCGACGACGCCGGCGTGCCCTTCGACCGATCCTTAGTGGAAACCGGGCACGACCAGGAGGCCGCCCAGGCCGCCGCCGTGCGTCTCCTCGCCCTCCCCGTCCCCCCGACCGCCCTGTTCGCCGCCAACAACCTGGCTTCGATGGGCGCGGTGCTGGCCCTGTCCCGAGCGGGCCGAAGAGACGTGGCCCTGGTCGGCTTCGACGATCTTCCCCTGGCCGAATGCCTGGACCCGCCGTTGACGGTCGTGGCCCAGGATCCGGAGGGGATGGGGGTGGCGGCGGCGGAGCTCGTGCTGGCCAGGTTGGACGGCGACAAGTCGAAGGCCCAGCGCGCCCTGGTCTCCACCCGCCTCCTCATCCGCGGCTCCGGCGAAGTCCCCGCATCCCGGTAGCGGCCCCGTCAGGCCGGAGGGGGTGCGCCGCGGGCTGTCCTTGGCCGACCATGGGAGGTGTGATCGTGCGTACATGGCGGGGATGGACCCGCTCGTCCCAGGCCACCGCCTACGAGGAGTACCTGCTGCGGACCGGATTCCAGGGTTATACCGGCACACCGGGGAACCGGGGCGCCTACTTCACGAGGCGGGAGGTCGAGGGGGACAGGACCGAGTTCTTCCTGATCTCGCTCTGGGAGTCGTGGGAGGCGATCAGGGCGTTCGCGGGAGACGACCCCGCGCAGGCCGTGTTCTACGCCTCCGACGACGAGTTCCTCGTGGACAAGGAGACCACGGTGGAGCACTACGAGGTGTTCGCGAGCGCGTGACGGAGGAACCACGCGACGACGAGGGCCTGGAGCCGAGCGAACCCAGGTCGACGTGCGCGGCGAAGGCGGCGTCGTCGTGTGCCGTTCATGTGCGTCGCTCCGTGTCAGACTGCGGGTATGACCCACACCCATGACGAGGACCCGGCGTGTGAGGTGGCCCACAGCGAGGCTCCCGCGGAGGAGGCCGGGCGGACGCTGGTCGCCGTCTTCGCCTCCCCGGTCGCCGACTGCCTGCTGAGGTTCGGCGCCGAGCTCGGTTTCCGCACGATCCTTCTCGAGCCCGATCCTGGGCGTCGCCCCGGCGGGTTCGCGGCGGTGCCCGAGATCGGCGACTACGTCGACGCCACGGCCGATGTGGTGCTCACCGACCATCACCGCGAGGAGATCGGCCCCCTTCTCCGCGACCTGCTCAAGTCGCCCGCCCGGTGGATCGGCATCATGGGCAGTCCCCGCCATACCGGGCCGCACGTGCAGGCGCTGGCCGACCTCGGTGTGCCGCCGGAGGAGATCGCCCGCGTGCACCGGCCCATCGGGCTCAACATCGGCTCACGTACTCCTCCCGAGATCGCCCTCGCCACCCTGGCCGGCCTGATCGCCGACCGCAACGGCCGCCCGGGCGGCTTCGCCTTCTGAGGGGGCGTACGATGCGCGGCCGTCAGGAATGCGGGAGAAATGCGGCGTAGTCGCTGGGCAGCTGGGCCGTCACATCGAAGAACTCCTCGCTGGGGATCGACTCGCGCAACGTCATGAAGACGGCCCGAGCGTGTTCGCGGGCCACCTCCGGTGAGACGTTCTCGCGCTCGGCGATCCGGAGTACGAACTCCTCCACCGGCATGCGGGTCGCCTTCGCGCTCACGCCGCGCTTCAGCGGCGCGTGCAGCTGGACGGGCAGCCGGTTGATCAAGTCCTCGACCTCGCCAGGGGTGATGCGCTCGGCCAGCGTTTCCAATGCCGCCTCGGTGGCGCGGTGCGCGCCGGCACGGTGGAGGCCGGCGCGTTCGGCCACCGCGTCCAGGAATCGCCCGGCGGGGACGATGTCGACGCGCCGTCGCTGGGCCTCGGCGACCAGGGGCGCGAAGTCGTGCGGGAGGTCGGCCGTCATGTCGGCGATCGCGTCGGGGCTCACTGTCTGGCCGAGCGCCCAGAAGACGGCGCGAGCGTGCCGGTCGGCCGTTTCGTGGTCCACGCCCTCGCGTTCGGCCACGCGGCGCAGGAACTCGGCGGCGTCGAAGGGCTCGGGGTCGCTCTCGGTGTGGAGCAGCCGCATCATCTCCGGTGAGACCTCGCCCATCAGATCACGGCTCTGGCCCTTCGACAGCCGCTCGGAGAGGGTGCGGAGCGTGGCTTCCACGGCGCGGCCGGCGGCCTGGGCGCCACCCTGTCCGATCCGCTGTTCCACGATCTTGATGAACTGCTCGTCATCCATGTCCACTCCCCGTAGCGGCACCGTTACTTCTGATCGGCTACCCGGAATGGACATCATCACCCGCGCGTGCGCGCGCCCCGGCCTCCCGCAGGGGCGCGCGCCGGTTCCGCGGGTTACCGCTCGACCGTGAAGTGCCCGGTGAGCGGCCCCAGATCGATGGTGTACGTGCCGGGCTCGGCGCGCCGCACCTCGAACGTGACCCACGTGCCGCGGCCGGCCGGAACGGGTAGGCCGCGCCGCTGGTCCACCTCGCCGTTCACGCGCAGCACGGCCGCGTACTCGCCGTCCTGCTCGCCCACGTTCTTCACCCACGCCTTGACCCGCACCCGGCCGGCGCGGGAGACCTCCGGCGTCACGTCCAGATCGCTCACCGCGAAGAGCGCCTCGGGGCCGGCGACCCGGTCGTGCAGGAACACGTCGCTGCGCCGGTTGGTGTCGCCTTCGACGAGGTTGACCGAGGTGCTCTCGTACACCACGTACCTGCCGTCGTCGCTGATCGACGGCAGGTCGGACCAGCCGTCACCGTCGGCTCCCTTCGGTGCGGCCGAGACGCGTTCGGTGACGCCGGTCGCGAGATTGCGGACGAACACGTCGTTGAAGCGGTTCGTGTCGCCGGCGGCCAGCTTGGCCGAGTCGCTGTAGAAGGCGACCGTCCGGCCGTCGGCGCTGAGGCTGGGGGCGAAGGATATGCCGTCGGCCTCACTGCCGTCAGCGGCCACCGACACCAGCTCGGACGTGCGCGCGGCCAGGTCGTGCACGTACAGCTGGCCGAGGCCCACGCCGTTGCTGAAGGCCACGTGCCGGCCGCCGGCGCTGATCACCGGCCCGGTGGTGGCCGTGTCCGGGTGCGGGCCCGTGACGCGCTCCACCGTGCCGGTCTGCCGGTCGCGGACGAAGACGTCGATCTCGCCGTTGGAGTCCCCGGGCACCACCGTGGAGACGTCGCTCTGGAAGGCGACGTACCGGCCGTCCGCGCTGATCGTGGCCTCGCGCGAGTTCCCGTCGAGCTGGGCGCCGTCCACCGCGACGGAGATCCGCTCGGTGCTGCCCGCCTGGCGGTCGCGGACGAACACGTCGGTGCGGTCGTTCGTGTCGCCGGGCACCAGGTTGGCCGCGTCGCTGATGAACACCGCGAAGCGGCCGTCAGCGCTCAGGCGCGGCGAGCCGGACAGCCCGTCTCCCTGGGCGCCCTCGGACGACACCGAGACCCGCTCCGTCGTACCGGTCTGCCGGTCGTGGACGAACGCGTCGGTCTGCCCGTTCGTGTCACCGGCCACGAGGTTCGTCGCACCGCTGTTGAAGCCGGCGAAGCGGCCGTTCCCGCTGATCGTCGGCGAGAGCGAGAAGCCGTCGGACAGGCCGCCGCCGGACGGCACCGAGATCCGTTCGGTCGTCCGGGTACGCAGGTCGGTGGCGAAGATGTCCAGCTCGCCGTTGGTGTCGCCGTCTCCCAGGTTGGAGGCCGGGCTGGCGAAGACCACCACGCTGCCGTCGCCGCTCAGCTCCGGCCACCACGCGTCGCTGTTGGGCTGCCGCCCGTCCGAGCCCAGCGACACCCGCTCGGTGGCGGGCCGCCGCGGCAGCGTCAGGTCGGCGGTCTTGCTGCCCACGGAGGTCGGTACGGGCTCCGACCTGGACACGCCGGGGGCCTGCGCGGCGATCCGGTAGTCGCCGTAGGGGACGTTCTCGATCACGTACCGGCCGTCCCTGTCCGTCGTCGCGGCCAGCCGGTCCGGCACGTCGAGCACCGTCACCGTGGCGCCGGGTACGCTCGCCCCGGTCGGGCCGTACACCACCCGTCCCGCGATCGTGCCCCACCGCGTGCGTTCCATGGCCGGGCTCATGTCGGAGAGGCGGTCGGCGACTACGGGCACGGTGGCGTGTTGCTCCTGGTAGCCGAACCTCGACAGCGTGAGCTCGTGCGTGCCGGCGGGCAGCCGCAGCTCGAAGCGGCCGTCCGCGCCGGTCTGGACGGCGCGGCCGTCCGCCCTGGCGACCGTCACGCCGGCCAGCGGGCGGCGGGTGCGCTCGTCGATGACCGTGCCCCGCACGCCGCTCTTGAGCGCCGCCTCGGCGACGGCGGCATAGGCGTCGATCCGGCCGTGGCCGACGCGCTGGTTCGGGCGCGGGCCGTAGCGGTCGTCGGCGACCGACGTGCCCGACAGGATCTCCAGCGCCGCGTCCACGCCCAGGTCGGGGCGGGCCTCGCGCATCAGCGCGACCGTGCCCGCCACGTGGGGGGTGGCCATCGAGGTGCCGTCCATCGTGCCGTACTCGCCGCCGGGCAGGGCCGACAGCACCTCCACGCCCGGTGCCGACACATCCGGCACGACGTACGAGTCCGGCCATTCGGCGGGCGCCGCGAACCAATCCCCCCGCTTGACCACGCCGCCGCAGGAGAACTCCGGCACCTCGTCGTTGACGTCGGTCGCGCCCACGGACACGGCCTCGTACACGTTGCCCGGGCTGCCGGACTGACCTGGCGCGCAGTCGTTGCCGATGGCGAAGGCGGGGAATGCGCCGGCGAGGTAGATGTTCCTGGTCGGCTCGATCAGCTCATCGGCGTACCCCTCCGCGCCCAGCGACATGTTGATCACATCGGCGGGCCGGCCCGCCGGGGTGCCGTCAGCCGCGTACGGGGCCAGCGCCCACTGCATGCCGGCGATCACCTGGGCGAGCGTGCCCCGTCCGCCGGGGATGACCAGCCCGGCCATCAGCTCGGCGCCGGGCGCCACGCCGATCTGCTCGCCGGACGCGTTCCCGCCCGCGATCGTGCCCGCCACATGTGTGCCGTGGTAGCTGCTGTCGTGCGGCTCGGTCGCCACCGGCTTGCCGTCCGGGCCGAACTCGATCCAGCCGCCCGGGTGCTTCGGATCCGTCGCGTCGGCGCTGGCGAGCCTGCCCTTCAGGTCGGGGTGGGCGATGTCCACGCCGGTGTCCAGCACCGCGACGCGTACGCCCTTGCCGGTGACGCCGCGCTCCGTCCGCACCCGGTCGGCGCCGATCTTCGCGATGCCCCACGTCGTGGCCTGCGCCCCGGGGGCGGCGCTCTTCTCCGCGCTCCTTTCTGGGCTCTCTTGCGGGCTCTTTTCCGGCTCTGGGGCGGTGAGGGTGAAGTTCGGGATGATGCGGTCGACCAGGTCGAGTGCCGCCAGCGCCTCCAGGGTGTCGGGTGTGGCGCGCACCAGGACCATGTTCTTCAGCCAGAACGTGTTGAGCACCTGGTCGCCGCGCGATTCGACAAGGTGGACGACGGGGTCCTGGATGGCCTCGGCGCTCGCGGCCAGCTCGGCCCGCGCCGCGGCGCGGCTCTGCGTGGCCTCGAGCGTGGGGGGTGGGGTGCGCAGGACGACGGCGGCCTCGACGCGGCCGCTCCGCAGCTGTGCGGTCAGCTTGGGGTCGATCTTGGGGCCTGGCTCCGGAGCCGAGCTCGCGGCCGCCGGGGTTTGGGGCGTCGCCAGCGTGCTCAGCAGGACGGCCGATAAGAGGGCCGAGAGCATCAGGCGTCGCCTAGGGGAACGGCGGGGGGATGGCGGCATGACGCTCCTTCGTTCAGGTGCCGCAGGAAACTGCTGCTCATGAACGCTGACATTTCCGGCTATTTCCTGACAAGATCAGTTGGTGACGACTTTCTGTCACATGACGTAAACCCGACACGAAGGAGGGCGGGTCGTGCTGGAGGCGATCGGCCTCGGGCCCCAGGACGAGGAGGTGTACGACGCGCTCGTCCGCCGTACCCAGGCCACGGTGACGGAGATCGTCCACGACTGCCATCTCCCGGCGTCGGCCGCCAGGCGCATCCTGCAGTCGCTGGTCGAGCTGGGACTGGCCACCCGTTCGACCGGGCGGCCCGTGCGCTACGTCGCCGTCTCGCCCGACAGCAGCCTGGAGGCCATCCTGCGCGAGCGCGAACGTCAGCTGGACGGCGTGCGCACGCACATCAGGGCGCTCATGGACGTCTACCGCGCCAGCACCCGGTTCGCCCATCCCGGCGAGCTGATCGAGGTGGTCTCGGGGCGTGACGAGGTCAACCACCGGTGGGTGCAACTGCAGCAGGACACGCGGTTCCAGATGCGCGGGTTCGACCGGCCGCCGTACGCCGACCCGCAGGAGCACACCGAGTCCAACCCGGTCGAGCTTCAACTGCTCAAACGGGGCGTGAAGTACCGCGTGGTCTACGACACCAGCGTGCTGGAGCTGCCCGGCTGGCTGGAGGACGTCACGGCCGGGATGCGGCACGGCGAGCAGGCCAGGATCGCCGCGGACCTGCCGATGAAGCTGGCCATCTCCGACGACCGGCTGGCGATCATCCCGTTGCTGCGGGCCGGGGACAGCGTGGTCGCGGCGTCGTACCTGATCCATGCGTCGCCGCTGCTGGACGCGCTGTGCGCGCTCTTCGAGGCGGTGTGGGAGCGCAGCGTGCCGGTCCGGCTCACCGGGTCGGGGGTGGAGACGTCACCGGACGGCGGGGAGCTGTCGCGGGACGAGGAGCGGCTGCTCACGCTGCTGGCGTCGGGCGCGACCGACAAGGCCGCAGGGCGGGCGCTGGGGTGGAGCGAGCGTACGGTGCAGCGGCACATCACCAAGCTGATGCGCCGGCTCGGGGCGCGGACCCGCTTCCAGATCGCCATGGAGGCTACGCGCCGCGGCTGGATCTGAGCCGAACCGAGGGGACGGCGTCACACCGCCGGCAGGCGACCCGGGCGGGCGGCGTCACGGGCGGGCGGCGTCACGGGGGTGTGGTGGCG
>NZ_VCKY01000239.1 GCF_005889735.1 Nonomuraea turkmeniaca
AGAGTGGACGCACAAGCACCTCCGTACGGTCGCCGCCTCGTATGGCGAAACCGCGCCCCTCCCGGCCGTCCGCCACGACGCCGCATCAGGCCCCGACGCCCACCGTGACACCCCGTCCGACATGGCCGGCCACCACCGGGACCCCGCACCTGGCGCCGAGGCCGAGCAGGCGTCGCAACGCTCCGCCGGGCACGCCGGCGGAGCACCGCGCCCCGACCCGGTGGAAGCCGCCGCACCGCACCGGCCGCCGGTGGCGCGCCGGCCCGCCGCCTCCCACCACGGCCAGTCCCCGTTCGTGCTGCCGGCTCCCGTGGACGCGCCACCGGCCGCCGCCGAGTTCCCCGCCCAGGACGGGCGCGCCACTACCGCCGGAGACGCGACCGGCGGACCTCCGGTCGGCGGACCTCCGACCGGCGGACCTCCGACCGGCGGACATCCGGCCCTTGTCGACATCCTGGTCGCGGGTCAGCCCGGAACCGCCGGCAAGGTGCAGAAACGGTCCGGACGGCGGCTGGTGAAGACCGTGATGATCGCCTTCGCGTCCGGCGTATCCGTCCTGGCGTTGGCCGCCGCCATCGTGTGGCTCACCCCCACGACGCCCACCTCCAAGGCCGACGGAGCTCGGACGGTGACCAGCGCCACCGGCACGCCCACCGAGGCGTCCCCCACCCCCACCAGAACCCAGCGGACCCGTACCGCCAGACCGACCCCGCAGGCCGAAGGCACGCCCAGCATCGTGCCCACCGCCGAGACCACGCTCACCGCCGAGACCACGCCCGCCGCCGGCCGGCTCAGGGTCGCCTACGTGCGGGCGAGCGGCACGCCCAACGGCGACTGCTGGGCGGGCAGTGAGGTGACGCTGCAGGCGATGGTGGCGCGGACCGGCGCGCCGCTGACGTTCGCCTACACCTGGCTCATCGACGGCGCCCCCGTCGCCCGCTCCTCCGCGGTCATCGCCGAGGACGGCCGGCGCTATCTGACCTCTCCGCGCAACCTCACGGGCACGAGCGGCGGCACGCACCGCGTCACCCTGCGGATCACCTCCCCGGTCACCATTCAGCGGTCCACCACGGTCACGCTGTGTGACGGCCTCTGAGCTCCTCCAGCAGATCGAGCGCGGCGTCGGCGATCACGGTGCCCGGCGGGAAGATCGCGGCGGCGCCCGCGGCCCGCAGCTCGTCGTGATCGCCCGGCGGGATGACCCCGCCCACGACGATCATGATGTCGGCGGCGTCGAGGTCGGCCAGCGCCGCGCGCAGCGCCGGCACCAGCGTGAGGTGCCCGGCGGCCAGCGAGGAGACGCCGACGATGTGCACGTCGGCCTCGACGGCCTGCCTGGCGACCTCTTCGGGCGTCTGGAACAGCGGTCCGACGTCGACGTCGAAACCCAGGTCGGCGAAGGCGGTGGCGATCACCTTCTGGCCGCGGTCGTGACCGTCCTGCCCCATCTTGGCCACGAGGATGCGCGGGCGGCGGCCCTCGGCCCGCTCGAAGTCCGCGCAGGCCTGGCGGGCGCGTTCGATGTTGGCGGCGGGGCCGGACTCGTCGCGGTACACCCCTGAGATGGTACGGACCTGCTCGGCGTGCCGGCCGAACACCCGCTCCAGCGCATCGGAGATCTCGCCCACCGTGGCCTTGGCGCGGGCGGCGTCCACGGCCAGCTTGAGCAGGTTGTTGTCCAGGCCGGGCGCCGGGTTGTCGGCCGCCTTGGTGAGCGCGTCGAGCGCGTGCCGCACGGCGACGTCGTCGCGTTCGGCCCTGAGCCTGGCCAGCTTCTCCAGCTGCTGGGCGCGGACGGCGCTGTTGTCGACCTTGAGCACCTCGATGGCCTCGTCGCTCTCGGCGCGGTACTTGTTCACGCCGATCACCGGCTGCCGCCCGGAGTCGATGCGGGCCTGGGTGCGGGCCGCCGCCTCCTCGATGCGCAGCTTCGGCAGCCCGGCCTCGATGGCCCTGGCCATGCCGCCCGCGGCCTCGACCTCCTGGATGTGCTCCCAGGCGCGTTCGGCGAGGTCGTGGGTGAGGCGCTCGACGTAGTAGGAGCCGCCCCAGGGGTCGATCGGGCGGGTGGTGCCGGACTCCTGCTGGAGGAGGAGCTGGGTGTTGCGGGCGATGCGCGCGGAGAAGTCGGTGGGCAGGGCGAGCGCCTCGTCGAGGGCGTTGGTGTGCAGCGACTGCGTGTGGCCCTGGGTGGCGGCCATGGCCTCGACGCAGGTGCGTACGACGTTGTTGAACACGTCCTGCGCGGTCAGCGACCACCCGGACGTCTGGCTGTGGGTACGCAGGCTCAGCGATTTCGGATTCTTCGCGGCGAATCCGGAGACGAGCTTCGCCCACAGCAGCCGCGCGGCGCGCAGCTTGGCGACCTCCATGAAGAAGTTCATGCCGATGCACCAGAAGAACGACAACCGCGGCGCGAACCTGTCGACGTCCATCCCGGCCGCGACCCCGGCCCGCAGGTATTCGACGCCGTCGGCCAGCGTGTACGCCAGCTCCAGGTCACACGTCGCCCCGGCCTCCTGGATGTGGTAGCCGGAGATGCTGATCGAGTTGAACTTCGGCATCTTCTCGCTGGTGTAGGCGAAGATGTCGGAGATGATCCGCATCGACGGCGCCGGCGGGTAGATGTAGGTGTTGCGGACCATGAACTCCTTGAGGATGTCGTTCTGAATGGTCCCGGCCAGCTGCTCCGGCGTGACGCCCTGCTCCTCGGCGGCCACGATGTACAGCGCCAGCACCGGGAGCACGGCGCCGTTCATGGTCATCGACACCGACATCCGGTCGAGCGGGATCCCGTCGAACAGCTGCCGCATGTCGTAGATCGAGTCGATCGCCACCCCGGCCATGCCGACGTCGCCGGCCACGCGCGGGTGGTCGGAGTCGTACCCGCGGTGCGTGGCCAGGTCGAAGGCCACCGACAGGCCCTTCTGGCCGGCGGCGAGGTTGCGGCGGTAGAAGGCGTTGGAGTCCTCGGCCGTGGAGAAGCCGGCGTACTGGCGGATGGTCCACGGCTGGTTGACGTACATGGTGGGGTACGGGCCGCGCAGGTACGGCGCCGCGCCGGGATACGTCCGCAGGAAGTCCAGTCCCTCGAGGTCCTGGGCCGTGTAGAGCGGCTTGACCGCGATGCCCTCGGGCGTCTCCCAGACCTCGCCCTCGGGCTTCGGCTCCCGCGTCCCCCGCTCGGGCAGGGGGTTGAGCGGGATGCCGGAGAAGTCCGGGATCATCGGGTCACCTCCAGGTCGTCGAAGGCCGTGCGCAGCACGCGCAGCGCGTCGCAGCCCGCGTGGAGGGTGGCGTCCACGCCGTCGTACTGCCCCTTCCCCGCCAGCCACACCTTTCTCGCCCCGGCCTTCCTGAGGGCGGCGGCGACGGCGGCGGCGTGCTGGGCGTACAGCTTGTCACTCGAGCACAGGCAGGCGACGGTCGTGCCGGAGACGGCGAAGGCGGTGGCGATCTGCTCGGGATCGGCGCCGGGGCCCGCGGTCTCGGTGGCCAGGCCGCCCGCCTGGAACAGGTTCGCGGCGAACGCGGCCCGCGCGGTGTGGGCGGCCACCGGTCCGATGGTGGCCAGGAACACCTTGGGCCGCTCCGGCTGGGCGTCGGCGAGATCCCGCAACGCCTCGAACTCCTCGGCGTAGCGCACCTTCGGCAGCCCGCCTTCGCCGCTCGGCGCTTCGCCTGGCGCAGCGTGCGCCTCCCACGCCAGGCCGGAGGCGGACGGCGATGCGGACGCGGCCCGGGGCGGAGTGCGGCGGAGGGGCTTCTCGCCCAGGTTCGGGAACTCGCTGACCCCGGTGATCGGGAACCGGCGGTGGGCGATGTCGCCGGCCCGGCGGCCGCGGGTGGCGGCGATCCGGTCGGACACCAGACCGGCGGCCGCGTCGGCGCCGCCCGCGGCCTCGATCTCCTGGAACCACGCCCATGCCCGCTCGGCCAGATCGGCGGTGCGGCGCTCGACGTACCAGGAGCCGCCCGCCGGATCGATCACCCGGCCGACCCCCGACTCCTCCAGCAGCAGCGACTGCGTGTTGCGGGCGATCCGGCGCGAGAACGCGTCCGGCAGCCCGAGGCAGGCGTCGAACGGCTGCACGGTCACCGCCTCGGCCCCGCCCACTCCGGCGGCGAAGCAGGCGACCGTGGTGCGCAGCATGTTCACCCAGGGGTCGCGGGCGGTCATCATGGCGGAGCTGGTGACCGCGTGCTGCCGCTGCGCCCCGTGCGCGGCCGCGCCGCAGGCCTCGGCGACCCGTGCCCACAACCGCCGGGCGGCCCGCAGCTTGGCGACGGTGGCGAACTGGTCGGCGGTGGCGGCGTACCGGAACTCGATCTGCCCTAGCGCTTGCTCAACTGAGAGGCCGGCGCCGGTGAGTGCCCGCAGCTCCGCGACGCCCCGCGCGAGAGAGCAGCCGAGCTCCTCGGCGTCGCTGCCGCCGGCGTCGTGGTACGGGGTGGCGTCCACGGTGACGGCCCGCAGTCCGGCGAACTCGGCGACGCACCGCAGCGCCAGCTCCGCCCCCACGGCGCCCGAGGCCCCCAGGTTGCCGCTGATCGCGACACCTCGCGCGGCGGCCAGCCGGAAGAGCTGCTCGGCGGCCGGGCGCGCCAGCCCGCCGGCCTCCAGCACGACGGGCGCCAGGTCGAGGTAGACGTCCGCGAGCACCGTCTCCAACGCGCCGACCGGGATCGCGCCGTCCCCGACGACCAGCCACAACGAGGTGACGCCGCTCTCCAGGTCGGCCAGCACCGCCTCGGGGTCGGGCACGGCGTGCCGCTGCCGCACGTCCCAGCCGGACACGGCGCGCGACCCGCGCACGTACGGCGACACGCCGGGCAGGCCGGGATCCCCGGGCAGGTCGTCCACGTCATAGAGGGGCGCCACCGCCGGCCCGTCATACGTGTCGCTGGACAGGGCCTCCTCGGGCGAGCCCGCCTCGATCCCGGACTTCCGCAGCACCTCGACCGCGAGCGCCCGCCAGCCGTCCCGGGTCGTGGGCTCGAACCCCGCTGCCAGTTCCATGATTCGGATAGTAGGCGCAATGCCAGGTGACCAGTAACCCCGGGTCGCCCGGTCAGCGGGCAGGGGCCTCCCAGGCCAGCCGCCACGTGAGCGGCCCCACGATCCCATCGTCCTCGATCCCCTGCTGCCGCTGGAACCCGCGGCACACGTCACGCGACCCGGGGCCGTACGCGCCGTCCACGTCCAGCTCCCACCCCCGCGTACGCATCTGCCGCTGCCACGTACGCACGTCCTCGCCCCGCATCACCGGGGGATACTTCAGCAGCCGCCCGGGAAAGGGCGGCGTGTCCGGGGGCGTCGGCGGCGGGGTGCTCCCGCCGGGCCGCGGCGCGCCCCGCCGCACCCAGGCGTAGAGCGGGTCGCCGGGGCAGTCGGTCGAGTAGCCGTCGCGGTGCCCCTTGACCTCCTTGCCGGCGTGGCCGCGGTCGCGTACGTATTGGACCGCGTCGAGTATCGCGTGCAGCACCCCGTCCGGCGGCTGCACCAGGCCCGAGTTGCCCACCAGCCCCAGCACCGCGTAGTGGCCGGCGTTGAGCCCCGGGCCGTTCGCGGCAGGCAGGTGGTGCAGCCCGCGCCCCTCGAACACCTTCCTGTGCGGACAGGCCACGTACGAGTATCCGATGTCGATCCAGGCGTTGCCGTCCATGTGATGGGCCTGGATGGACCGGACGAGCGACACGCATCCGTCGTGGTCGGAGACGATGCCCGGATTGACCCGGCCGCCCGTGTAGTGGACCTTCACGCCCTTGGTCGAGTCAAGTTGGGTGTAGTCGCCGCGCGGCGCGCGAGCGTTCCAGTCGCGCCGTAACACCAGGTCAATGGCCACGGTGAACTCCGGGAGTCGTCGGGACCACCGAGCGTAACGCGGCCTAAGCGGACAGGTCCGGGAGTTCGGAGATTTGGTTTCCTAAGGCCTGATCACTCGCTTGTCCGTCACAATGGCGGTGATCAGGTCATGGGGGGTCACGTCGAAGGCCGGGTTCAGCGTCGGAGTGCCCTCGGGCGCCACCCGGACGCCCCAGAACGACACGATCTCCTCGTCACCCCGGTCCTCGATCCTGATGTGCTCGCCCGAGGGCGTGGCCTGGTCGATGGTGGTTTCCGGCGCGACCACGATGAACGGCACCCCGGCACGTTCCGCGCCGAGCGCGAGCGCGTACGAGCCGATCTTGTTGGCGGTGTCGCCGTTGGCGGCGATGCGGTCCGCGCCGATGAGCACCGCGTCCACCTCGCCCTGGGCCAGCAGGTACGGGCCCGCCGAGTCGGCGATGAGCCGGTGCGGCGCGCCCATCCTGCCCAGCTCCCAGGTGGTGAGCCTGGCGCCCTGCAGCAGGGGCCGGGTCTCGAGCGCGAGCACCTCGGCCAGCCGCCCGCGCTCGTGCAGCGTCTGCACGACGCCGAGTGCGGTGCCACGTTCGACGGCGGCCAGACCGCCGGTGTTGCACACGGTCATGATCCGCAGCCGCTCGCCTTCGAGCAGGTCGGCGCCGCGCTCCCCCATGGCCTTGCAGGCGGCGATGTCGTCGTCGCGCACGCGCAGCGCAGCGGCCAGCACGGCCTCGCGGCCCTCGGGCAGGTGCGCGGCGGCCCGGTCGACGCCCCAGGCGAGATTGACGGCGGTGGGCCGGGCGGCGCGGAGCCTGGCGATCTGCGCCTGGTCGCCGTCGGCCAGCACGACGCCGAACGCGCCGGCCACGCCGAGCGCGGGCGCGCCCCGCACGGCCAGCCGCTGGATGGCGTCGACGAGCTCGTCCACGGTGCGGACGCGGAGCATCACGCATTTGTCGGGCAGCAGCGTCTGGTCCACGAGCTCGACGGCGCCGTCGACCCAGTCGATGGTCCTCACGAAGCAAACGGTAGTACGCCTCAGCGCTCGGCCAGGACGATCACCGAGTCGCGCGCGCCGAGGACGATCGGCTCGGACTTGCTCGGGTTGAGCACGATGCCGTAGTGCGGCGGGTGGTTACGTGCCGCGGAGTCACGGTAGCCGATGGCGGTCTCGCCCCTGCGCCGGGCGGCCTCCACGACGGTGGAGAACGTCACCGTCGTGCCCGTCGTGACGTAGGTGCCGGCCGGGCGGGGGTAGATCTCCGACCCGCGTGAGTCGAAGAGGTAGCCGAACACGTCCGCCAGGTGCTTGTTCTCGGCCAGCTGCGCGAGGAGCAGGCCGATGACGGTGTCGCTGATCACGATGTCGTCGGCCTCGGTGACCTCCGCCAGGGCGCGGTTGTTCTCGTCGTGCATCTCGCTGACGATCGAGTAGTGCTCGCCGAGCGTGCTCTGCATGTCGCGGAGCTGCAGCAGCGTCATGAGCGTGCGCGTGTCGGAGTGGTGCGCGTCGAAGCGGTCGTCGGACAGCACGATGACGTGCTGGAAGAGGCCGACGCCGAGCGACTCGAGCGCGAACCTGTCGGTGGTGTCGCAGTCCTTGACGTTCACGGTGAGGTTGAGCACCCCGGCCAGGCCGGTGCCGGCCTTGGGGTGGTCGGCGGCGATCTCCAGGACGGAGCCGGGCGCCACGTACGCGTCGAGGTAGCGGACGATCTGCTCGGCCCGGCCGTTCCAGTTGAGCAGGAGCGTGCGCTCGGGCTCGGGCGCACGGCGGCCGGCCGCCACGATGGCGGCTTCGTCCAGGGACGGCTTGCCGGCGGCCAGGCGGACGTGGGAGTCGTCGTGCGCGATGACGATGATCTCGTCGTCGGCGTTGATCACGGTGTCGGACGACGGGTTCAGCACCACGCCGGACGGCCGGCGCAGGCCGATGACGGAGGCGGTCTGGTACGCGTGCAGCGCCTCCCCGTACGTGACGCCGACGAGCTTCTTCGGGGTGCGCATGTAGATCTCGCCGCCGTCGAAGTTCAGCAGGTCCATGCAGACCACGGACATGCCGGACTGGCGCGAGGACTGCACGATCAGCCGGGAGGCGGTGTCGTCGGAGTCGACCAGGTGCACGTCCGGGCCGCCGGCCAGGCGGGCGGCGGCGATGTTGCGGCTGGAGGCGAGGGCGGCGACCACCGGCGGGTGAGTGCCGGTGCGCTTGGCCAGCGCGAGCAGGATCTTGATCACGTGCGCGTCCGGGTCCTCGCCCTCGGGCGAGAGCACGACGACGGAGCGGGCGGTGCTCAGGTTCATCAGCGCGAGGTCGCGCGGCTCGGTGGCCCGTCCGGTGCGGCACACCAGCCGGGTGCGGCCCAAATCGCCGACATGCTCGCGGATGGCCTCCTCCATCGCCAGCTTGTCACGTTCCGCCAGCACGGCGATGACGGAGCGCTTCTGGCTGGCGTGAGCCTTGACCAGCTCGCCCACGATCGTGAACACCTGGTCCGACCAGCCGAGCACGACCGTGTGATCGGACTCGACGATCCGCGAGCGGCCCCTGCGCAGGCGGTCCACCTTCTGCTTGAGCCCGTTCGACAGCAGGCCGACGAGCATGCTGACGATGAACAGGCCGCCGAGCGAACCGGCGAACATCACGGCCATGTACGCGATCGAGCCCTTGTCGCTGGCCACCTTGCTCGGGGTGAGAGCGTGCATCAGGGCGATCCACAGCACCTCCCCGGCGTGCCCGACCCCCGACGGCTCGCCGGGAGCCAGCCAGAGCGTGAGCGCGGCCACGACCACGATCAACCCCACCGACACCACCGCGAGCCAGCCGATCAGCGAGGCGGTGCCCTTGGACATGGTGTTGTCGAACCAGTACCGCGTCCGCTCACGGAACGTGATTTTCGACACTTTCCCCGATACCTCCGTGAAAGGAGTGATTTAACCCAGCGCACCAAGGTACCGGGGCGATCTTCACTTCCGCACGGCGACAGGTAACGTATCGGCCATAGTGTGCCCCGGCCCCGCATCGCAGACCGGTACGCTCAGCGAGAACCACCGCCAAAACCCTTCGACATCGGACGTGGAGGCCTAGATCATTGACGGTATGTCTGTGATTAGGGAGGTGCCGTTCCCGAGCCCGGACTCCTCCGAGCTGCCGATGAACATCTGGCTCGACGACGCCGACTCCGCCATCGACGTGATCGACGCGCTGGCGCTGTCGCCGTTCGCGACCGGCGCCCAGCCCTGGTCCCGCCTGGCCAATCTGGAGCGCGTGCGCCCCGACGCCCCGCTCGCCCCCGCGAGCGGCCGGGTGCTGCGCACGGCGCGTGTCGAGGACGGCTCGGAGTCGCGGCTGATCAGCGGCGACGGCTGGACCCTGCGGGTCATCCGCCACCGCAACCGCACCGCGATGGTCAGCGTGACGGCGGAGACCGAGGAGCTGGCCAAGACCGTGCTCCAGGAGAGCATCGACGGCGCGGAAGAGGCGGTCCCCGAGGCCGACCACGTCGAGATGGGTTTCTGGTGGCGCGGCATGCACGGCGGCACCCGCTCGGAGAAGCCGATCACCGCGCAGCCCTGGTCCGAGATCAGCGGAAACTACCCGGGGAAGGTGCGCCCGGCCATCGACAAGCTGATGTCGGTCACGCCTGGGGACGTCAACGGCCGCCTCATCCTCCTGCACGGTCAGCCGGGCACCGGCAAGACGACGCTGCTGCGCACGCTGGCCAAGCAGTGGCGCGAGTGGTGCCAGGTGGACTGCGTGCTCGACCCGGAGCGCCTGTTCGACGAGCCCGGCTACCTCATGGAGGTGGCGGTCGGCTACGACTCCGACGACGAGGAGACGCAGCGGTGGCGGCTGCTCGTCCTGGAGGACTGCGACGAGCTGATCAGCGCGGGCGCCAAGGCGCAGGCGGGCCAAGGCCTGTCGCGCCTGCTCAACCTGACCGACGGCCTGCTCGGGCAGGGCCGCGACGTGCTGGTGGCCATCACCACGAACGAGGACCTGGCCCGGCTCCACCCCGCCGTCATCCGCCCGGGCCGCTGCCTGGCGCAGCTCGAGGTCGGCGCGCTCAGCAGGGACGAGGCCGTCGCGTGGCTCGGCACGTCGGAGGGCGTGGGCGCGTCGGGGGCGACGCTCGCGGAGCTGTACGCCATCCGCTCCGGCCGCGCGATCACCCCCGCCGCGAGCGACGAGTCCACGGGCCTGTACCTCTAGGCCGGGCCGTGGGTGCCGGGCCTTAGGTCTGGTGCGGTGGAGGCGCCGGGCCGCCGATCGAGGTCATGTGGTCACCTCGACGGCCACCCTGGCGGCGATCCTGGCCGCCAGGACGTGCTTGCAGGGCCCGCGCGACCCCCGGTGGTCGAACCACCAGGGGCACGTGCACTCGCCCGCTTCGATGCGCACGCGGCGCACCCCGCCGTCGGTCGTCACCTCGGCCGCGTCGCCCAGCAGCCGCACGGCGCCCAACTCCACCAGCGCGTGGGCCGCCGTCAGCCGGGGGTTGAGCTGGGCGACCTGCTCCTTGTCGTACGGCAGCTCCCGGTGGAAATGGGCCGCCTCGTGCAGGTCATAGCCGACGCGGCCGGCGGTGCCGAGCTGGGTGAGCGCGGCGCGTACCCGCTCGATCGTCAGGCCGGAGCGGTCGGCGAGCAGCCCCAGCTCGACCGTGGGCTCGAAGTTGAGCAGCATGCCCACCACGTCGGCGTCCCCGGCGGCCTCGTCGGTGGCCAGGTCGGCGAGGACGGCGCCCTCGCCGGAGAAGCCGCGCCACGGCTCGGGCGAGATGGCGAGGGTGTAGCGCATCCCGGGCAGCTCCAGCTCCCACGCGCTGGCCGTGCCGTCGGCGGGGCCGTACACGCGGAGTTTCCTGGCGAAGCACAGCAGCGGCATCAGCGTCGCCACCCGCCCGGTGCCCGACAGGCAGACGCCGCCGCGCGCGGGACCGGAGGAGACGCGCAGGTCACGACCGGAGGGCACCGCCCAGACGGTGGAACGCGCGCCGCGCGGCAGCGAGCGCAGGAAACGTACGGCGTGCGGCCCGGCCAGCTCGGCCCGCAGGTCGAACCCGGCCGCGATCACCTGCACCTCGGCGAACCCGCGCAACCACCGCGACGGCAGCGGCACCTTCTTCTCCACGACCGCCCCGTCGAGCGTGGTGACCGTCAGCTCGTCGGGCCCGACGCCCAGGTGGAGCGGGTCCCGGCCGCCCACCCTGGCCAGGGCCTCGCGCAGCGGCCCGTTGACGTCGACGTTGGTGGTGCCCCGGTCCAGCACGTCACCGTCGAGCTCCAGCACGTCGAGCCGGGCGTAGACGCCGCCGCAGGCCGAGAACGACTCGAACCTCAGCCGCCCGCCGTCACAGGTCACCACCGGGTCGCGGGTCCAGCCGGGGCGGGGCTGGTGGTAGCGGGTGAGCGCCGCGTCCGCCACGGCCAGCAGCCCGGCCGCGGCCGGGGCCGCCTGGGTGAGCAGCCCGCTGAAGAACCTGGGGTGGGTCTGCGGGCCGGATAACGCCGTGCCGCCCGAGGTCGAGAGCCCGAGCCGGCCGCCGGCCAGCGTGGAGGGCCCGGCGTAGGAATATGCCTGTACCGCTTGAGTCATGCCCCGCACGATAGAGATCTTCACCGACACAATCCGGCTGGTACGTAAACCATCCGATGTGCGACATGAAGTGCGAAACCAGAATATGCCTGGTGCTCGCCGTCGATCTGGCCCGTGTCTCCTTCTTCCGCTTCGCCGTGCCCGGCACGGCTGAGGACGTGTGGACGAGCGAGGAACGCGAGATCGGTTTTCCCGCCACCCAGCTCGTGGCCTCGTGGACGGCGCGAACCCCGCCGGGTGCGTGGATCGAGGTCGCGCTTCGGGCCAGGGCCGCGTCAGGGGCCCGTACCAAGTGGTACGTGATGGGGCGATGGTCCGAACACGGCAGTCCGCGCACGTCGGTGCCGGGGCAGGGCGACGAGGACGGGGACGTGGCGGTGGACACGTTCGTGGCCAGGCGGCCGGTGGTGGCGTACCAGGTGCGGATCACCCGGCACGGCGCGGGCGCCCTGGTCACCGGGCTCGGCGTGATGGCCTCGGCCGTGCCGCAGCGATCCATGGCGCCCAGCGAGCGCGTCGCGGCGGAGCCGGTGGAGCTGGCGGTGCCGCGGTATTCGCAACACGCGCACGCGGGGCACCATCCGCGTCTCGACGGCGGCGGCGCCAACTGGTGCAGCCCGGCGTCGGTGGCCATGGTGCTCGGCTACTGGGGCCGCGGCCCGGAGCTCCGCGAGCTGGACTGGGTGGGGGCGGGCGATCCGGCGCCGATCGTCGACCACGCGGCCATGGGCACGTACGACGAGAGCTACCAGGGCACCGGGAACTGGCCGTTCAACGTGGCGTACGCGGGGCGGTACGGGCTGGCGGGGTTCGTGACCCGGCTGCGGTCGGCGGCGGAGCTCGAGTTGTTCGTCCGCGCCGGGATCCCGGTGATCACGTCGCAGTCGTTCAAGGCCCGCGAGCTGCCCGGTTCCTGCTACTCCACCAACGGGCACATCCTGGTCGTGGCCGGCGTCACGGCCGGGGGCGACGTCGTCGTGAACGACCCCGCCGCGCCGCGCGACGACGAGGTCCGGCGGGTCTATCCGCGGGCGGCGTTCGAGAACGTGTGGCTCAGGAGCTCGGGCAGCGGCGGCATCGTGTACGTGCTGCATCCGCCGGGGCACCCTCTTCCTCTCTGTACCGACGGCAATTGGTGAGTTGTTTTGAGCATTCGACCGATCGACGTGGCCCGTACCGACGGCAGGCCTCTGTGGGTGGAGGCGGTGGCCACGCCCGCCGGAGTCGAGACCTGGTGGGACGAGCCGCGCCCGCATGAGGGCGGCAGGCGGTGCGTCGTGCGCCGGCTGCCCGACGGCACCCGTACCGACGTGCTGCCCCCGGGGTGGAACGCGCGCAACCGGGTGGTCGAGTACGGCGGCCGCTCCTGGCGACCGCTGCCGGGCGGCGGGCTGGTCTTCACGAACTGGGCCGACCAGCGCCTTTACCGGCTCGACGGCCCGGTTGGTGCAGCGCCGCCCGTGCCGATCAGCCCCGAGGGCCCCTCGCGCTATGCCGACCTCTACCTCCCGCCAGGCAGGGACGAGGTGTGGGCCGTGCGGGAGACGGACGACGTGCGGGACATCGTCGCGGTGCCGCTGGACGGCGGTCCGCTCAAGGTGATCGCCAAAGCCCACCATTTCCTGATGAATCCCCGCATTTCGCCTGGCGGGCGATATGTCGCTTGGATCGGTTGGAATCACCCGAACATGCCCTGGGACGGCACCGAGCTGTGCGTGGCTCCGCTGCGCGCGGACGGCACGGCCGGCGAGCACCGCGTGGTCGCCGGTGGTCCCCAGGAGTCGGTCACGCAGGCCGAGTGGCGTGACGACGGCTCCCTGTACGCGGCGACCGACCCCACCGGCTGGTGGAACATCCACCTCGTCCACGTGGACGGCTCCCCCGGCCGTAACCTCACGCCGATGGAGCTGGAGTTCGGCGACGCGGCGTGGAAGCCGGGGCTGACGTACTTCGCCGTCGCGGAGGACGGCAGGCTGGCCGTGATCTACGGCACGGGCGACGGCCGCCACCTCGGCGTGCTCGACCCGGACACCGGTGAGCTACGGGAGATCGGCGGCTCGGCCACCCACTGGTCCGCGACCATCTCGGTGGCCGGCGGCAGGGCGGCGGCCGTGCAGGCGACCCCGTACACGCCGATGGAGGTGACCCTGGTCGACCTCGACGGGGGCGGGAGCGAGGTCGTGTCGGCCCAGAAGCCGCTGCCGGACCGCGCCCTGCTGCCCACACCGGAGGCCGTGACGATCGAGGGGGTGCACGCGCACCTCTACCCGCCGTCCGGGGTCAAGGGCCCCGGGCCGTACGTGATCTTCGTGCACGGCGGTCCCACCATGCACCTGCCGATGGTGCTCGACCTGGAAATCTCCTACTTCACCAGCCGCGGCATCGGCGTGGCCGTGGTGAACTACGGCGGCTCCACCGGCTACGGCCGCGCCTACCGGGAGCGGCTGCGCCACCAGTGGGGCGTGGTGGACGTGAGCGACTGCGCCAAGGTGGCCCGCGGCCTGGTCGAGCTGGGCCGCGCCGACGCCGCGAAGCTCGCCGTCCGGGGCGGCAGCGCCGGCGGATGGACCACGGTGGCGGCGCTCGTGCACAGCGACGTGTTCGCGGGCGGAGTGGCCCACTACGCGATCACCGACCCGGAGAGCTGGGCGGCCGAGACGCACGACTTCGAGTCCCGCTACCTGGACGGCCTGGTGGGCCCGCTGCCCGAGACGCGGCAGCGCTACACCGAGCGCTCGCCCCTGCTGAACGCCGCCCGCGCGTCCGGCCCGTGCCTCATGCTGCACGGCCTGGAGGACGCGATCGTGGACGTCGCGCAGGCCGAACGCTTCACCGCCGAATTGGACAAACATGGCAAAGAGTGGGCACTGTTGACCTTCCCCGGCGAGCAGCACGGCTGGCGCAGGGAGGAGACCATCGTCGCGGCGCTCGAGGCCGAGCTGGCCTTCTACGGGCTGATCTTCGACATGGAGACACCCGAGGTGCCGCCGCTGAAGTTGAAGGGGAGAACGTGAAGAGCGTCGCCGAGATCTGCTCGGATCTGATCAGGTTCGACACCACCAATCCGGGATCGGGCGAGCGCCCGGCGGCCGAGTACGTCGCCACACTGCTGGCCGACGCGGGCCTGGAGCCGGTCGTGTTCGAGTCGGCGCCGAAGCGGACCACGGTCGTGGCCAGGATCGACGGCGACTCCCCCGACGCGCTGCTGATCCACGGCCATCTGGACGTGGTGCCCGCAGATCCGGCCGAGTGGCGGATGCACCCGTTCTCCGGGGAGATCGTGGACGGCTGCGTGTACGGCCGGGGCGCGGTCGACATGAAGGGCTCGTGCGCGATGACCCTCGCGACGGTGTGCGACCTGGCCGTCAAGGGAGTGCGGCCCAAGCGGGACCTCGTGGTGGCGTTCCTGGCCGACGAGGAGGCGACCGGCGACTACGGGTCGCGGCACGCGGTGAGTGAGCACCGGGAGTTGTTCGACGGCGTCAGCGAGGCGATCAGCGAGTCCGGCGGCTTCAGCGTGGCCTCCGGCGGGCACCGTGTCTACCCGATCGCCGTGGGCGAGCGCGGGACCGCCTGGATGAAGCTCACCGCGCACGGCGTGGCCGGGCACGGCTCGCGTCCCCCGGTGGACAACCCGGTCGCCACGCTGGTGCACGCGCTGTCGCGGGTGGCCTCCTACCAGTGGCCGGTACGCCTGACGCCGTCGGTCGCGGCACTGCTCGAAAACCTGTCGGAGATCACCGGGCAGCCGATCGACCTGGACCGGCTGGACGCGGAGGCCGTCCGGCTCGGACCGCTCGGCGGCCTGTTCAAGAGCCAGATCCGCAACTCGGCGAACCCGACGATGCTGGACGCCGGCTACAAGGTCAACGTGGTGCCCGCGACGGCGGAGGCGCACGTGGACGGGCGTTACATGCCGGGGCTGCGGGAGGAGTTCCTCGCGACGATCGACGAGCTGCTCGGGCCGAAGATCACCCGCGAGTTCGTCAACCTGGAGGACGCGCCCGCGGCGCCGTACCCGTCGGCGTTCTTCGACGAGCTGGCCGGGGCGCTGGTGGCCGAGGACGCGCTCGCCCGGCCGGTGCCGTACGTGATGAGCGGCGGCACGGACGCCAAGTCGTTCGCCAGGATCGGCATCAAGGGGTACGGTTTCGCGCCGCTCATGCTCCGGCCCGACCTGGACTACTTTGGGATGTTCCATGGGAAGGACGAGCGGGTGCCGGTGGAGGGCCTGGAGTTCGGCACCCGCGTCCTCACCCGCCTGCTGGTGTGAACCGCGAGATTCTATGGAACAAATCATTCCGTTCTGCTAGAGTGAGAGTCACCACGAAAGGGGGCACTCCGATGAGCGGAGCCGTAATCTCCAGCGGTTGGGACGTCCTGGACGCCTCACACGAGGCACTGCGCACGACGGTCCGCGCCGTTCCCGCGGACGGCTGGCACCTGCCCACTCCTTGCTCCAGCTGGACGGTCACCCAGGTCTTCCAGCACGCCGTAGGCGACCAGCTCGGCTTCGCCGCCGCGCTGACCGGCGAGCCCGGCCCCAGCTTCGACCCGTTCGACCCGTCGGGCGTTCTGGAAGGAGATCCGTCGGCGTTCATGGAGGACGCCCTGGCGCGCACGGCCAGGGCGTGGGCAGGCGTCGACCGCAACGACGCCGACGTGTCGACGCCGGTGCCGCCGCACAAGATGTCCCCGTGGTCCGGCTCGGCGGCGTGCGGTCTCGACGCCGCCGTGCACGCCTGGGACATCGCCCTCGCGACGGGCCGGCCGTCCCCGCTCACCCCCGAGC
>NZ_VCKY01000023.1 GCF_005889735.1 Nonomuraea turkmeniaca
CCGCCAGCGTTCGTCCTGAGCCAGGATCAAACTCTCCAAACAATGAACATGTCCGGACAGATCTGTCCAAGCAAAACCGTCAAAAATGACGGGGTCATACATGTGATGATGCACATGCACTGGCTTTTAACACACTGTTGAGTTCTCAAGAAACGGACGCTTATTCCGGCGTTTCGCTTCGGTCTTGCGTTATGTCTTAATCCTTACATCCGCCCGAATCCCTGTCAAATTGACCGGACCCGCGAAATCTGCAGGAATTAAGCCGCGTCCCGTTTCCGGGACAACCCCTCAAACTTACCAGCCCTTCAGAGTGGACGCGCACGTCCACCGGAGTGGAGGAGTCTTGGGGGTCGTCCCCGAAGTGAGGTCGGCGATCATGCCGCTCTCTCGGGACTGATGAACTGTATGTGCGCCTCCCGGAGCCGTCAAATCGGCGGTTCCGCCGTCCGCCTCCCGGGCATTCACAGTGGGTAATCGCAAGGGAGCGCACGTGAACACTCTGCCCAGGGCACTCATCCTCCTGGTGGGCATCGCCTGCGCGGTCGTCGCCCTGTTCGGTCTCCGGGAGGTCGCCTCGATCGCCGGCCCGGTCGTGCTGGCCCTGGTGCTCGTCATCGCCGTCGCCCCGGTACGCGGCTGGCTCGCTGCCAAAGGGCTGCCCGTGTGGGTGCAGGTCGCGGTGCCGTTCCTCGTCGTCGTGCTGGTGCTGCTCGGCATGGTGGGCATCCTGACCATCTCGGTCGCCCAGCTGACGTCGTTGCTGCCGGCGTACGCGAGCGAGTTCGAGCAGTTGCTCGCCGACGCGCAGCGGTGGGCCGCCACGTACGGCCTCGGCACCGACGTCTTCGACCGGGCGCTGGACGCGTTCGATCCGAACAGATTGTTCGAGCTGGCGCAGGGCCTGCTGGGGAGTTTGATCGGCGTGCTCTCGGCGAGCTTTCTCGTCGTGGTGTTGTTGCTGGCGATGTGTCTGGACGCGCCGGTGACGGCCAGAATTCTCACTGCCGGGGAAGGGCAAAGACTCCAATTGGTGACGGCGCTGAACACATTCGCCCACAAGACCCGGCGTTATCTCATCGTCTCCACAGTCTTCGGGCTCTTGAGCGCGATTCTCGACGTGCTCGCACTGTCGCTGCTCGACGTGCCGTTGCCGCTGCTGTGGGGGGTGCTCGCGCTCATCGCCAACTACATCCCTAACATCGGGTTCGTCATCGCGTTGTTGCCGCCCACGATGCTCGCACTGCTGGACGGCGGCGTGCGGACCATGGTGCTCGTCGTGATCGCCTATATCGTCATCAACGTCGTCACCCAATCGTTCATCCTCCCCAAATTCCTGGGGGACGCGGTCGGGCTGACGACGACGATGACGTTCCTCTCGTTGCTCGTGTGGACCTTCGTGCTGGGGCCGCTGGGCGCCATTCTCGCCATCCCGTTGAGCCTGCTCGCCCGGGCGTTGCTGATCGACAGCGACCCGAGCGCCACCTGGGCACAGGCGCTCGTGTCAGGCAGGCTTCCGAACAGGTGAGACCAGCCGGCCCATCGGCACCCCGCTCAGCCGCTTGACGTCGTGGGACAGGTGGGCCTGGTCGGTGTAGCCGGCTGTGACGGCGACCTCGGCCAGGGGCACGCCGGCGCGGGCGAGCCGCAGCGCGCGCTGGAAACGGACGATGCGCTGCAGGGTCTTGGGCGCGTAGCCGAAGGCGGCCACGGCACGGCGGTGCAGCTGGCGATCGCTGAAGCCGAGGTCCCAGGCCACTTCGGTCACGGTGCGCCCGGCCATGAGCGCCTTGGCGATCGCGGGGGCGGCGGGGTCGGCGGCGTCCGAGCGGGTCAGGCGCCGCGCGACGGCCGCGCGCATGGCCTCAAGCCGCCACTCGGGCCGCGGGGCGCAGGACTCGTCGATCGGCAGGCCGGGCAGGGCGGGCAGCGGGATCCGCTGGTCACGCAGCTCGTGGACCGGGACGCCGAAGACGTCGCCTACCGCGCCCGGCTTGAAGCGGATGCCGGTGAAGGTGTCGCCTGCCGCCATGGGAGTGGGCATGGGGCCCGTGTCGGGCCCGGCCACGAACAGGCCCTCGGGGCCCCAGATGAGGTCGACACAGGCGTCGGGCACCACCAGATGGGTGGTGCCCGTCTCGCTGACCTGGTGCCACACGCAGGCGACACGTCCGGCGAGGTCCGGGCCAGGCGGCCGTTCCTCGTACATGCCTCCAACGTACGACACACCACCGACAGAACGGCTAGCCCGGCAGCCGCCCGTAGGCGCGCAGGGTCTTGAGCTGGTGGACGGTGAGGTAGCCGCTCCACTCGTGCTTCACCAGAGGCGTCCATATCGGAAAGTTCGGACTCCAGCCGCCGTCAGTGGACTGCGCGGCAACGAGCGCGTCGAGATGGGCGTCCAGGACGCCCTGCGTGAACAGCGGCAGCCGCAGCGGCTCGGGCGCGAAGTCCAGCGGGAAGTGCGCCTCCCCCGGCGTGTCGGGATCCAACGCGACCGTGGCCAGGATGGCCTCGCGCAGCCGGGCGAACTCGGCCTCCGCCCACTCCCGGTCCGGGACCAGGTTCAGGAAGGTCACGATGGCGCGGGCCTCGTACGGGCTGGTCTCCTGCACCGCGGCGATCCGCGACCAGCAGAAGCCGGTGGCCGTGGCCAGCCATGGATGCGAGATCGCGTGTTTGTGGAGGAGGCCGGCGAGTGACGCCGTCGGGACGAGGTTGCCGGGCGGGTCGTCGTCCGTCTGCCACCAGGGCCCGCGCGGGTCGTCCCGGACGGAGGGCAACACGAAGGGCACCCCGCCGTCCCCCGTGGTGATGCCGGACAAGTAGTCGCAGGCGGCCAGGACCATGGGCGAGTCGAAGGCAGCCAGCTCGTCCAGGATCCAGAACGCGATCTCGACCGGCTCCGGCTGGCTGCCCGCGCCCCGCAGGTCGGGTTCGAGCGCGTGGCCGAAGCCGCCGTCGGTGTTCTGGTAGCAACGCAGCACGTCGAGCACCCGTTCGCGGGAGCCACCGCGGAACAGCGCCGCGAAGCGCAGCCGGTCGATCAGTCTGCCGTGCAGCTGGAGATACGTCTCTGCCCGGTCGAGCACGTCCATGGATGCAGTCCTTTCCCCAGAGTCCGTCCCCAAGAAGCTACTCACACCACCCCGCCGCTCTCTTGTAAGAATCGGACGCATGAAGGAGAGCGGCGATAGGACGTCGACGAGCGGTTCACCGGCGTGAGCGACGGACGGGGTCTACGAGGTGCGGGCCCGTCCGGAGGAGGAGCTGGAGGGCATCGACGTCATGCGGGCCGTGACCAGGCCGCTGTCCGAGGTGGCGGAGCCCTCCTTCCTGGTACGGCAGGCGGGAGGCGACGCCTACGACAGCGTGACCGGGGTGATGCCCGGCGACGGGAGGGTCAAGTCGCACGGGCATCCGATCAGGGTCGTCGTGGGCACAGAGCAGGTCACGGAGCAGGTCACGGGCTAGGTCACGTCGTAGCCAGCGCCTCGGTCGGTGACATCCTGGCGGCGCGCACCGCCGGGTAGAAGCCGGCGATCCCACCGATGACCAGTGTGGCGAGCACGCCGCCGAGCATGGCCCAGACGGGCACGATCGCCGGCCAGCCTTGGAAGCTCGCGTACGCGGTGGTGACGCCGATGCCCAGCAGAACGCCGCCGAGGCCGCCGATGGCCGACAGCAGCAGCGACTCGGCCAGGAACTGGAGCCTGATCTGGCCCCTGGTCGCCCCCAGCGAGCGGCGCAGCCCGATCTCGGCGCGCCGCTCCAGCACAGAGATGACCATCGTGTTGGCCACCCCCACGCCGCCGACCAGCAGCGCGACGCCGCCGAGGCCGAGCAGGAGCGCGTTGAGCGTGGCGTCGGTGGCCTGCTTGGCGGCCAGGACGTCCGACGGCCGGGAGACGTCGACCTCGTTCGGCATCTCCGGGTTCGCGGTCGCGCCGAGCACGTCGCGGACCGCGACCACGTGCTCTTCCTGCACTCTGGCGTAGATCGTGGTCGCGTACCCGTCGAAGTCCAGCCGCTCCTCCGCGACCGGCCAGCCGACGAGAGCGGCCGTGTCCAGCTCGGGCGCCAGCGGAGCGGCGGCGAGCACGCCGACGACCGTGAACCACTGGCCGCCCAGCCAGACCCGCTGGTCGGGGCCCGCCTGGACGACGCCGAGCCGGTCGGCGGCCTTGGCGCCGAGCACGGTGGCCGGGTAGCGGTGGGTGGCCGCGTTCAGCCAGGAGCCGCTGACCACGGTGGCGCCCGTGTCCTGGAGCAGGTCGAGCCGGGCGGCGGTGACGGAGATGCTGCCGGTCTCGGCCGCGGGGACGTGGTCGTTGCGGTAGACCTTGGCGGGCGTCGTGCCGGTCGCGGTGACCGAGGTGACGGGGGCGATCTGCCCGATCATGCCCTCGGCCTCGGCGGGCAGGTGGCTCGCCTCGCCGAACAGGGTCTGTCCCGGCGACACGGTGAGCAGGTTCGTGCCGAGCGCTTCCAGCTGCCGGTTCAGGTCCTCCTGGCTGGAGGCGGAGATGCCGACGACGCCGAGCATGGCGGCGATGCCGATGGCGATGCCCAGCGCGGACAGGAACACCCGCAGCGGCCTGGCCCGCAGCCCGGCCCCGCCGACTCTGACCACGTCGCGCGACCGCATGCGGGGTGTCGTGAGGACCGTCATGCCTGTGCCCCCTCGACAGGTCCCTTGCGCGCCTCCGGCACGACTCCCTTGCGCGCCTCCGGCACGACGCGACCGTCGAGCATCTCCACCTTCCGGGGCAGGGAGGCGGCGATGTCGCGGTCGTGGGTGATGACGACCACCGTGGTGCCGGCCGCGTTCAGCTCGCGCAGCAGCTCCATCACCCCGGCCCCCGAGCGGGAGTCGAGGTTGCCGGTCGGCTCGTCGGCCAGCAGCAACTGCGGGTCGCCGACGACGGCGCGGGCGATGGCCACGCGCTGCCGTTCGCCGCCGGACAGCTCGTGCGGGCGATGGCCGAGCCGGTGCCCGAGCCCGACGCGTTCCAGCGCCTCGTACGCGCGCAGCCGCCGCTCGCGGAGCGCCGGGCCCGCGTACAGCAGGCCGTCGGCCACGTTGTCCAGAGCAGGCACCCCGGCGGCCAGGTGGAACTGCTGGAAGACGAAGCCGATGACGTTCGCGCGCAGGGCGGACAGCTGCTGGTCGGTGAGGGTGCTCACGTCGTGCCCGGCGATGCGGACGGTGCCGCCGGTCGGGCGGTCCAGGGTGCCGATCATGTTGAGCATGGTCGACTTGCCCGAGCCTGACGGTCCGACGATGCCGACCAGGTCGCCGTGCTCGATGTCCATCGAGACCTCGCGGAGCGCGGCGACGTCGCCGTACAGCTTGCTGACGCCGCGGAGTTCGACGATCACCTGGGCACCGCCACGGTCATGCCCTCGTCCACGCCGGTGACCTCGACCTTGCTGTCGGCGAACATGCCGGTCTCGACCGGGACGTAGCGGGTGGTGGAACCCTCCACGACCTGCACGCCGTAGCCGCCCTCGGCGAGCGCGACCAGCGCCCCGACGGGGACGGCCAGGACGCTCTCGCGCTGGCCCGACACGATCGTGACGTCCACGGGCGCGGCGTCGAACGACTTCTTCAGCCCGCTCACCGACACCGTGACCTCGACCGTGGTGCTGGTGTCGGTGCCGGTGCCGGTCTCGGTGGCGACCTTGCCGACGCTCGCGACCTTGCCGTTCACGGTGCTGCCGTCGGGCAGCTCGACGGTGGCCTTCATACCCTTCTTGACCAGGTGCTCGTCGGCCACGTCGAGGTTGACGAGCACCTCGCGGGTGGTGCCGGTGGCGGTGAGCACGGGGCCGCTCGCGGCGCCGCCGAGCGCCTTCTTGAGCTCGGCGACGCGGAGGGGGCCGTCGGCCACGACCACGTCGCCGGGCTGGACCTTGCCGGTGACGTCGTGCCCGAGGTCCTCCTGCCAGTCCTCGACCGCCTCCCTGGTGGCCCAGGTGAACTCGTCGTCCACGTCGAAGCCCTCGTAGCCGAGCTTGTCGAGGTTACGTTCGAGCAGCTCGACGTCCCGGCCGCTGACGCCGTCCTCCAGGGTGCGGTAGAGGGGCATGGCGCCGTACAGGAGGGGGCGGCGGTCGGCGTCCACACTGTAGACGCCGCGTCCTCGGGTGACGGTGGAGCCCTCGCCGGGAAGCCAGGTGATCGTGCCCTGGGACTGGGCGGCGACGGTGACGGTGTCGCCGTACCCGAGGCTTCCGTCGACGGTCTTGGTCTCGGTGAGGGTCGTACGGGTCACCTTGGCGGTGGCGGGGGGCGTCCGGCCGGCGGCGGCCGTACCGGTGCCGTTGCCGCCGAAGCCCACGGCGGCGGCCGCGACGGCGGCGGCGAGCAACGCGGCACCGCCCGTCCATGCCAGGACCCGCACGGGGCTGCGCCGGACCGGGGGCAGGGCGCGGACCGCCCGCTCGCTCTTCTGCTCGGTCTGGGTCACTTGGCCGCTCCCGGCTTGCGGAACTTGTCGCCGCACGCGTCGAGCGCCTTCCTGAACTGCGGGTCGTCGCGATTGAAGTTGCGGCCGGCTCCGCTGAGGGTGCCGTCGGGGTTGGGGTCGGGCATGTCGACGCCGTTCTCGCGCATGCACTGGGCGAACTGCCGCAGCTGCTCGACCTCTTCGGGATTGAGCTCCCTGCGGTCCTTGAACGGCGCGAACGCGCGGCAGGCCTCGGCGGCCTCTCTGACCTTGTTCTTGTCGACGTTCTGGCCGATCGAGGTGAAGCCGCCGCCCCCGTCGGGGTCGGGGTCCTCCATGGGCACGCCGTGCTCGCGCATGCACTGGGCGAACTTCCTGCCCTGTTCCTGCGGGTCGGCCGTGGTGGTCGGGGTGGCGCTCGCGCTGGCCGAAGGCGGGGACGAGCCCCGGGTCACCGAGGCGACGCCCGCGCCGCTCTCCTGGCTGCCGCAGCCGGCCGACAGCGCGGCCAGCAGAGCCGTGGCGATGAATGTCCGTCTCATGCTCCGAATGTGCCGAGCGTGCTTCAACGCCGGCTGGGAGCCGCCTCGGAGTCAGGTAGGAGCACGCGGAAGCACGCGCCTTTGCCCGGCGCGGTGTCCAGGTCGACGCGGCCGCCGTGCGCTCGGACGATGGCGGAGACGATGGCCAGGCCGAGCCCGGCGCCGCCGTCGGCCCTGGATCTGCCTTGGCCGACCCGGTAGAGGCGGTCGAACAGGCGCGGCACGTGCTCGGGCGGAATGCCGGGCCCGGTGTCGGTCACCTCCAGTACGGCCATCCCACCCGACCGGCCCACTTTCACCGTGATGTCGGCGTCGGGCGGCGTGTGGCACAGCGCGTTGCCGACCAGGTTGGCGGCGACCTGGCGCAGGCGCGCCTCGTCGCCCACGACCGAGACGGGTGCGAGCGGGCCATCGAGCCCGGCCAGTTTCACGTGCCGGTCGGGGACGCGGGCGCGGGCGTCCCTCATCGTGTCGACGGCCACCTGGAGCAGGTCGACCGAGGCGAGGTCGAGCGGGCGTTCCTCGTCGAGCTGGGCCAGCGTGAGCAGGTCGTTGACGAGCACGCCCATCCTGGCGGCCTCGTCCTCGATCCGGCGCATCGCCTCGTCGGCGTCGCCGCCGCCCCTTCGGTGCAGCTCGGCGAAGCCGCGCACGGAGGTGAGCGGAGTACGCAGCTCGTGGGAGGCGTCGGCGAGGAAACCCCGCATGCGGGCCTCGGAGTCGGTCCGGGCGGCGATCTCGGACTCCAGGCGGTCGAGCATGACGTTCATGGCGCCGGCCAGCCGGCCGGGCTCGGTGTGCGGGTCGTGGGCGTGGACGCGGCGGGAGAAGTCACCGCGGGCGATGTGCCCGGCGGTGGCCTCCATCCTGGTGAGGGGGCGCAGGCCGAGGCGTACCACGGCGTCGGCGGCCAGGCCCAGCAGGAGCAGCACCAGCCCGCTGACCGCGACGGCGATGGCGACGGCCGCGGTCTGCGTCTGCTCCAGCTCGGCCAGCGACTGGGCGAACACCCAGACGGTGCCGTTGGGCAGCTCGGCGGCCCGGATCCGCCACGAGGCGCCCGAGGTGCCCGGCACGGTATAGGCGACGCCGGTTCTGACCTCTTCGACAACGGGAGCGGGCTGGCCGGGTGCGGAGCTCTTGTACTGCAGCGCGCCTTCAGCGGTGAAGACCATGATCTGCTGGATGGTGGCGATCCGCTTGGCGAGCACCTCGAAGACGTCGTCCACCGGGACCGGCCGCGCGGTGAGCGTCTGGACGCCCTTGGCGCTGGCGATTCTGGAGATCTGCGCCAGCTGCTGGTCGACCCGGCCCATCATGTTGTCGCGCAGCAGCAGGACGCCGACGACGTTGGAGAGCACCAGCGCGACCGCGGTGAGGCCGAGGATGGCCACGACCAGCCGGGCGCGCAAGGTCCAGGTCGCGGGCCTCATCGCGGCGTCCTCAGCGTGTAGCCGACCCCGCGCACGGTGTGGATGAGCTGCGGCTCCCACTTGTCGATCTTCTTGCGCAGGTAGTAGACGTACGACTCGACGATGCTGGAGTCGCCGTCGAAGTCGTAGCGCCAGACGCTGTCGAGGATCTGCGCCTTGCTCACCACCCGGCCCGCGTTGATCAGCAGGTATTCGAGCAGGTTGAACTCGGTGGGCGACAGCTCCACCGGCACCCCGGCCCGGCGTACCTCGTGGGCCTGTGGATGCAGCTCCAGGTCGGCGTAGCGCAGGACGTCGTCGCGGGGGACGGCGCGGCTGCGCCGCAGGATGGCGCGGATGCGGAGCACCACCTCTTCCAGGCTGAACGGCTTGGCCACGTAGTCGTCGGCACCGAGCGTGAGCCCCTGCACGCGGTCCTCGACCTGGTCGCGGGCGGTCAGGAACAACACCGGGATGCGTTCGCCGAGCCGCCTGGCCACCTCGAATCCGTCGAAGTCGGCCAGCATCACGTCGAGCACCACGATGTCGGGCTTGAACTCCCTGGCGGCCGTCACCGCCTCCGCGCCCGTCTCCGCCGTCCTCACCTCGAACGAGACCAGTCGCAGTGTCTGTGAGAGCAGGGCGCGGATGTTGGGCTCGTCGTCCACGACGAGCACCCTGGCCGGTCGGTCCATGGCTAAAGGTCTACCCGAGCCACCTCAATGCCGGCTCAAAGCCGAGCAGCGGCTCACTTCACGAAGAACACCGGGCCGCGCGGCCTGAACGGCAGGGGTGCGCCCTGCGGCACCAGGAACGCGTGCTCCCTGCGGATACGCAGCACGTCGCACGCACCGTCGGTGATCACCAGGATGGGCCCGTCCAGGGGGAAGTCGTCGGCCTGTTCGAGCAGCCTGACGCCCGGCTGGAGGACCGTGCCGCCGCGGCCGCGCACCCTGACCTTGCCCGCGATGTCCTCGACCGGCAGATAGCCGGCGTCGTAGGCGGCGGCGTCGCAGAAGACCACGCGGGCCCGGGGCACGTCACGGGCCGTGGCGTAGGAGGCGATCGCGCCGAGCGCCTTGCCGAGCAGCTTCACGTCCATGGATCCCGAGGTGTCCAGGACGACCCCGAACGTGGCCTTGCGCACGATCTCCTCAGGGCGCACCCAGCCAGGGCGCGGGATGCCGGGGCTCGACGCCTGCCGGCGCGATGCTCGGGCGTAGGAGCGGCGCTTCTCCCCGGGCTGGAAGTGCTCGTCGAACCAGCGGGCCAGCTGGGCGTCCCACGGCAGCGGCGGCTGGTCGAGCGCGCGGATCTCCTCTTCGAGCCCGGCGGGCAGCAGGCCGCGCCCGCTGCTCTGGTGGTAGGCCAGGCCGGTGCAGAGCGCGTTGCGGTAGTACTCGTCGAGGTCGACGTAGCCGCCGATGCGGCGGGGCGGGTGGTCGAGCACGTCGCCGAGCCCGCGCCCGCGCAGGGTGGCGAGCTTGCGGAGGCGGCGCAGATCGGTGGCGATGTGGTCATAGACGGCCTCCGCGGACATGCGGCTCAGCGACTGGTCGAACAGCAGCCCTTCCGGCATCTCCCCGACGCCCATCTCGACCAGCCAGCCGTTGATCACGTAGTCGCAGGCGACGTTCCACAGGTACGGGTCTCGCATGCCGCACCGCTCCCCATGGCGCAACGCGGCGTGCAGCATCTCGTGGGCCAGCACGAAACGCCATTCAAGCTCGGAGTGCTGGGCGAGCGGGTTGATGTAGATCTCCCCTGCCTGGGCGCTGACCGCGGCGATCGAGATGGACCAGCCGCGGGCCAGCTCCGCGTCGGAGACGATCTTCATGCCCGCGGCCAGCGCGCCGAGCAGCGGGTACGACGACGTGAACCAGCGCAACGCCAGGTCCCACGGGCCCTTGACGTGCCCTTCGACGGGGGTGCGAGGCTCGCCGGCCTGGTCGAGCGCGGTCGTGGCGGCCTCGGCGACGCCGATCGCGAACGACCGCTGGAAGTCCATGTCCTCGGCCAGCTTCGCCGAGCCGACGCGGAAGTCGGGCTCCCCCAGCGGCTTGACCGGGGCCGGGACGCCGAGCCTGCGCCACTGCTCGGACAGCGTCACCTCGTCGTTCTCCGGCAGCTCGGCGGGGAGCGGCCAAGGACAGCGCCCGATCTTCAGCGTGCGCAGGAACCGCTCCACGGCCAGGCAGCAGGCGGCGTGATAGGCGGGATGCGGGCGGTCGCCGTCGACGTCCTTGGGCGCGCAGGTGCGCGGGTCGGCGTGGCCGAAGCCGAGGTGGAGCAGGAGGTGGGCGAAGACCCAGGTCCACTCCTCGGCCGGGGCGCGGCGCTTGGGGTGGAAGCGCACGTCGCCGTCCTCGGTGACGATCGCCCAGGTGTCGTTCGTCAGCTCGCCGTCGTCGGCCTCCTCCAGGTGGGGGTAGAAGACGCGGAACAGCGGCTGCTTCGTGGTGGCGTGCCAGCCCGTCATGAGCTCGGCCCGCCACGGGTCGACCTTGGGCTTGCCGCGGCTCATGACCGGGCCGCCATCAGCCGCGGCACGTCCCTGCCGACCTCCACCAGGAACCAGGTGGGCAGCGCGGGAGCGCCGTCGGCGTTGTTGGCGATGACGAGCTGGGCACACTCGAGGGAGATCTCGGCCAGCTCGACCAGCAGCGTCTTGGCACGGAAGCCGAGGTCGCGCCCTCGGGAGGAGGCTCCGCGCTTGTCCGCGGGCAGCTCCTTGATCAGACGTGCGCGGAACGCCTCGGCCAGGAAGTAGAGCAGGTCGCGCTCCTCGGGCGCGCGCGGCCAGGGCGCCTCGCCCTTCAGCACGGCCTCCAGGTCGTACGCGTGCCGCACGGTCTTCACGTACGCGCGGAAGGCCGAGGCATGGGTGGCGGTGAGCGTGCCGAACGCCAGCATGGCGATCGTCTCGTCGGGCACGTCGTCACCATAGGAGACAAGCACGTCGGAGAGCATGTGCCAGGCCCGGGGCGAGGAGAACGGCTCCTCGGTCTTGGGCGGCGGGATCCACAGGTGGTCGGGCCGCTGCACGAGGTAGTCGACGATCCACGGGTGGATGCCGTTGGCGGCCGCCCACTTCAGCCAGTCGTCGGCCGAGGCCCGCAGGTGGACGTGGACCAGCCGGTTGATCAACGCGGAGGCCATCGGGCGGGCGAGGGCGTTGTCGGTCGCGCGGTTGCCCGCGCCGATCACGACCGAGCCGGCGGGCAGCTCGTACGTGCCGATCCTGCGGTCGAGGATCAGCGAGTAGAACGCCTTCTGCACCTCCGGCGCCGAGGCGTTGAGCTCGTCGAGGAACAGGCAGTAGGGCTCCTCGCGGGCGATCGACTCGGGCGGCGCGAACCGGCTGCGCCCGTTGACCAGCTCGGGCACGCCGATCAGGTCTTCGGGAGCGAGCTGGGTGCCGAGCAGCGTCACGCACTCCAGGCCGAGAGAGCCGGCGAACTCGCGGACCAGTGAGCTCTTGCCGATGCCGGGCGCGCCCCACAGGAACACGGGCCGCACCACGGCGACGTGCAGCAGCAGCTCGGGGAGCTGCGCCGGAGTGACCGTGACCGTTGCCTGCACGCTGTCCAGAGTGACGAACCAGGCGCAGCTCGCGCATCACATTTAATTGCGTTGCCCGGGTGACGGGCCGCTCCCTACTGTGACGGGCATGACATGCATGTTCGCCTGCCCGATGTTCATTCGCATCCGCCGGAGCTCGCGCGGCCGGGCTCTGGCCCGCTAGCGGACGCGATCATCTGAGGCTGCGCGTCCGCACGCGTGCCCAGGGCCCTTCGAGACCTGTCCATCTCGAGGACCCGAAAGGGCGAGCGCTGTGGCGCAGAATTTCGCACACGGAAACTATTCACACACCCAGAAGAAGGCCAGGAACGGCGGTGGCGGTCGCACGCCCAAAGATCGGGCGCGGCGCACGCTCTCGCAGAATTTCCTGGTCGACAGCCATGCCGTCGAGCTGATGGTCAAGGCCGCCGCTCCCGACGGGCTCGTGCTGGAGCCCGGATCGGGGCAGGGGGTGCTCACCTTTGCGTTGGCCGAGGCCGGCGCGCGGGTCATCGGCTACGAGATCGATCCCCTGCTGGCCGGGAAGCTGGCCGCGCGGACACGTGACCACCCGGGGATCGACGTGGTCAGGGGCGACTTCACGACCGCGCGGGCGCCGCGCGAGCCGTTCGCGGTGGTCGGCAACATCCCGTACTCGGTCACGTCGAAGATCGTGGACTGGTGCCTGCGGGCGCCGGGCCTGACCTCGGCGACGATGCTCACTCAGCGGGAGTACGCCCGCAAGCGCACCGGCGACTACGGCCGCTGGAGCCTGGTCACGGTGGAGTCGTGGCCGTGGTTCAGCTGGCGGCTCGGTGACACGATCGGCAGGGAGAGCTTCCGGCCCGTGCCGGCGGTCGACTCGGCGATCCTGCGCGTCCACCGGCGGCCCGCGCCGCTCGTCCATGGCCGCCGCTCCTACCAGGAGCTGGTCGAGCTGGGGTTCGGCGGCGTCGGTGGATCGGTGCGGGCGTCGTTGAAGACCCGCTACCCGGGGGTGGACGCCGCGTTGGAGGCCGCAGGGGTGGCCCGCGACACCGTCGTGGGCCATGTCCACCCCGACCAGTGGGTCACGTTGTGGCGGCGCCTATGCGGCTGAGGTGACCCTGGTCCTCGCCTCCACGGCGGGGGCCGAGCCAGGGGCCGGTGCGTCGCGCCGGCCCCACGGCATGGCCAGCAACAGGATCGGCAGCAGCACGATCGACGCCCGCGACCAGTCCTGGTGCAGGTACCACCAGGGGTTGACGTCGAACTGGGTCATGTAGAGGTAGCCGTAGCCCGCCCAGAGCGAGACGCCGATGATGGCGGGCCAGGCGAACCTGGTGGGCCTGGCGACCAGGAACGGCATGAACCAGAGCAGGTACTGCGCGCCCAGCCGGGGCGTCACCACCATGAAGATCAGCAGGATGGCGATCGTCATGTCGATCGGGTCGGCCCGCCGCCAGATCAGGATCGCCGCGATGACGCACACGTAGATGAGGTTCGTGCCGAAGGAGGCCAGCTCCGGGATCAGCGCCCAGTCGCCGCCGGTGAACCACGGTGTCCAGCCCCATTCGCCGATGATCGGCCGGATGTCCTGGATGGTGTGGATGACCGCGGGGATCTGGTCCAGCGACGTGCCCGCGAAGATCGGCAGCGTGGCCAGGAAGAACAGCGGCAGCAGCCCGGTCATGAACAGGGCGGCCACCCGCGAGCGCAGGTTGGGCAGGAGCAGCAGCATGCCGGGGATCAGCCAGATCGGCCAGCTCTTCGCGCACAGCGCCAGGCCCATGAGCAGCCCGGCCAGCGCGCCGCGCTTGAGGTGGGCCAGGTCGTCGGGGCCGGGCACGAGGGCGCGGTGCAACATGCCGCCGCGGCCGATCACGCGCGGGATCGAGGCCCGCACGCCGTACGCCCCCACACCGCGGCGCAGCTTGGCGATCACGTCGGTGGTCATGCCGGGGCGCTCGGGCTCGCCGGGGCCGCGGGCGACGACGAACGCGGCCACGCCGAACACGAGCGCGACCGGCTCGACCTGGCCGTGGACGCAGGCGATGAGCAGGGCGAGCGGATTGAGCGCGTACTGCAGGGCCCGCAGCGAGGCCTTCGGGCCGCCGGCGAGCTTGGCCACCAGCGGGATGAGCGCGATGTCGGCGACGACGGTGACCAGGCGTCCGGCGTACTCCCACGGGATGCCGAGCCACAGCAGGATGCCGTACACGTACGGGATGGTCGGCAGGAAGTGCCAGCCGCCCTCGCTGGCCAGGACCGGGTCCTCGCCCCGCAGCACGGCCTCGCCCGCGGGCTTGAAGCTCTCCATGAAGTCGACGGGCTGCCATGAATCGATCGCTGAGGTGTACATGATGAGCACCCGCACGACCACGCCGACGGCGATGGCGACGATGAGCGGGGGCCGCCAATCGCGCCATTGGGCGATGAGAGCGAGTAGGACACCGGCGACGAGGACTATCCCCGTGAGGACTGCGTAATCCATGGCGGCATCTAGCCTGCCGCATCCATCCGACTGCCGCCACCTGGGGTTCCGATTCTTATCCCCGACATGCCGACACGTATCGCGATACGGGCTCACGGTGTGTGTTCAACTTTTTGCATGGGGGGATCGCAGGTCAACCAGGCAATGGTCAGGCTCTACTTCGAGGTGAGAGATGGGCTGCGCGACCCGGTCGCGGCCTGGGCGAAACTCACAGGGAACTCACAGCAATATGTCCGGGCCAGAGGTGAGCGGCGGGTGCCGCTGGACGACGGCACCGCGGCCGAGCTCGCGGCGGCCGCGATCGTGCACACGACCGCGCGGCACGGCGCTGATCGGGTGGCGGCTCTGGCCACCTCGCCGCTGGCGCGGCTCGTCGGCGGGCTCGGCGGCGCGGTGCTGACCGAGCATCCGTGCGCGCCCGAGCAGGTGCTGGGGCCGCGGTTCGCCGGTCCGCGGGCCGAGGACTGGGCACGGGCGGCGTACGTGCTGCTCTGGGGGGAGAACAACCGGCTCGTCCGCACCGCCGACACACCCTGGGTGATCGCCGGGCGGTACAAGGGGCAGAAGGTGGTCGCGATCGGCACGCATCCGACACGGTTGTCGGACGAGACGCTGGTCGTGCGGCCGGGCACGGACGGGGCGCTGGCCATGGCCATGGGGCACGTGCTGCTCAAGGAGTTCTTCGTGGACCGCACGCCGTTCGCCGGGCATGCCATGGAACGCACGGACCTGCCGTTCCTGGTGCGGCTGCAGCCGAGGCAGGACGCGTACGTGCCGGGCGGGGTGCTCGGGCGGGTCTGCGACCGGCTCAGCGTGTACGGCGGCGAGGCCGTCGAGGTGCTGCTGCCGCGCTTCGACGACGGTCCTGGGGTGCTGCGGCGCGGCGTGCCGGTGCTGCGGGACGGCGACGACCTGGTGACGACCGTGTTCGATCTGCTGCTCGCCGTCTACGGGGTGGCGCGGCCCGGCCTGCCCGGCGAGTGGCCGGCCGGCTACGACGACCGCGTCGAGCCGTACACGCCGGCCTGGCAGGAGGCCTGCACCGGCGTGCCCGCGTCGCGGGCGTTGAAGATCGCGCGTGAGCTGGGTGTGACGGCGGAGAAGACCGGCGGGCGGTGCGTGATCGTGCCGGGCCGGCTGGAGACCCCGCACGCCGACACCGCCTACCGGGCGATGCTGGCGTTGCTGGTGCTCACCGGGTGCGGCAGCGGATGGGCGCAGGCGGGCGGTACGGGGATCCCGCTGGTGCCGTACCTGTGCCTGCACGCCTGCGGCGAGGACCGCTCGGACGTGGGCGCGCTCAGCTGGGCGCTGGCCGAGGGGCTGTTCGCGCACCGCACGTCGCGATCGGTGCTGCTGGAGGCGGTGCGCGACGGCTGGCCGATGGCGCCGCCGCCGCGCGTGCTCGCCCTGCCGCGGCCGATCTACCCGCTGCCGCCCGGCGTGGACCTGCTCATCGGGCCCGACGACCACTGCGACCTGTCGCCGCCGGACGCCGAGCTGGTGGCCGGCGCGGTGGCCAGGCTGGCCGGCCGCCAGGCTCCGGCCGCGCCGGACGGCGACCAGGTGGACGGGCGGATGCGGCTGCTGGTGGACCACGCCTGGATGCACGAGTACGGCGAGGCCCTGCCGACGTACCGCCCGCCGGGCCTCGGCGTCCCGCTCAAGCCCACTCAGCTCGTCATATGAGGGCGTTCAGATACGCACGATGGCTCCTGGAGAACTCGAACCCGTTGTACTTGTCCCAGTTGATCGACCAGGTCATCAGCCCGCGCAGGTCGGGGTAGACGCCACGCGGCCGGTACGTGCCGCAGTTGCTCCCCTTGGCGAGGCAGTCGAACGCCTTCTGCACCTCGGGCACGCTGGTGAACCCGTTGCCCGCGTTGACGGAGGCCGGCAGCCCGATGGCCACCTGGTCCTGGCGCAGCGGCGGGAACACGTTGCCCGCGTTGCCCGCGATCGGGAAGCCGGCGAGCAGCATGTCCGTCATGGCGACGTGGAAGTCGTGTCCTCCCATGAAGTGATATTGGTTGTCGAGCCCCATGATCGCGCCGGAGTTGTAGTCCTGCACGTGGAGCAGGGTCAGATCGTTGCGCATGGCGTGGATGACCGGCAGGTACGACGCGCTCCTGCTGTCGGCCGTGCCGTTCGGCCCGGGGCCGTAGAACTGGTAGCCGAGTTGGACGAAGAACGTCTCCGGCGCCATGGTGAGCACGAATCTCGACCCGTAGCGGCTCTTGAGGGTCTTCAGCGCCGAGATCAGGTTGACGATGACCGGAGTGGTCGGGCTCGCCAGGTTCGTGTCCCCGGGGTTCAGGTAGAGCGAGTGGCCCTCGAAGTCGATGTCGAGGCCGTCGAGGCCGTACCTGTCGATGATCGCGGCGACCGACGCGACGAACGTGTCGCGTGCGGCCGCGGTCGTGAGCTGGACCTGGCCGTTCTGCCCGCCGATCGAGATCAGCACCTTCTTGCCCTGCGCCTGTTTGGCCCTGATGGCGGCGATGAAGTCCGCCTCGGGCTCGACGTTCGGGCACTCGGCGGCCGGGCACTGGCGGAAGCGGATGTCGCCCGAGGTGACGGAGGTCGGCTCACCGAAGGCGAGGTTGATGACGTCCCACTCGTTCGGCACCTCACTCATCCGGATATATCCGGATCCGTTGGCGAACGACGCGTGCAGATAACCGACCAGCACGCGCTTCGGCAGCCCGCCGCCGTTCCCGCCGCCACTGGTCGTGGTGCCGCTCGCCTCGGGGCCGTAGGCGGAGCAGTTGCCGGCGGCATCGCAGGCGCGAACCTTGAAGCGGTACGTGGTGGACGCGGCGAGCCCGGCCGCCTGGTGGCTCGTCCCGGTGACGGGGACAGGGGGGCCGCCGTCGCGCGAGACCTCGTACCGGGCGACGCCGACGTTGTCCGTCGCGGCCGACCAGCTCACGGAGAGCGACGACGGCGTGGCCCCGCCGACCGCCAGGTTGCCGGGGACGGCCGGCGCCTGGGTGTCCGGCGTGCCGCCAGGGCCGTCGAGCACCACGTCGTCGGCCAGGTAGGCGCCCTGGCCGTACCAGCCGTTGAGGTAGATCGTCACGGAGGTGGCGGAGCCGGTGGTGAAGGAGGTGTTCAGCCGGCTCCAGGCCGCGCCCGGCGCGCTCCACGTGCTGGCGTCGATGCCCGAGCCGGTGGCGCCGAGGAAGACGTAGGCGCCCTGGACCCAGGCCGAGAGCTGGTAGGCGGTGTTCGGCTGAACGGTGACGTTCTGCTGGCAACGGGCGTGGTCACTGCCCGCCGGGGTGGCACGCAGCGCTCTCGTGCCGCCGTGCACGGGCGACGTCACGGCCTGCGCGCCGGAGGAAGCTGAGCAGGTCCAGCCGGTCAGGCCGGACTCGAAGCCCGGATTTGTCAGGATATTGGCCGCGTAGGCCGGGGGCGCGTGGAGGGCGGTGAAGACCAGGACCAGCGCGGCCGCCGCTGCTCGGAGTTTCATCGGGCGAGCTCCTCACAAGGCCCGCCCCCGGGACGGGGGCGGGCCGGGTCGTGGCTCAGAAGCCGGCGGTGATCCTGGTGAACTCCCAGTCGGCCTGGGCGATGCCGCTGCAGTTCGACACCACGCCGCCGCCCGGGCAGGGACGGTCGCGGTTGACCGACCAGTACGCGAACCTGGTCAGCCCCCTGGCCTTGGCCCAGTCACGGATCTGCGTCCATGTGGCCGGAGTGGTGAGCTCCTGCTGGTCGGACAGGCCGTTCATGCCGGAGATGCCCATCCGCGCGTACGCCTGCGCGTCGGTCCAGCCGAACGCGCTCTTCAGCGCGTTCTTCAGCCCTTCTGAGGCGTTGACCGTGTCCTGGTAGATGTTGGCGCTGCCGAAGTCGAACGGCATGATCGTGTAGTTGTCGATCGGCACGCCCAGCGCCTTGGACTGGTTGATCAGCCGGATGCCGTGGGAGTTCGGGCCGGTCCTGGTGGTGCCGAAGGTGACGACGACCTTGACGTTCGGGTTGTTCTGCTTGACGATCTTGAGGCCGTTCAGGATGCGGTCCTGGACGGTGTAGTTCTCGAACTCGTCGGTGTTCTCGATGTCGAAGTCCACGACGGCGGGGCCGACGGCGTTGATGACCTGCTGCACCGCGTTCGCGAACGCCTGCGGTGTGGAGCAGTTGGGCCCGAGCTTGTTGCCGGACCAGCCGCCGAAGGAGATCTGGACGTTGCCGCCCTTGGACTTGATCGTGTTGATCGCCTGCTGGTCGGCGCCGCCGGTCAGCGGCCTGTTGCCGTCCCAGGCCGGGGTGCAGCCGCCGCTGGACAGGATGAACGCCATCGTGAACGACCTGACGCCGGTCGCGTCCATCACGGTGCCTGGGTTGGGCGGGTTGCCCCAGCCCATGTAGAGGTAGGGGGCGCCGGCCATCTTGGTCGGGTTGCTGCAGCCGGACGTGGTGGCGGTGGCGTCGCGGCCGGCCGACTCCCCTGCCGAGTTGTACGCCCGCACGGTGTAGGTGTGCGTCGTGCACGCGCCGAGGCCGGAGAGCGTCGCGCTGGTGCCGGTGACCTGGGCCCGCTGGGTGGAGCCCTCGTACACGCGGTAGCCGGTCACCGTGCCCGAGGAGGCGCCCCAGCTCAGCGAGATGCTGGAGCTGGTGACGGACGTGGTGATCGTGCCCGGCTGGCCGGGCGCGCCGGTGCCGCCCGACGTGGTGGCCGTGACGGAGTTGCTGACGCCGGACAGGTTCCCGGCGGCGTCGCGGGCCCGGACCGTGTAGGTGTAGCTGGTGTTGGCCGCCCGGCCCGTGTCCGTGTAGGTCGTGCCGGTCACGGTCGTGACGAGCGTGCCGCCGCGGTAGACGTTGTAGCCGGTGACGCCCACGTTGTCGGTGGAGGCGTTCCAGGCCAGCGAGACGCTGCTGGAGGTGACGCCGGTCGAGCGGAGGTTGCCGGGCACCGACGGCGCGGTGGTGTCGCCGCCGCCCCCGGTGCCCGGCTTCCAGAGCGCGGGCACGTTCGGCGGCTCCCAGCCGGGCTGGGAGGTGTGGGCCTGGAGGCAGACGTAGTCGACGCCGTTGTAGGTGACGACCGCGCCCACGGCGTACGCGGTCCACGGGGCCCAGGCGGCGGCCATCTGCTGCACCGCGCCGTGGGCCGCGGGCGCTGCGGTGACGAGCCCGGCGCCGGTCAGGGCCAGGGCCGTCCCGGCCAGTAACGCGGTCAGCTTTCTGCGAAATCTCATGGCATCCCCTGGAGGTGCGGCTTGACGGTCTTGGAGAACGACCAGTTGTTGCTGGCGTCCCAGTTGATGGACCAGGTCATCGCGCCCCTGATGTCCGGGTAGGCGCGCGGTGGCACGAAGGTCCCGCAGCTGGTCCGCTTGGCCAGGCAGTCGAGTGCCTGGTTGACGAGGGAGGGCGACACGACGCCACCGCCCGCGGCGCCCGGCCCGGCCGGCAGGCCCAGCGCCACCTGGTCGGGGCGCAGGCCGTTCTCGAGCTGGATGCAGGCCAGCGCGGTCATGAAGTTCACGGTCCCCTGCGCGTACGCGAAGGACTGGTCGCAGCCGAGCATGGAGCCGGAGTTGTAGAACTGCGTGTGGACGACGGTGAGGATGTCCTTGATCGACAGGGCGAGCTTGAAGTACTCCATCCCGGTCGACTGCATGTCGATGGTCTGCGGGGCCATCGTGATGATCAGGTCGGAGCCCGCCTTCGCGCGCAGCGCCCTGAGCGCCTGGGCCATGTAGGTGGCGTTGAGGCCGTTCTCCAGGTCGATGTCCACGCCGTCGAAGCCGTAGCTCTGCATGAGCGCGTACACCGAGTCGGCGAATCTGGTCGCCGCCGCGGCGCTCGCGACCTGCACCCGCCCGGCCTCGCCGCCGACGGACAGGATGACCTTCTTGCCCCGCTGGTGCAGGGTCTGCACGTCGGCCTTGAACTGGGCGTCCGTGTAGCCGCCCACCGCCGTGGCCAGGCCTGGGTCGACCGCGAAGACGACCTCGCCGGCGGTGGCCGTGGCCTCGCCGAACGCGATCGCGACCAGGTCGTACTCGTTGGGCACGGCCGAGAGCTTGAGCTCGGTCGCGGCGTTGACGAAATTGTGCCAGTAGCCGGTGAGGAAGTGCTTGGGCAGCGTCCCCCCGCCGCCCGTGCAGCCAGTCGTGGTGGCGGTGGCATCCCGCCCGGGCGACTCGCCTTGGGCGTTGTACGCCTTGACCGTGTAGGTGTGGGTCTCGCAGGCGCCGAGGCCGGAGAGGGTCGCCGTGGTGCCGCTGACAGTGGCCTTGACGGCGGCGCCCTCGTAGACGCGGTAGCCGGTCACCGTGCCCGAGGACGCGCCCCAGGTCAGCGTGATGGCACTGGCGGTCGCGGTGGCGCTCGCCGCCCCAGGCGTGCCAGGGACGCCCGGCGTGGTGGTGCCGCCGCAGGAGCCGCCGTTCAGCGTGCAGCCGGTGATGCCGGGGAAGTTGCCCGGGCTGCCGTTGAAGCCGAAGCTCACGCCGGCGCCGGCGGCCAGCGTCGGCGCCCAGCTCGGATTGGTGAACGTGTAGTGCTGGCCGTTGCGGGTCATGACCGCGTCCCACGCGGACGGGATCGAGTAGCCGGCCGGGACGTCGAACTGCACGTTCCAGCCGTTCATGGCGGTAGTGGTGCCGTTGGTGACGGTGACCTTGCCCTCGAAGCCGGAGCCCCAGTCGGAGACCTTGACGAAGGTCGCGGTGGCTGTGGCCGCCTGGGCGGGCGGCGCGAGCAGGCTCAGGGCGAAGGTCGCGAACGCCACGAGGATCGCGCGGTGTTTCACGGGGTTCTTCCTTTGGGGGTGTGGCGTGCCGCACGGCTCGCGCCGGGGGGTGAGAGCGCGAGCCGTACGGCACGGGCTCGTGGAGGTGAGCACAAGCCCTTGGGGGGTTGCGCGCGGCTGGGTGTCCTTGCGGGGGCAGTACGTTTTTGTCCGATCGAAGATTACTTATAGGAAAGTTTCCTAAGAGTTGTCGCGATCGTAGCTTTGACAACCCGTCCTTACAAGACCCAATCCCATGGCTTCGAAAGCGAGGAAAATTCCCATTCGGGTTGAGGGCTGACCGAAATCGGTTGTTTGAGTGAGCTCTGTGGCTGTTGATGTAGAGCAGGACGGGCGACTGCAGGAGGCGTACACCCTGTGGCGAACCGCCATGGAACACGGTGACACGTCCGCCATCCAGGAGACCGCGCGACTGCTCCTGCTGCTCGGCCAGGTGGACGAGGCGTGCGAGCTGCTGCACGGGCTCGCGAGCACGGGCAACCGCATCGCCATGTGCCAGCGCAGCCTGCTCCTTTTGCAGTCCGAGCGCGTTGCGGACGCTTGCGAGATCTGGCGTCCGAGCGCCGCTGCGGGGGACGTCGCCTCCATGCGTGAGCTGGCCCGCCTGCTGGAGCAGGCCGGAGCCGTGGAGGAGGCCGAGACCTGGCTGCGCCGTGCTGCCATGACCGATGACCCGGAGAGCATTCGATCCCTCGCGGGCCTCCAGGAGCGTCTCGGCGCGCGGCACAAGGCCAAGCTGTGGCTGCGCCAGCTGACGGACCGGGGGACCTGCGTGCTCTTGCGAGCCTGTCCGACCTGTACGAACGCGAAGGCAACCTGGAGGCGGCAGGCAAGATCTGGTTGCCGTTGGCCGAGACCGGGAACCGCTACGCCATGTGGCGGCTGACCGGCGTGCTCGAACGCGCGGGCCGACACGAAGAAGCCGGACGATGGAAGGCACGCGCGACGTCGAACCGCTCGCCGGGCGCGGACGGGACTGGCGAGAGCCTCAGGCAGAAGGACGAGGCGTGGCTGCGCAGAATGATGGCGGCCGGTGACCCAGTGGCCCCTCTGGCGCTGGCCGAGCTCCAGACCGAGGCGGGCAGGGACGACGAGGCCGGCCTGACACTGCGGGAGGCGACGCGGGACGGGAACGAGTTCGCCGCGGCGGCCTTGGCCGAACTCCTGCGCCCTGAGCAGGATGTGCGCCTGGACGTGGACGCCGTCGTCTCCGCCTCGCGAGCCCTGGATGCCGCGCTCACCGCCGGGCGCACGGTCGAAGACGACTGGCGCTCCGCCGTCCGGGACGAGAATCCCGGACGGTGGAGCGAGTGGGTTACTGCTGCTGAGTGATCAGGACATTGTCGACGCCGGCCTCGACGAGGGAGGCGCCCGAGGCGTCGGCGGCGTCGATGAGGATGCGGACCGTCTGGCCGGCGAAGGCGTTCAGGTTCGCGGTGGACGTGGCCCATGAGCCGTTGCGGTTCGACGCCGCACCGGCCTGGTTGAGCACCGTGGTCGTGGTGTTGCCGACGACACGCACCCTGACGTAGTCGGCGCTGGAGGAGTTCGAGCCGTGCGCCAGGTACCACGACAGGGACAAGTTCAGGCTCCCTGTCGAAGGCAGCGTGATCGGCGGTGACTGGATCGACGTGACACCGCCGTCGATGTCGAAGGCGCCCGCCGACGTGCCGGCCAGCCGGCCGGTCACCAGGTCGTTCGAGCCGCTGACCGTCGTGCCCAGCTGCTTGGCGCCCGAGGAGGTGGTGGCCTCGGGGTCTCCGCGCTCCCACTGGCCGAGGGTCGCGGTGTCGGTGCCGTTCGGGTTGGCGGTCCAGCCCGTGGCCGTCTCGAACGTGTCGGAGTAGACGGTCACCGGCGGGTTGCCGGTGCCGCAGTACTGGGCCTCCTTGCCGATGATCCGGTAGACGCAGTCCGAGTATTCGAGGAAGCGCAGCACGGCCTCCCTGTTGCGGGTGGTCTGGGGGACGATCTGCTCGTCAGGTGGGTAGAAGCCGGGGCTGGAGCCGGTCGGATACATCTCGAACGTGAAGCTGAAGATCTTGTAGACGCCCCACATCCAGTCGTCGATGGTGCCGTCGGTGATGTAGAGGTCGCTGGCCTGCTCGGGCGTGTATCCATTGGTGGCGGCCATGTTCTGGCCGAGCGTGGCATGCGCGTCCCGGTCGTCCTGGGTCAGGCCCGGCGCGGTGTCGTTGAAGGTGTAGCCGTAGGGCCACAGGATGAGCTCGCTGTAGGTGTGCCAGTCGATGTGCGACTTGATCTGCTGGGTGCCGCCGACGACGCGGCTGCGTACCCAGTTGGCCGCCGCCCTGACCTCGGGCGCCGACTCCGCGCTCGCGCCGCGGTAGGTCTCGCTGGATGTCGAGCCCGAGGAGCCGCCGCAGCAGCCCCAGTTGTAGGCCCAGTTGCGGTTCATGTCGGTGCCGACGGCCGACGAACCGGAATTGGGCTGGCGGTTCTTGCGCCAGGAGCGGTAGGAGCCGGTGGCGATGTCGTACTCGCCGCCGTCCGGGTTCATGTCGGGCATGATCCAGATTTCTCTGGTGTTGACCAGGTTCGTGATCCTGGAGTCGCTGCCGTAGTTGTCGGCGAGCAGGTGCATGATGTACAGCGCCATCTCGACCGTCAGGTGCTCGCGGGCATGCTGGTGGGCGGTGAAGAGCACCTCGGGCTCGGCCTCGTCGGTGCCCACGTTGTCGCTGATCTTGATGAGGCGCAACGCCCTGCCCTCGTACGAGGTGCCGTACGTCGTCTGGCTGACGATGTTCGGGTGGGCAGCGACCAGGGCGTTGATGTTCGCGGTCATTTCCGCGTAGTTGTGGTAGGCGGAGTCCGCCGGCGGGAAGTCAAACGCGTCGACGGACGGGGGTGTCGGGCGCGGGACCTCCGCAACCCGGTAGCCGAGCCGCTTGATGGCGGCGACCTCGGCTTCCGTGGCCGTGACCAGGACCGAGTCCGCGGCCACCTCCTCGATGGCCGCGCCGGTGGCGGCGACCGCGCTGCGTTGCTGCGCGCTGGCCGGGCCCTGTACGCGGTACTGCTTGTTCGGTGGCGGCTCGGCGGAGGCGCCCACTCCTGTCATCCCGGTGAGGGTGATCAGGCTGAGGGCGGCCAGCAGGATGACTAATCGGCGTTTCACCACGTCCTCCTCAGACGCTCGGGATCGGGTATTGACCGGCGCCTGAACTGAGAGTGAAGACGCGAGGATCCCCGCGAAAGACCCAAATTTCCGGATATGCCACGAACATGCCAGGACGCTGCCCGCGCGCCCGCGCACCGTGAACGGCATGACCTACACGATCGAAGCCGTGTCCTTGCCGGGGCAGGGCAGTGCACCGGCCAGGCGGTGAGACCCTGGCCGGCGCACTGGGGCATCAGAAGTCGTCTGGGGTGCGGATGCGATCGCGGATCCAGACACCGGCCGGCTTGAGGCGTGAGGTGCCGGCGAAGGGGCCGCTCGGGCAGGTGCCCTGGGTGAAGACCGCGCCGGAGCGCATGTCGTCCGAGAAGTTCCAGTTCACCCAGCTGATCTTCTTCTGTGCCATCAGATCCAGGTACTGCTGCGCCCGGGTGAAGTTGTTCGACCCGTCGCCGGAGGCCGTCTGGGTGCCGAATTCGGTGACGAACATCGGGATCCGGTCAGCGGCCCGGGACAGCGCGTTGAGGTAATCGGTGCCGTGGGAGGCGGCGTAGAAGTGGAAGGTGTACATGATGTTGGTGGCGTTGACCGGGTTGTTGATCACCTCGGTCTCGGTGGCGCCGTCGGAGACGCCCAGGGACGACCAGGCGCGGGTGCCGACGAGGATGGGGGTGTCGGCGTCGTACTGCCGGATCACGGGGATGATCTGGTGCGCGTAGTTTCTGATGGTGGACCAGGAGACGCCGTTGGGCTCGTTGGCGATCTCGTAGAGGAGGTTGTTCTTGCCGTTGTGCCGCTGGGCGATCTCGGTGAAGAACGTCCTGGCCCTCGAAAGGTTGTAGGTGGGATCGCCGGGAGTGAGCATGTGCCAGTCGACGATGGCGTACATGCCGCGCGCCGTGGCCTGCTCGATCAGGTTGTGCACCCGGTCGGTGAACAGCCGCGGGTTGGTCTCGTAGCCGTCCTCCTGGATGTACATGGAGATCCGCAGGACGTCGGCGTTCCAGTCGCCGGCCAGGGCGTCCAGGGAGGCGGTGTTGAGGCACTGGTAGTACCACTGCAGGCCGTGCGAGCTCATGCCGCGGAGCTGGATCTCCTTGCCGTTCTGGTTGCACAGCTTGACCCCGCACACCCGCAACTGCCCGTTGGCCTGCACGGGCGTGCCACCGCTCGACGGGGTGCCGAGGACCAGGCGGTCGAGGTTCGGGCCGCCGTTGGCGGTGGTGGCGGTGGCGCGGACGGTGTTGGCGCCGGCGTTCAGCGTCGTGGTGAGCGTGGTGTCCTGCCAGGTGCTCCAGGCGCCGGTGCCCGGGAAGTCCCGGTTGGTCGTGGTGCCGTTCACGGCGATGGCCATCGGGCGGTTCGTCGTGGTGCCGTTGGCGTACCTGAAGGTGAGGGTGGCCTGGCCGGCGGTGACGGCGGTGACGGTGAACTCGACGTACGAGCCGGTCACGTTGTCGTAGTTGACGAACCCGGTGCCGCTGTAGCCGGTGTGGTTCGACTCGGCCGCACCTTGGGAGATCGTGGCGTTCTCGGCCTCGTACGTGGTGGCGGCCTCGGCGGGGACCACCTGTAAGAAGGCGAGGACGAGCGCGGCCAGCGTGGCGAGCCGCAGGGATCGAAGCATGGGCGTGCGCTCCCGTTGATGATTAGGAAACTTTACTAACGAGCAAAGGGAGCGTAGATCGGCACACTGTCAATGGACAAGACCCAAATCTGACCGGCCCCGTCAAGCCTGCAGCAGGGTGATGATCCCGGCGGCCACGAGTGCGACCGCCCACATGCGGTCCACGTTGAACCAGGCGCGCCGGAGCACGCTGAGCCCCGCGATCTCGTAGACGATCAGCGCGACCGCTCCGGCGACCAGGAACATGGCGAGGGTGTGCAGGGCCGCCACCCCCAGTCCCCCCGACATGGCGTGGCCGGCGTGGCCGCCCTCCACGTGCAGCCCGGTGAGTACGGGCAGCAGCATGAGCCCGGCCCCGTGCGCCGACGACATCAGGAAAGACCACCCCGCCAGCTGCCACAACGACAACCGCATGCCCACCCACCGGAAGTGCCTGGTGGACAACAACCGCCACAGGCCGAAGGCCACCAGCGCCACCCCGCCGCCGATCGACAGGACGGCGCCGGTGACCAGCGAGCCGGTGACCGCGACCACGAGCGCCACCAGGGCCACCGAGCCCAGATGCCCCAGCGCGATCGCCGGGATCGACTGCAGGAGCCGGTCCCTGCTGCGCTCCTGCAGGCCGCGGGCCACGGCGAAGAGCCAGCCCATGGCCGGGTTCAGGCCGTGGAAGGCCCCGAGCAGCACCACCGCCGTGACGGTCACGGGAAGCAGTACGAGTCGGAGGAGGCGTCCCCGCCCTGCAAGCGCACCTGGTGCGGGCGCAGGCCGCGGAAGTCCTCGCCGTGCGGGAAGAAGCGCGTGTCGAAGGCGAACGCGTCGGCGTCGATCTTGGCCATCCAGGCGCCCACGCCGTCCGGGTAGAACTGGTCGTCCCAGGCGCCGTACAGGGAGTTGGTGAGGTACACGCGGCGGCCGTCGCGGCTCACCTCGACCATCTGCGGGCCGCCGCGCAGCGGCAGCACGGGCTCGGCCGGGTGCGGGATTTCCCCGACGATGCCGCCGATCCGCAGCGAGCCCAGCTCCACCGGCCGGTACGGATCCGACACGTCGTACTGCTTGATCTCGCCGGTGCCCCAGCACGAGACGTACAGCCGCTGGTCGTCCACCGACAACGCGATGTCGGTCACCAGCGGAGGCACCGCGCCGAACGGCTGCAGCAGCGGCGGCAGGCCGGCGGCGTCGGCCGGCTCCGCCGGGATGGAGATCACCTTGCGGACCTGCCAGCCGCCGTCCTCGTGGAACCAGAGCCACACGGACGCCGACAGGTCCTCGACGCTGACGGCCACGCCGACGAAGCCGTACAGGCGGGTGGGGTCGTGGGCGGGCCGCAGCTCCAGCGGCATCTGGTGCTGGTCGCCGAGGTCCACCTCCTGGACGTGGGTCCGCTTGCGGAGGTCCCAGAAGTGCAGCTTATGGCCGTATTTCCGGCCGAGCAGCAGCTCCCCCACGATCCCGTCCTCGATCATGGACGGCGTACCCCACTCCGAGGACACCAGCACGTCGTGGTTGATGTGCCACCAGAAGTCGTAGGCCAGGTACTGCGGCCCCCGGTCCAGCTCCCACTGTCCGGTCACCTCGAAGGTGTTGTGGTCCAGCACCGCGATGCCGCCCGGCCCGTCGTGGCCGTTCGCGCCGCCGAGCGCCGACACGTACAGGCCCTCGGGGCCGCAGTGCACGGTGTGCGGGCGCGAGTAGCCGGCGCGATGGGCCAGGGTCTCCGGTTCGACGACCTTGACGAGCTCCGGGCTGACCCGGTCCTTGGTGTCGTAGATGTGGATGCGCGAGGACCGCAGGCCGGGGACGACCAGGTAGCGGCGTTCGACGTGCGGGTGCGGCGCGTTGGGGCACAGGGCGCTGCTGCACGCGTTCCAGCCGAAGTGGTGCAGCTCGTCGCCGGTGTTGGGCAGGTCCGTCCAGCCGGCGACCGTGCCGTAGCCGGGCGAGTCCGGATCGGTGTCGATGACGGCCAGCGCGTCGGGGCGCTGAGCGGCGCGGTCGAAGGCGGCGACGTACGCGAGTTTCTCTGGCGGCGCTTGGGCCGCATCCCTCGGTGACGGGTAGAACGTGGGGTCGGGGGTCCAGAGTGTCATCTCTCCACGTATAGACCGATTTCCCACCCGGTCAATAGGTATTGAGCTCCCTCACACAAACGCTGTTTACAGGCCACCCCTTTCGTGATGCATTCGGGAAATGACCCTGCAAGGCACCTGTGATCCAAGGTTCGCCCAGGTCGCGGAGGAGTTCGAGGCCAACCTCGCCACCCGCGGCGAAGTGGGCGCCTCGGTGTGCGTGATCGTCGGCGGCGAGGTCGTCGTCGACCTGTGGGGCGGCCAGGCCGCGCCCGGAGTCCCCTGGCAGCGCGACACCATCGGGCACGTCTGGTCGTGCACCAAGGGCGCCACCGCGTTGTGCGCCCACATCCTGGCCGGGCGCGGCGAGCTCGACCTGGACGCGCCGGTGGTGCGTTACTGGCCGGAGTACGGCGCCAAGGGCAAGGAGCCGACGCTCGTCCGGCACCTGCTCGCCCACCGGGCGGGGCTGCCGGCCTTCCACGAGCCGCTGCCGCCGGGCGCGTTCTACGACTGGAAGCTGATGGCCGACCGGCTCGCGGACGAGGATCCGTTCTGGGCGCCGGGGGCTGTGCACGGGTATCACGCGCTGACGTTCGGCTACCTCGTCGGCGAGGTCGTGCGGCGGGTGAGCGGGCGCTCGCTCGGCACGTTCTTCCGTGAGGAGGTGGCCGAGCCGCTCGGGCTGGAGTTCTGGCTCGGGCTGCCCGAGGAGCACGAAGGCAGGGTCGCGCCGACGATCCCCGCCGACCCTCCGGAGGTCCCGCCCACGTTCTCCATCAGGGCGTTCACCGATCCCACCTCGATCCCGGCGCTGCTGCTGGCCAACGAGGGCGGCTACATGGCGCTCGGGGAGTCGGACAGCCGGGCGGCGCACGCGGCCGAGTACGGGGCGATCGGCGGGATCACGAACGCCCGCAGCCTGGCGGGCCTGTACCGGCCGCTGTCGCTCGGCGGGGGCGAGCTCGTCAGCCGCGAGCAGTTGCAGATCATGGCGCTGACCGAGTCGGCGGGCACGGACACGGTGCTGGCCGTGCCGACGCGCTTCTCGCTGGGGTTCATGAAGGCCGCGGACAACCGCTATCTGCCGGGTCTCGACGGCGAAGGCGCGTTGTTGTCGGCGACCGCGTTCGGGCACGCGGGGATGGGCGGCTCCGTCGGGTTCTGCGATCCGCCGGCCGGGCTGGCCTTCGGCTACACCATGAACAAGCAGGGCGCCGGGCTGGGGATCAACCCGCGCGGTCAGGCCCTGGTGGACGCGACGTACCGGGCGCTCGGCCACCGGCAGGCAGGGGGAGGCATCTGGTACCTATCTGCCGATTAATCACCAGATAGGCTCCTCTGTCATGTTCTTCGGCATCACCGACATCTGGGCCTATGTGATCGGCGCCTTCTTGATCGTGCTCCTGCCCGGCCCGAACTCCCTTTACGTTCTCAGCTTCGCCGCCCAGCATGGCGTGCGCCAGGGGTACCGGGCCGCGGCAGGCGTCTTCGTCGGCGACACGGCGCTGATGGTCCTGTCCGCCGCCGGCGCCGCGTCCCTGCTGCGCTCGAACCCGGCGCTGTTCACGATCGTCAAGTACGCGGGCGCCGGCTACCTGGCCTGGATCGGCTTCCAGATGATCAGAGGCGTCTGGAGATCGCGCCGTACCGGGGTGGCGGCCGAGGAGGCGCCGGCGGCGGTGGTGCACCAGCCGCGCCCGTTCCGCAAGGCCCTCATGATCAGCCTGCTGAACCCGAAGGCGATCCTGTTCTTCGTCTCGTTCTTCGTCCAGTTCGTGGACCCGGCTTACGCGACGCCGGCGCTGTCGTTCCTCATCCTCGGCACGGTGGTCCAGATCTTCAGTTTTCTCTACCTGACGTCGCTGATCTTCGGCGGAACGTTCCTGGCGGGCCAGTTCCGCCGGCGCCGACGGCTCAGCGCGGGGCTGACCTCGTGCGTTGGCGCCGTTTTCGTGGGGTTCGGCGCGAAATTGGCCACCGCGTCACTCGGCTGAAAGCGTGGTTCAAGGCTCTGCTGGTTTCGTATGGAACAGATGGAACGTGTACGAAGAGGCGGTCACACCTCTGCGGCTCGGGTACGGTAGGCCACCGGCGTGCTTCCCGGGACGCGGGGTCGTCGCAACGGTTAGTGCGAGCGGTCCATCTGGATAGCCTGGTCCCTCGAAGCCCGGGTAGTCGCTGATCGTCGGCCTATCTTCGGAGCAGCCTTGAACCATCCCCCCGTCACCCTTCCACGCCTCACCGCGCTCGCCCGGCAGGCGGCCCCCAAGTTGCTCGAGGCCGTCGTGGCGCCACTGGCGGTCTTCTACTTGGTCTTGGTCGTCCTCGGACCCAAATGGGCGATCGTCGCGACCGTCGCCTGGGTCTATCTCGGCGTGGCGTGGCGGCTGGTCAGACGGGTCAAGGTGCCCGCGACGATGTGGCTGGCCTCGCTCGCGATCACGATCCGCGCCCTGGTGTCGTTCTGGACGGGGTCGTGGCTGTGGTTCTTCATCCAGCCGGAGATGGGCACGATCTGCCTCAGCATGGTCTTCCTCGCCTCCGTGCGGCTGAACAAGCCGCTCGTGCAGAAGCTCACGCTCGACTACATCCACCTGCCGTCGGCGGTGCTCAAGCATGAGCGGATCCGCAGGTTCTTCGCCAGGATCACACTGCTGTGGGCGTTCGTGCTGCTGACGAACTCGACGGTGAGTATCGCCCTGGCGATCTACGAGTGGCTGGCCGGGTCGCTGGGCGCGTACATGGTGCTGCGGACCTCAGCGGTGGCCGTGATCAGCGGTCTGGCGATCACCTTCTCGATCTTCGCCTTCAAGCGGGTGCTGCACCGGCTGCACGTGGCCCACGCCTGACCGCTCGGCCAGCAGGAACGCGCCGCACATCCCCATCACGAGGCCGGTCAGCAGGTCGAACAGCTCCACCAGGTCCGCCGCTCCCGCGCCGGACCCGCCGCTGAGCGGCCCGCCCACCGATCTGACGATCATGGCGTAGAGCCCCCACCCGAACAGGGAGCCGGAGCCGAGCCAGGCCACCACCAGCGGGCCGGGGCTGTGCCGCCTGACGAGCACCACGAGCGCGGCGGCCCCGGCGATCGCGAGCAGACCCTTGAAGCCGTTCTGCAGAGCCGGCGCGGGCTCCGCGCCGAACGTCCAGACCAGCCGGGTGCCGCCGATCACCGTGGCCACCAGCAGCGATCCCCAGGCCACGACCTCCTGGAACGGTCGGGTCGGGCCTGCCGAGACGGAGCGCGTGGACACCATCGCCCGCCAGCGCTCGCGTACAGGGCGAAGGCCGTCATGAGCCCCACCCCCTGACCCATGAACCCGCCGTAGACCATCAGGTAGACCCACGCCTGGATCGGTCCGCCGCTGAACACCTCCAGGCCGGACGCCACCACGGCCAGTGGCGCCGTGGCGACCACCACCGACAGCAGGCCTGTGCCGACCCACAGCGGCAGCAGCACGAGCCAGGCAGGCAGCCGCATCCCCCACCGCATGGTGAACGCCAGCGCCAGCACGAGCCCCACGGCGTCCATGCCGAACGTCATCGCGTTGAGCCCGACCATGGCCGGATCGCTCATCAGCGACGGATCGGCGACCCCGACGGAGCTGCCGGTCAGCCAGAGGACCTTCAACGTCAGGTACGGCACCATGGCGGCGATCGCGATGATCGCGGCCGTGATGCGTCCTATTCCCGCTCTCCGTTCATTCATGACCCGAGCGTCGCGCGCCGGGCGCCCGGTCCCCTCCCGAGCGGCGGGGATCCTCCTCCCCTGTACGGGGGAGCTCGACGGCCAGCTCGAAGCCGCCCTCGGCCGGCCCGGCGGTGAGCGTGCCGCCCACCAGGCGTACGCGCTCCCGCAACCCCGCCAGCCCCAGGCCGCCGGATCGGACGCTGGGACGGGAGCGCGGCGGTCCGTTGCGCACGGTCACGCGGTGCGGCGTGATCGTGACCCGCACGGTGGCCCCGGGAGCGTGCTTGGCGGCGTTGGTGAGCCCTTCCTGCACCACGGCGTGCGCCAGGCCCGGCACCGATCCCCCGGCCAGGTCGAGGGTGATCGCCATGCCCGAGTCCCTGGCCCTCCGCACCAGCTCGGCCACGTCCTCGTCCACGGGCGACAGCGGCGGCGCGTCGGAGTCCTCCCGCAGGAGCCCGATGATCTGCCGTAACCGGTCCGTGGCGTCCGCCGCCGCCACCCGCACCTCCCCCGCCGCCTTGGCCTGCGCGGCATCGAGGCCGGGAGCCAGCTCCAGCCCGGCGGCCCGCACCGCGATCAGGGCCAGGTCGTGGCCCAGCGAATCGTGCATGTCCCTGGCGATCCTGGCCCGCTCCCGCAACCGCGCCTGCGCCTCGGCGGACAGCCTGGCCTGCAGCCGCTGCTGCAACAGCCCCCGCCGCAGCAGACCCAGCGAGTACGGCACCAGGTAAGTGCCGATCAGCCCGGTGACCATGGACACCCACAGGGCCAGATCCCCGTCCATCGCCAGCACCACGCCCACACCGACCGCCGCGATCAGCCCGAACGCCGCGAGCGCCGGCCAGGCCCTGAGCAGGCGCCGGCCCGTGAGGTAGGCGTACCACATGATGAACGGCGAGGTGGACAGGAGCGGGAGGATCTTCACGCCGCGCCTTGGCACCAGCCAGCTCAGGTCCACGGTGGCGAACCCCTCGGTGAACCGCCAGGGCCCGAGCGGCAGCAACAGCACCAGCGCGGCCAGCGGCCACCGCCGCCCGACCAGCACCGCCACCCCGGCGAGCGCCATCCGGGGCACGGTCACCATGCTGAACGCGGCCGGATCCTTGACGGGGTCGGGCCCCACGGCGGCGATGAAGACGCCGAAGAAGACCCAGAGCAGCAGGTCATAGACCACCTGGCGGCGGCTCCCCCTGCGTAGCTGACGCATCACGGCTCCGACGTTATCCGCCGCCGGTCGGTGCATGCCCTCCTCCAAAGGCAGGGGACGACCCTGACGAAAGACAGGGGAGGAAGTGCCCTCACCCGGCGAGGGAGTGCCGCATCTGGCGACCGAGCCCGCCGAACGGAGTGAGGCCATGAACAGGTGGGGGCGAGGACACTGCTGGGGTAGAGCTAGCCCCACCCCGAAAGCGCCTACCTCCACTCCTGTGTCCCGCTGCCCGAACGGGTTGGATCGATGGTGTCACCCGGAGGTCGCGTCCCCCACCCCGACCAAAGTCGGGGGTGGTGCCTGCCGATCGTCCGATGTGCCATGACCTGCGGAGTTTCTACCTTCAAGGGGTAGCGGCCCTGACCCGCATAAGGGATGGGTCCGCGTTCGACCCGGGGCATCCCCGATGTCCCGGGACCGCTCATACCGAGACGCTGTGTGAGTGCCCTAAAGATCGGAGTACACGCTCATGTCGCATGCCATCCTCGACCTGGTCCAGCAGGCCATGTCGTCACCCTGGTTATACGTGGCGCTGTTCGCCCTGGCCCTGCTCGACGGGTTCTTCCCGATCGTGCCGGCCGAGACGTCGGTGATCACGGCGGCGGTCTTCGCCGCGTCCGGGGAGACGAACCTGGCCCTGGTGATCGTGGTCGCGGCACTCGGCGCGTTCGCGGGTGACCACATCTCCTATCTGATCGGCAACAAGTCCGGCGGCCGGCTGCGGAACAAGAAGGCGTTCGTCTGGGCACGCGACGCCCTGGCGGAGCGGGGTGGGCTCGTCCTGGTCGTGGCCAGGTACATCCCGGGAGGGCGGACCGCGACCACGCTGACCATGGGCGCGGTGCGTTACCCGCTGCGCTCGTTCACGTTCTTCGACACGCTCGCGGCGAGCTCGTGGGCCGTGTACTCCGGCCTGATCGGTTTCTTCGGCGGGATGGCGTTCGAGAACGACCCGATCAAGGGTCTGCTGCTGGGCCTGGGCATCGCGGTGTCCATCACGGGAGTGGTGGAGCTCGTGAGATGGCTCAGGAAACGACGCGCCATCCAAGCTTCTCCGGAACGTCTTCCAGCGGACACGTCCGTTTGACACAACCTGGCAACCATCCGTCTGAAAGGAGTGCTGATGACTGTGCTGGCCGCGGCGATCGCCCTGGTCGGTTCGCTGTTCTTCGCGCTCGGAGCCGCCCTGCAGCAGTTCGAGGCCGTGGGCTCGACCAAGCCGGGGCTGCTCGCCCTGCTGCGGAAGCCGCGCTGGCTGCTCGGCGGCGTGTCCATCCTGGCGGGTGGCGGCCTGCACATCGTCGCACTTGGACTCGGCCCGCTGACCATCGTCCAGCCGATGGGCGTGGCCAGCCTGCTCTTCGCCCTCCCGCTCGCCGCCACCCTGCACGGGCGCAAGCCCTCCCGGCAGGAGCTGGGCGCGGCGGCGGTGGTGGCGGCCGGGCTGATCCTCCTGGTGCTGATGGTCCCCGAGTCGGAGGGGCCCACGCGCCTCGACCCGAACGGCGTGCTCACGCTGCTGGGGGTGTCCGGCGTCGCTGCGGTGCTGCTGTGGGCCGGCTCCCGGGCGGTCTCGCCAGCGGGCCGGGCGGCCCTGCTGGCGACCAGCTCAGGCGTGCTGTACGGCGCCACCGCCACGCTCATGCGGGTCCTCGTGGACGGCACGTGGAACTGGTGGTATCTGCTGGCGCTGCCGGTGCCCGCCCTGCTGGCGCTGGTGATGTTGCAGCGGGCCTACGCCGTGGGCCACTTCGGCGTCTCCTTCGCCTCGCTGCAGATCGCCGACCCGCTGACCGCGGTGGCGTTCGGCGCGCTGCTGCTCGGCGAACCGCTGCCGACCGGGATCGCACCGATCGCGGCGGCCGCGCTCACTGCCGCGGGCACCGTCGCCCTGGCTCGCACCAGCCCCTTGGAGGCCCGCAACGAGCTCGCCTGATCTCCTACCACGCTCGTCGTCCCCCGTTCTTCTTCCGGTCCTCCCCCAGCCGGGTTCCCGTGTGAATTTGGAGTCAACGTCATGGCCATGCCCCTGCACAGCGTCACCGACCGTGCCGACCTCGCCGCCGCGCCCGTGCGCCAGCGCCGCGTGCTGATCTCGACCGATACCTATCCCCCCGACGTGAACGGCGCCGCGTACTTCACTCACCGCCTGGCCACGGGCCTGGCCGCGCGCGGCAACGAAGTGCACGTGGTCTGCCAGTCCGACCTCGGCCCGGCCAGCGCCGACGTGGTGGACGGCGTGATCGTGCACCGGCTGCGCTCAGCCCCGATCCCGGTCCACCCCGCCATGCGGTTCACCGTGCCGACCCGGCTCGACCGGCTGGTCGCCGACATCCAGCCCGACGTGCTGCACACCCAGGGCCACTTCGTGGTCGGCCGGGCCGCGATCGCCGCCGCCCGCCGCGCCGGCGTGCCCGTCGTGGCCACCAACCACTTCATGCCCGACAACCTCTTCCAGTTCGTTCGCATCCCGGACCGGCTGCGGGCCAAGGCGGGCCGGCTCGCCTGGCGAGACTTCAACCGGATCTTCAACCGGGCCGACCACGTCACCACGCCCACCCCGCTGGCCGCCAAGCTCCTGGCCGACCAGGGGTTCGCGCATGACGTCGAGCCGGTGTCCTGCGGGATCGACCTGGGCAGGTTCCACCCGCACGCCGAGCCCAAGGCGTGGGCGCGCAAGTTGTTCGCCCTGCCCGACCGGCAGACGATCCTGTTCGTCGGCCGCCTGGACGAGGAGAAGCGCCTCGACGAGGTGATCCGCGCGCTGCCCCTCGTGCTCAATGAGGCCGACGCCCAGGTGGCGCTCGTCGGCAAGGGCAACCAGCGGGGCGAGCTGGAGAAGCTGGCCAAGCGCATCGGGGTGGCCGAGCGGGTGTTCTTCCTCGGCTTCGTGCCCGACGAGAGCATGCCGCAGGCGTACGCCGCCGCCGACGTGTTCGCCATGCCGGGCATCGCGGAGCTGCAGAGCATCGCGACGCTGGAGGCCATGGCCACGGGCCTGCCCGTGGTGGCCGCGGATGCGATGGCGCTGCCGCACCTGGTGGACGGCAACGGCTACCTGTTCCAGCCGGGCGACGTGGTCGCGCTGGCCCGGCACCTGTCCGGCATCCTGACCGACGACGATCTGCGGGCCAGGCTCGGCAAGGCCAGCAGGGAGCTGGCGCTCACCCACGACGACCAGTCGTCGCTGGCTCGGTTCGAGAAGATCTACGACGAGGTGGCGCGATGACCCCACGGCAGAGCTTCTGGGGCACCTTAGTCGGCACGGTGGTGTCGGTGTGCGCGCTGGCGTACGCACAGGTCGCCCTGCCCGCTCAGCCACTGCTCAGCGACTACGCGCTCGTCTCCGGCGGACTCGTGCCGGTGCTGATCGGGATGCTGGCGCTGGCGGGGGCGTGCCTGTGTCTCGCGTACGGGCTGGCGGCGGTCGAGCCGTCGCGTACGGCGGCCACCCGGGTGCTGCTGCTGGCGGGGGCCGCCGGGCTGATGATGAGCGCGATCTTCCCCACGGATCCGGGCACGTCGCAGGTCGGCTCGCTCTCCGGCGAGATCCACCGCTGGTCGGCTGCGGTGGTGTTCACGTCGCTGCCGGTCGCCGGCTGGACCCTGGCGAGAGGCCGGGCCGCGGCGCCCCGCTGGAACGCGGTGCGCGCCATGAGCATGACCGCGGCGGTGACGCTGGGGGTGTACCTGGCGGCGCATCCCGCGTCCATCACCTCGCCGCTGATCAACGGCGTCGCCTACTACGGGGCGCTCGAGCGTGCCGTGGTGCTGGCCGAGATGGTGCTCGTCACGGTGATGGCACTGGCGTTCGCCACCGGACGACGCTCCGCGATGGCCACAGGGGCCGCGCCGGCGAAGCCCGCCGCCGAGAGCGCCGGGCCCGAGCAGGAGCGGCTCGCCGCCTGACCCGGCACACTTCGACCGCCGTCGAAAGGACTGCCTTCTACCGTGGGTTCCATGCTCGTCACACGCCATGCCGAAGCCCGGTCGGTCCTCGATGACACCCGATACGTGCCGCCTCCCGTGCCTCAGGACGGGCGGGAGGGGACGCTCGCCTGGCTGCGGGCGCACGTGTCGCGCTTCAGCAGCGGCGACACCCACGCCGGGCGCCGCCACGCCGTCGTCGAGCGGCTGGCCGCACTGGACCCCGCCGAGCTCCGGTCCGCGGCCAGGGCCATGACCCTGGAGCGGGGCGGCGAGTGGCGGGGTGTGCCGACGGAGGTGCTCGGGGCCGCCCTCGGCGTCAAGGACACTGCCGCCGTCCCCGCCGCCGCGAGCGGCTACCTGTCGGGCGAGGGCGGCCCGGAGGCCGACGCCGCCGTCGCCGAACTGCTCGGCCAGGCCGACCTCCCGGCCGTCACGCTGCTGCTACAGGCCTACGCCGCCACCGAGGGCCTCATCGAGAACGCACTGCGGCACGCCACCGCCGGCGTCGACGTCGAGGCGCTGCTGCACGAGACGCTCAGGCATGACCCGCCCCTCAAGGCCACCCGCCGGCTGGACACCCGCACCGGCGCCGAGGTGACGATCGACCTGGCGGCCGCCAACCGGGATCCCGCCGTGTTCGCCGAGCCCGACCGGTTCGACCCGTCGCGCGACCGGACCCCGCACCTGACCTTCGGCCACGGTGTCCGCCCCTGCCCCGCGCCCGACCATGCGATCGCCCTGGCCGCCGGCGTGCTGGAGGCCGTGCACATGGCCTCGCTCTGTTCGACGGCTCGGTCGCCGGGCGACGGCACTTCCTCGCGGGCTGTGGACTTTCGCGACCTGCACCGTCCCGGTGACCCGTTGCTCCTGCCCAACGCGTGGGACTACGGCTCGGCCGCCGTCCTCGCCGCGCAGGGGTTCCCGGCGATCGGCACGACCAGCCTCGGCGTGGCCGCCGTGTACGGCAAGCCGGACGCGGCCGGCGCCACCAGGGCCGAGACGATCGAGCTGGCGGAGTCGCTCAAGGATCTCGGCATCCTGGTCACCGTGGACATCGAGGGCGGCTTCAGCGATGACCCGGACGAGGTGTCCGACCTGGTGGCGAGCCTGGCCGCACTCGGCGTGGCCGGCGTCAACCTGGAGGACGGCCGCCCCGACGGCACGCTGCGCCCGATCGAGTCGCACCAGCGCATCATCGAGGCGGCCAAGGGTCACGGCGTGTTCGTCAACGCCCGCACCGACACGTGCTGGCTGCGGACCGGTGACACCCGCGAGCGGGTCCGGGCGTACGGCCACGCCGACGGGATCTTCGTACCCGGACTGAGCGACCTCGGCGAGATCGCGGAGGTGGCAGCGAGCACGCCGTTGCCGCTCAACGTGCTGTACCAGCCGGGCGGCCCCACGATGGCCCAGTTCGCCGCGGCCGGTGTGGCCAGGGTGAGCACCGGCTCGCTGCTGTACCGGGCGGCGATCCAGGGTGCGCTGACGGCGGTGCTCGGCATCCGCGGCGAGCCCGCACCCAGGATGCCCACCTACGCGGAAACCGCCGCGTTCTTGCCGCAGCCGCGATAATCGACGCATGCGCTTCCAGATCCTCGGACCCACCGCCGCGCTGGGCGAGGACGGCCGACCCGTCGCGCTCGGCGGGCCCCGGGTGCGTGCCCTGCTCACGCTGCTCGCCCTGCACGCCGGGCGCATCGTGGGCGCGGAGCAGCTCGTGGACGGCATGTACGGCGCTTATCCCCCCGAGGGCGTGGCCAACGCGCTGCAGTCGCAGGTGTCCAGGCTCCGCCGGGTGCTGGGCAAGGACCTGGTGGAGTTCCACCCGGCCGGATACCGGCTGGTGGCCGACCCGCAGGACGTGGACGCGCGCCGGTTCGAGCAGCTCGCCCAGGCGGGCAGGCAGGCGCTGCAGGGCGGCGACCCCGAGCGGGCGGCCGCGTTGCTGGGTGAGGCGCTGGAGTTGTGGCGGGGAGCGCCGCTGACGGACGCCCCGTACGCCGAGGCCGCCGCGACCGCGCTGGAGGAGCTGCGGCTGGCCGCCACGGAGGACCGCGTGCAGGCCGACCTGGACCTGGGCAGGCACCGGGAGCTGGTCGCCGAGCTGAGCCAGCTCATCGCCGCCCACCCGCTGCGCGAGCGGCTGCGGGCCCAGCTCATGCGTGCCCTGTACGGCAGTGGCCGCCAGGCCGAAGCGCTGACCGTCTACGACGAGACCAGGAAGATCCTGGACGAGGAGCTGGGCGTCGATCCGGGGGCGGAGCTGGCCGCCGCGCACCTTGCCGTGCTCCGGGCCGATCCGGCGCTCGGCGCCCCCGCGGCCAGGACGGCAAGCCAGCAGCGGCAGGGGCTGCGGGCCCAGCTCACCAGCTTCGTCGGCCGCGCCGAGGAGCTGGCGCACGTGGGCGAGAGGTTACAGGCCGGCCGGCTCGTCATGTTGATCGGCCCGGGTGGCGCCGGCAAGACCAGGCTCGCCATCGAGGCAGCCCAGCACGAGCCGGGCGACGTCTGCTTCGTGCCGCTCGCACCAGTCTCCGACGACGCGGACGTGCCCAGGGCCGTGCTGGCGGCGCTCGACATCCGCGACCCCTTGCTGCACACGGCCGACCGGCCGGCCGTGGACCCGGTCACGCGGCTGGTCACCGCGCTCGCCGACCGCAAGCTGCTGCTCGTGCTGGACAACTGCGAGCACCTCATCGCGGCCACCGCCGAGCTGACCGACCTGCTGCTCGCCTCCTGCCCCGGGCTGCGGGTGCTGGCGACCGGACGGGAGGCGCTCGGCATCACCGGCGAGTCGATCCTGACCGTGGCGCCGCTGCGGCTGCCGCCGCCCGAGGCGGACGACCCACTGGACTACCCGGCCGTCCGGCTGTTCGCCGACCGGGCCGCCGCGGTCCAGCCGGGTTTCGCCCTGCACGGGGAGAACGCCGCGCAGGTGGTGGGCATCTGCCGGGCGCTCGACGGGCTGCCGCTGGCCATCGAGCTGGCCGCGGCGCGGCTGCGTACGCTGTCGGTGTCCGACGTGGCGGCGCGGCTGGACGACCGGTTCAGGTTGCTGACGCGCGGCAGCCGTACGGCGCTGCCGCGCCACCAGACGTTGCGCGCGGTCGTGGCGTGGAGCTGGGACCTGCTGGACGAGAGCGAGCAGCGGCTGGCCAGGCGGCTGAGCGTGTTCGCGGGCGGCGCGCGGCCCGAGGCCGCGGAGCGGGTGTGCGGGCTGCCGGAGGACGTGCTGTTCTCGCTGGCGGAGAAGTCGCTGGTGGAGGTGGTGGGCGGGCGTTACCGCATGCTGGAGACGATCAAGGCGTACTGCGCCGAGCGGCTGGCCGAGTCCGGCGAGGTGGACACGGTGCGGGACGCGCACGCCGCGTACTACCTGGACCTGGTTCTGGCCGCCGACGCGCGGCTGCGGACCCGCGAGCAGATGGAGTGGCTGGCCAGGCTGGACGAGGAGAGCGACGACGTCAACGCGGCCCTGCGCTGGGCCACCGAATCGGGACGGGTGGGGACGGCGCTGCGGCTGCTGGCGTACACCGCCTGCTACTGGTACATGCGCGGCAACCGTGTGACCAGCGCCAATCTGGCCGCCGCCCTGCTCGCCAGACTCGGCTCCGGCCCTCCCGAGGGCCTGGAGGAGGAGTACGTCATGTGCGTGCTCGTCACCGGCTGGCAGGGCGAGGCCGACGATGAGTTACGCGACCTGATGGCGGCGGCCAGGGGGCTGCTGGCGTGGAACCACCTGCCGATGCGGGTGGAGTTCCTGATGATGCTGCTGTCGATGTACTCAGGGCCGCCCGACGACTTCAGCGAGGCCTACGAGGTGATCCTCCACTCCCTGCCGGCGCTGCCACCCTGGCAGGCGGCGCTGTCCTACGCGGGCGCGGCGTTCGTGCTCCAATCGCTCGGCCGGGAGGAGGAGGCCGTGGACCACTTCGGGCGCAGCCTGGCCGCGTTCAAGGCCATCGGCGAACGCTGGGGGATCGTGCTGGTGTTGTCCGGGCTCGGCGCCCTTCACCAGGAGCGGCGCGACTACCCGACGGCGTACGCGCTGGCCGACGAGGCGTTGGCGATCGCCCGCGAGCTGGGCGCCAAGACCGAGATCGCCGAGGCCCTGTGCCGGCGCGGGGACGCCCTGCAGTGCCTGGGCGATCCGGCCGGAGCTCGGGCGGACTACACGATCGCGGTCGATCTGTCACGCAGGAACGGGTCCATGGAAACCGCCGCGTGGGCGCAGCTCGGCCTGGGCGAGGTGGCGCTGGCCGGCGGGGATCTGGAGGAGGCGCGTGCCGTGCTGATCCAGGCCCGCGACGAATGCCCGGAGGACTGGTACAGCGCCGCGGACACCCGCACCCGCATCGACGCGGCGCTGACCGAGGTCAGCAGGGCGGTCAGCGAACGGTAGGCCCGCGGTCAGGGGTCCGCTGGACGGTGGGACCATGATCAACGCTCGCGCAAAGAACAAATGGTCCTGCCTGGCGATCGCGTGCTTGGCCACCCTGCTGCTCTCGCTCGACCTCACCGTCCTGCATCTCGCCCTGCCGAGACTGGTGAGCGACCTCGGCGCGACCTCCACGCAGCTGCTCTGGATCGGCGACATCTACGGCTTCGCGCTCGCCGGCCTGCTCATCACCATGGGCAACCTCGGCGATCGCATCGGCCGCAAGCGCCTGCTGCTGATCGGCGCGGTGGCGTTCGGCGCGGCCTCGGCCGTGACGGCGTACGCGCCCAACGCCGAGCTGCTGATCGTGGCAAGGGCACTGCTCGGCGTGGCCGGCGCCACGATCATGCCGTCGACCCTGTCGATCATCAGGAACGTGTTCACCGAGCCCGGCGAACGCACCGCGGCCGTCGGGATCTGGAGCGGGATGAGCGCCGCGGGCTTCGCCGTGGGCCCGGTGGTCGGCGGGCTGCTGCTCGACCACTACTGGTGGGGCTCGGTGTTCCTGATCAACGTGCCGATCATGCTGCTGGTGCTCGTCGGCGGCGTCATGGTGCTGCCGGAGTCTCGCAACCCGGACGCGGGCCGGCTGGACCTGGTCAGCGTCGTCCTGTCGTTCGCCGGCGTGGTGGCGGTCGTCTACGCGATCAAGGAGGCCGCGCACAGGGGCATCGAGCACACCGACGTACTGGTGGCCGGTGTGGGCGGGGTGGCGCTGCTGGCGTTGTTCGCGTGGCGGCAGACCAGGCTGGCCGAGCCGCTGATCGACGTGCGGCTCTTCGCCCGCAGGGCGTTCACCGCGTCCATCGTCACGAACCTGCTGGCGATCTTCGCGATGTCGGCCATGATGTTGATGTTCGCCTGGTACCTGCAGCTCGTGCTCGGCTGGTCGCCGCTCCAGGCGGGGCTGGCCCAGCTGCCCGGCGGCCTGAGCGGCGCGGTCGGCGGGGTGCTGGCCGCCAAGCTGATCCCCCGCATCGGCAGGAACGGCGTGGTCGCGCTCGGCCTGGCCATGAACGCCGGCTCGTTCCTCTACTACAGCACGCTCGGCCTCGAACTGAACTACCTGACGCTGCTGCCCGTCATGGTGATCGGCGGCGTCGGCATCGGGTTCGCCTTCACGGTCAACAACGACAACGTGCTGGCCACCGCGCCCAGGGATCGCGCGGGGGCGGCGGCCGCGGTGTCGGAGACGGCGTTCGAGCTGGGCGGGGCGCTCGGCATCGCGATCCTGGGCACCGTGCTGACCAGCGCTTACCGTGCCAACCTGGAGCTGCCGGCCGGGGTTCCCGGCGAGGGCGCCAGGGAGTCGATCGCCGGGGCGGTGCGTACCGCTGCGGAGCTGCCTTCCGAGCAGGCCGGGCCGCTCATGCGGGCCGCGCAGACGGCGTTCATCGAGGGGCTGCACGTCACCGCGCTGGTCACGGGGGCGCTGCTGGCCCTGGTCGCGGTGCTGGCGCTGGTGGGGCTGCGCGGCGTGCCGAAGGAGATCCCCGAAGAGGTCCTGGCACGAGCGTGACCGGCAGCCTCAGGCGACGGGATTGGTCGGGCAGGGACGGGTGATGGTCGGGGCGAGGGCGTCGAGGCGGGCGCCGATCATCCTGGCCACCCCCTCGATCGTCTCGATGCCCGTCCCCTCCCCCGGCTGCTGATCCGTCTGCACGGAGAGCAGCAGATCCCGCCCTGGGCCCACCACGCGGCCGTAGCTGGTGACGGCCCACGTGTTGTGGATGAACGGCCGCGGTGTCCACCCGTTCTTCAGTGCCACCCGGTCCCCCGGCCGGGCGGCGGCGCTGACGCCCCAGGCCTGATCCTTCTGCACCCGTCCCATCAGCCCGAGCACCAGCCGCCGATCCGCGGCGCTCAGCCCCTTGCCGCCCTGAACCAGCACCTTCAGCAGGCGGATGCGGTCGGCGGGGCTGGTGTTGGTGCCGCCCCAGAACCGGCTCGGCCCCGGCGTGGTCTCCCGCAGCCCGGCCCGGTCGTAGAAGGCGCTCATGGCGCCGCCCCCGCCGACCCGGGACCACATCGTGTCCGCGGCCCTGTTGTCGCTCTCCCTGATCATGCGGTCGGCCAGGTCCCGCTCGCCCTCGTCCAGCCCGCCGGAACGGCGTGCCAGCAACGCCGCCAGGATGTCCACTTTGGCGCCGCTCGCGGTGATCATGTCGTGCTCGTGCGCTCCCTGCCCCAGCGTGACACCCGTGACGAGGTCGTGGGCCGCGTAGACCACCCGTCCCGGGCGCCCGCGCACGTACCGGGAAAGATCGCGGAGGAGCCGGGCGCGGGCGGCGGTGCCCGCCCGCGCGTCCGGAAATTTCAGGACACACCGTGCCACCTTGACCGGAGCCCTCGCCGCGGCGGGCACGATCGGCGCCCGCTCGGTCCCGCATCCCGCCACCAGCGTCAGCCCGGCCCAGGCCACCCATATCGCACGCATCCGCAAACCCCCCGCGATCTCATCGGGGGTCGGCAGCATCCTGCCCTCAGGTCACGAGTCGAATCCCAGCCCCATCCGGTCGAGCGCGCGCAGCCACAGGTTGCGCTTGCCCTGATGCTGGTCGGCCTGGGCGATCGACCAGCGGGTGACCTGGATCACCCCGGACCGCACGGGCTCGGGCGGGAACGGGATCGGCTTCTCCTGGACCATCCGCAGCTCGGTCCGCTCGGTACGCTCGCCCGACAGCAGGTCGAGCATGACGTTCGCGCCGAACCGGGTGGCCCCGACTCCCATGCCGGTGTAGCCGGTGGCATAGACCAGCCGCCCGCCGTGCGCCTGGCCGTAGAAGGCGCTGAACCGGCTGCAGGTGTCGATCACACCGCCCCACCGGTGCGTGAAGCGCACCTCGGCGAGCTGCGGGAACGTGTCGTAGAAGTGCCCCGCGAGCTTGACGAACGTCTCGTCGCGCTGGTCGTACTCCGGCTTGACCAGGCCGCCGTTGTAGTAGACGGCGTCGTAGCCGCCCCACAGGATGCGGTTGTCGTCGGTGAGCCGGTAGTAGTGGAACCGGTTGGCCGAGTCGCCGACGCCCTGCCGGTTACGCCAGCCCACCTGGGCGAGCTGCGCGTCCGTCAGCGGCTCGGTCATGAGCGCGTAGTCGTACACGGGGACCACGAAGTGCTTGAGCCGCCGCAGCAGGGGCGGGAACACGCCGGTGCCCAGCGCGACCTTCGGGGCGGTGACCGAGCCGTACGGGGTGTGCAGCGTGATCATCGTGCCGTCGTCGCGCAGCGAGCGGACCGGGCTGCGCTCGTGCACGCGGACGCCGAGCCGCAGGCACGCCTCCCGCAGCCCCCACGCCAGTCGCGCCGGATCGAGCATGGCGCAGCCGCTGCGCTCCCAGAGCCCGCCCAGGTAGGTCGGCGAGTCGATCTCGCCTCGCACCTGCTCCTGGTCGAGCGGCACGTAGTCGAGCCCGAGCTCGGAGATCAGGTCCAGGTGCTCGTTGAGCCCGTCGAGCTGCCACGGCTCGGTGGCCACGTGCAGCTCGCCGGTGCGCTCGAAGGAGCAGTCGATGTCGTGGCGCTCCAGCGTGCGCTCGATCTCGTCGAGGTTCTCCACCCCCATACGTTCGAGCCGGTCGATCTCGTCCGGCCACCGCTCCAGCCCGTTGGCCAGGCCGTGGGTGAGCGTCGCCATGCAGAACCCGCCGTTGCGGCCGGTGGCCGCCCAGCCGATCCTGCGCCCTTCGAGCAGGACGACGTCCAGCGAGGGGTCGCGTTCCTTGGCCATCAGGGCGGTCCAGAGCCCTGAGAAACCGCCGCCGACCACGACGAGGTCGGCGCTGGTGTGCTGGTCGAGCCGCGGCTGCGGCTCGGGTCTGGCCGGGTTGTCCAGCCAGTACGGCTTGCGCTCCGCATCAGCAAGCGCCTTCAGCGGATCCACAAATCCCACATCCCTACAGAAGGTCAGGTACGGCGCCTTGCCGCGACCGCGTTGCCGATCGCGATCAGCACCCCGATGCCGAAGATCAGCGTACCCATGACGTTGACCTGCGGCGGGATTCCCGTCTTCACGGCGCCGACGATCCACAGCGGGAACGTGACCGTCGAGCCGTTGACGAAGCTGGTGACCACGTAGTCGTCGATGGACAGCGCGAACGACAACATGGCTCCGGCCAGCACGCCCGGCATGATCGACGGCAACGTCACCTGCCGGAACGTCCCCCACGCCGTGGCCCCGAGGTCCCTGGCGGCCTCCTCCAGCGACGGGTCGAGCGTGACGACCCGCGCCCGCACGGTCACCACCACGAACGACAGCGAGAACAGCACGTGCGAGATGATGATCGTGTTGGCGTCGCGCGGCACGTTCCCCGAGACGAAGAGCGACAGCAGCGACGCCCCCATGACCAGCTCGGGCGTGGAAATCGCGGCGAAGACCAGGAAGTTCGTGACCCCCTTGCCGCGGAAGCGGTGCCGGCCGAGCGCCAGCCCGAGCATGGTCCCGATCACCACCGTGATGATCGTGCTGACGGCCGCGATGACCAGCGAGTTGCGCAGCGCCACCGTCAGGTCGGAGATGTCGAAGAGCTCGGTGTACCAGCGCAGCGTGAAGCCCTGCCACGTGGTGTTGGACTTGCTCTTCTTGTCGTTGAACCCGAACAGGATCATCACGGCGATCGGCGACGACAGCCAGACGATGACCAGCCACGTGTACGCGTGGAGCAGCTTGTCCCCGAGCCTCGTCCTCGCGCTCATCGGGCCGCCGCCTCGAGGACGTTCTCGGTGCCGAGCGCCCTGGCGTAGATGAAGATGCCCACGAGCAGCACCGCCATGAGCGTGAACGACAGCGCCGAGGCGGTCGGGTAGTTGAGGTTGGTCAGGTATTCGGTCTGGATGATGTTGCCGATCATCGTGTTCGCGGTGCCGCCGAGGATGGCCGCGTTGATCGGGTCGGCCGTGGCCGGCACGAACGTCATCAGCACTCCGGCGAACACGCCCGGCAGCGACAGCGGCAGGACCACCCGCCGGAACGCCCCCACGCGGGTGGCGTACAGGTCCTGCGCCGCCTCCACCACCCTCGGGTCCACGCGTTCGAGCGACACGTAGATCGGCAGGATCATGAACGGCAGGAAGTTGTACGTCAGCCCGCCCACCACGGCGACCGTCGTGGCCAGCACGTGGAAGTCGTCGGGCAGCAACCCCCACCCCTTCAGCGTGCCGAACAGGATGCCGTTGTCGGCCAGCAGGAAGTTCCACGAGATCGTCCGCAGCACGAACGACACGAAGAACGGCAGCAGGATCAGGAACAGGTACATGGACTTGCGCCGGCCGCCCTTGAACGCGATCCAGTACGCCACCGGGTACCCGATCACCAGCATGGCGACGGTCGCCATTCCGCCGTAGAACAGCGAGCGGACCAACTGGGTGCTGTACCTGCCGAGCGCGTCACTGTAGTTGGAGAAGCTGAACGTCATGGCGAAGCCGTCGATGGCGTTGCCCGTCTGCAACGACACCGACGCCATCGCCACCATGGGCACGACCAGGAAGATCGCCAGCCACATCCAACTCGGCAGCGCCAGCAGGTAGGGAGTCAGCCGCCGCATCGGGCTACGCCTGCGTGATGGACTGGAAGATCGGGTTGAAGACCTGCTGCGTCTGGTTGGTCAGCGGCGTGTAACCGCGGAGCTTGGCGTAGTCGGCCTCGGTCGGGAACATGGGCGGGCTGTTGACCATGTCCTCCAGCGCCTTCTTGTCCTCGCCCTTGGCCGTCGCGGCCTTCTCCCTGAGCAGGTCCTGCACGGCCGGGACCGGGGTGACGTACTGGATGAACTCGTCCAGCTCGGCGGCCACGGCCGGCTGGTAGAGGTAGTCCATGAGCATGAGCGCGTCCACCGGGTTGGCGGCGCCCTTCGGGATGAGCATGTTGTCGGTCCAGATCGTGCCGCCCTCGTCGGGCACCACGAACTTGACGGGCTCGCCGGCGAGCTGGCGCTGGAAGACGTCGCCCGACCAGGCCATGGTCAGCCAGACGTCGCCCTTGGACACGGCATCGATGTAGCTCTGGTCATAATATTTCCGGACAATTCCGGCGTCGCGCTGCTCCTTGAGCTTGTCCCCGGCCTTGCGCCAGTCCGCCTCGGTCGACTTCTCCGGGTCGATGCCCAGGGCGAACATCCCGAAGTTCCCGATCTCCTGGGCGTCGGCCATCATGCCGACCCGCCCCTTGTACTTGGGATCGAACAACGCCTGGATGCTGGTGATGTCTTCCTTGACGTACTTGGTGTTGTACGCGATGCCGGTCACGCCGGACGTGTACGGGATCGTGTACTTGTTGCCCGGGTCGTAGGACCGTTCCTTGTACTTCTGCCCGGCGTTGGCCGCGAAGTTCGGCAGTTTGGAGTGGTCGAGCGGCACGCAGTAGCCCAGCTCGATCATGTGCTGGAGCTGGATGCCGTTCGTCATGACCACGATGTCGTAGCCCAGCGACTGCCCGGCGCGCAGCACGGGGTCGGCCTTGCCGAAGAACTCGGCGTTCTCCTGGATGACCTCTTTGTACTCGTACGAGATGCCGGTGGCCTGCTGGAACGCCTTCAGCGGCGCCTGATCCTCGGGCATGTACTCGGGCCAGTTGGCGAAGACGACCTTGCCGTGCTTGGTCTGCTTGGACCAGAAGTCCTGCACGGCGTCGGCCTTGGGCGGTGCGGCCTTCTGACCCTGCACGCCGCAGGCGGCGAGGGCGAGTCCGGCGGCGGAGAAGCCGGCGATCCTGAAGGCGTCACGACGGGTGTGGAGACGGGGGTTCATGAGGTGCTGTCAACTTCCAATCACGTACGAGTGCTGCGCCTGCCAGGACAGCCACACGGAGTCGCCCCGCTCCGCCGTGGCCATGGCATCAAGCGCGTTCTGCTGGAAAACCGTGATGATCGTGCCGCCGCGAGCGGCGGCACGATCATCACGGTTGCCGTGCTGTGTTTGATTTGCGCCCTCGCTACGCTCGGTCGCGTCGGCCCCGTCAGCGAGGCTCACGGCGTAACTGTTGTAGGTCCCCAGGTAGACCACCTCGGCCACCGTGCCGCGGACGGCGCTCAGACCGTTCGACGGCTCCTCCGTGCCGATGGTGATCTTCTCGGGGCGCACGGTCACCCGCACGTCACCCTCGTGGCCGGGCACCAGCACCCGGCCTCCGCCGATCTTCAGCTCCCCGCCCGTGGCCGATCCCGCCAGCAGGTTGGAGGTGCCGATGAAGCCGGCCACGAACGCGGTCGCCGGCCGCTCGTAAATCTCGCGCGGCCCCGCGAGCTGCTCGACCAGGCCGTCGTTCATGACCGCGATGCGGTCGCTCATGGTGAGCGCCTCGTTCTGGTCGTGCGTGACGTACACGAACGTGATGCCGACCTCGCGCTGAATGCGCTTGAGCTCGATCTGCATGGCCTGGCGCAGCTTGAGGTCGAGCGCGCCGAGCGGCTCGTCGAGCAGCAGCGCCCGCGGCCGGTTGACCAGGGCCCTGGCCAGTGCCACCCGCTGCTGCTGGCCGCCGGACATCTCGCGCGGCCGGCGTTTCTCCCTGCCGGTCAGGTCGACGATCTCCAGCATCTCGCCGACCCGACGCTTGATCTCATCCTGCGGCGTCTTACGCTGCTTGAGCCCGAACGCCACGTTGTCCCAGACGCTCATGTGCGGGAAGAGCGCGTAGGACTGGAAGACCATGTTGACGTCGCGCTTGTTCGGCGGGACGTTCGTGACGTCCTGGCCGTGCAGCTTCACCAGGCCCTTCGACGGAGCTTCGAAGCCGGCGATCATCCGCATGGTCGTGGTCTTGCCGCAACCGGACGGGCCGAGGAGGGAGAAGAACTCCCCCTCGGCGATGTCCAGCGAGACACCCTTGACCGCCTGGACCACCTCGCCGTGCGAGAGGTATTCCTTGACGACGTTCTCTAGCTCGATGGCACTGGTGGTCATCGTGGGCTATTCACCGATGTAGTGCATGACGTGCTTGACCCTCGTGTAGTCGTGCAGGCCGAAGACCGACAGGTCCTTGCCGTAGCCCGAGTGCTTGAAGCCGCCGTGCGGCATCTCCGACACGAACGGGATGTGGGTGTTGACCCAGACCACGCCGAAGTCGAGCCGGTTGGACATGCGCATCGCGCGGCCGTGGTCGGAGGTCCAGACCGAACTGCTCAGGCCGTACCTGACGTCGTTGGCCTTGGCGAGGGCGTCGGCCTCGTCGCTGAACGTCTGCACGGTGATCACGGGCCCGAAGACCTCGTTCTGCACCATCTCGTCGTCCTGCTTGAGCCCGTCCACGATCGTCGGGGCGAAGAAGTAGCCCTTGTCGCCGACCCGCTGCCCGCCGGTGAGAACCTTGGCGTGGGCGGGGACCCGCTCGATGAAGCCCTGGACCTTGGCCAGCTGGTTCTCGTTGTTGAGCGGCCCGTACAGCGCGTCCTCGTTGTCGAGGTCGCCGGTCACGGTGCCGGCCGCGGCCTCGGTCAGCGCGGCCACGAACTCGTCGTGCACGCTCTCCTGCACCAGCACCCGGCAGGCGGCGGTGCAGTCCTGGCCGGCGTTGTAGAGGCCGGCGGTCGCGATGTCGGCGGCGGCCTTGCGCAGGTCCTTGACGTCCTCGAAGACCACGACCGGCGCCTTGCCGCCGAGCTCCAGGTGCACCCGCTTGAGGTCGTCGGCGGCGGTCTTGGCCACGGACATGCCGGCGCCGACCGAGCCGGTGATCGCGACCATGGCCGCCGTCAGGTGGCTCACCACGAGCGAGCCGGTCTCGCGGTCGCCCGTGACGACGTTGAAGACGCCCGCGGGCAGCACCTCGCCGATGATCTCGGCCAGCTTGAGCGTGGAGACCGGGGTGGTGTCGGACGGCTTGAGCACCACCGTGTTACCGGCCGCGAGCGCCGGGGCGATCTTCCAGACTGCCATCATCATCGGGTAGTTCCACGGCGTGACCTGGCCGACCACGCCGATCGGCTCGTGCCTGATGACGCTGGTGTGATCGGCGAGGAACTCACCGGCCGTGGGGCCCTCGAGCGTGCGGGCCGCGCCCGCGAAGAAGCGGAAGTGGTCGCCGGCGATCGGCGTCTCGTCCTCGGCCATGCGGGCGCGCGGCTTGCCGGTGTTGCGGCACTCGGCCTCGTTGATCTCGTCGGCCCGCGCGTCGATCGCATCAGCGACCTTCAGCAGCAGGTTGGCCCGCTCGCCCGGAGTGGTCCTGCCCCACGAGTCGAACGCGGCGGCCGCGGCGGCAAAAGCGGCGTCGACGTCATCCTGGCCGGAGACCGGGGCCTGAACGTAGGCCTCGCCCGTGCACGGATCGATGATGTCGGAGAATCGGCCGCTCTTGGCGTCCACGAACTCACCGTTGATGTAGTTCTGCAGACGGGTGGTCAACGTCTGACCTCCTCGTGAGTGAGCTGAGATGCCGCGACTCTTACAGAGTGGAAGCATCCGGACAAGGGATTTCGTGGTGAAGATATCAAATTGCTACGAATTCGCTTGACAGACTGCCGAGAACTGACAACATGTCGCACCAGGACGGCAATCCAGCGGGAACGCCCCCGTAACGCCGGACCGCTAGGAGGATTCCTCTCGATGACGACGCCGCCCCGCGTACGCCGCAACAACTCGAGCGCTGGTCCCGTCGTGCTCGACGATCTGTCCAAACAGATCATCGAGCAACTCCAGCACGACGGGCGCATGCCGTACGCGGCGATCGGCAAGGCGGTCGGCCTGTCCGAGGCCGCGGTACGCCAGCGCGTGCAGCGGCTCCAGGACGCCGGCGTCATGCAGATCGTCGCGGTCACCGACCCGCTCACGCTGGGCTTCCCCCGGCAGGCGATGATCGGGGTCAACTGCGAGGGCGACCTGGAGTCGGTGGCGGACGAGCTGGCGGCCATCGAGGAGATCGACTACGTGGTCCTCACGGCGGGCTCGTTCGACGTCATCGTCGAGGTGGTGTGCGAGGGCGACGGGCACCTGCTGGAGATCCTCAGCAAGATCCGCGCCATCCCCGCCGTACGGGCCACGGAGTCGTTCGTGTACTTGAAGCTGCGTAAGCAGACGTACTCCTGGGGCACCCGCTAACCGATCCTCGCGACCGCGCGGACGGGCGCCCCGTCGGCTCCCGCGAGCCGGATCGGGAACATCGAGACCTCGATCCGCCTGCCCCGCGCGTCCAGGAGCCGGTCGAGCCCGGTCAGATTCTCAGCGATGACGGCATGTGCACCGCACAACACCCGATGCGCCGGGAAGTCCTCGGCGGGCGTGGGGTCCACGCTCAGCGCGTCGATCCCGACGGTCCTGACCCCGCGCTCGACGAGCAGCGCCGCAACCTCCTGGGTGAGGAATGGGTGCGCCTGGTAGGCGTCCGTCCCCCAGTGGACCGACCACCCGGTGGCGACGAGCACGATCGGAGTGGTGACGTCCTGGAAGGCCGCCGCCGGGATCGGCGAGCGCGGTGCCAGCCCTCGGACGTCCACCACGTCGGCGGGCCCGTGGAAACGGGACAGCGGCAGCTCGTCCAGCGTGGGCAGCGAGTCGTCGATGTGGAACGGCGCGTCCACGTGTGTGCCCGACTGCGAACCCAGGTGCAGCCCCAGCACGTTGACGCCGTCCTGGGCCACGGTGAGCGCCGGGCCGACCGAGACCTCCGGATCGCCCGGATAGACTGGCATCCCGGTCTCGATCGGCACCGACAGGTCGACGAGCTCCATCAGGTGACCGGCTCGGCCGCTGTGGCGTCGACGATCGGCAACACCGGCGTGTCGGCGGACCGGACCAGCCGCGGCCCCTCGGGCCCGTAGACCTCCCGCGGCTCGGGGGATACGGCCAGCAGCGCCAGGTAGAGCAGCCCGGCCGCGGCCAGGCCGAGCGGCAGGGAGATGTCGATGCCGCCGGCCAGGTCACCGAGCGGCCCGACGAACTGCCCCGGCAGATTGACGAACATCAGCGCCAGCCCCGCCGACACCAGCCAGGCGCCCACCCCACGCCAGTTCCAGCCGTGCGTGAACCAGTAACGGCCGCCGCGCTGGCGCCGGTTGAAGACCTGGAGCGCCTCCGGGTCGTACCAGCCGCGCCGGGTCACATAACCCAACATCATGATCACCATCCAGGGCGCCGTGCACGTGATGATCAGTGTCGCGAACGTCGAGATGCTCTGGGTGAGATTCGCGGCGAACCGGCCGATGAAGATGAAGACGATCGACAGCGTGCCGATGAACACGGTCGCCTGCACACGCGAGAACCGGGTGAAGACGCTGGAGAAGTCGAGCCCGGTGCCGTAGAGCGAGGTCGTGCCCGTGGACATGCCGCCGATGAGCGCGATCAGGCAGACGGGCACGAAGTACCAGCCCGGTGAGACGGCCAGCAGGCCGCCGACGTAGTTGGGCGCGGCCGGGTCCACGTATTCGGCGGCCTTCGTCGCGATGATCGACGCCGTCGCCAGGCCGAAGAAGAACGGCAGGATGGTGGCGATCTGCGACAGGAACGCGGCGGCCATCACGCGGGAGCGCGGCGTGTTCGACGGGATGTAACGGGACCAGTCACCGAGAAACGCGCCGAACGACACCGGATTCGACAACACGATCAGCGCGGCGCCGATGAACGACGGCCAGAACAGCGGGTCACCGACCGGCAGCGTGCCCGGATAGGACGGGTCGAAGTCGCCCGCGAAGGCGAACACCCCCAGCACGAACAGCAGCGACGCCGCCGCCACCGCGATCTTGTTGACGAAGAGCATGAACCTGAACCCGTACACGCAGACGACGAGCACGAGCACCGCGAAGATCCCGTACGCGACGCCGTAGGACAGGTCACTGTCCGGCAGCCCGACCAGCCGGTGCGCGCCACCCACCAACGCGTCGCCCGACGACCACACCGAGATCGAGAAGAACGCGATCGCGGTCAGCAGCGACAGGAAGGAGCCGACGATCCGCCCGTGCACGCCGAGGTGGGCCGACGACGACACGGCGTTGTTGGTCCCGTTGAGCGGCCCGAACAACGACAGCGGCGCCAGAATGAGGGCCCCCACCACCAGCCCGAGCACGGTGGCCGCCAGCCCCTGCCAGAACGACAGACCGAACAGGATGGGGAAGGCCCCGAGCACGCAGGTGGCGAAGGTGTTGGCGCCGCCGAACGCCACCCTGAACAGGTCGACCGGCCGCGCGGTGCGGTCGGCGTCGGGAATGCGCTCGACCCCGTAAGTCTCGATTTCGGTGATGCCGCTCATGTCCGCTTCTCCTGCATCGCTAGCAAGCTGACGAGGTCGTACGCCACGTGGGAGGCGGCGATCGAGGTGATCTCCGCGTGGTCGTAGGCCGGCGCCACCTCGACCACGTCGGCCCCGACCAGATTGCATCCGGCCAGGCCACGCAGGATCTCCAGCAGTTCCCGGCTGGTGAGCCCGCCCGCCTCGGGAGTCCCCGTACCGGGGGCGTGCGCGGGATCGAGCACGTCGATGTCGACGGAGACGTACAGCGGCCGGTCGCCGACCCGCTGCCGCAACACGTCGATCACCTCGTCCAGCCCGCGCCGCAGCACGTCGGCCGCGGTCAGGATGCCGAACCCGAGCCGCCGGTCGTCCTCCAGATCCTTCTTGCCGTACAACGGCCCCCGGATCCCGACATGGCTGACGCCCTCGGTGTCCAGCAGCCCTTCCTCCACGGCCCGCCGGAACGGCGTCCCGTGCGTGTACTCGGCCCCGAAGTAGGTGTCCCACGTGTCGAGGTGCGCGTCGAAGTGCAACAACGCGACCGGCCCGTGCTTCCTGGCGGCCGCCCGCAACAGCGGCAGCGCGATCGTATGATCGCCCCCGATGGTGACGAGCTTCGCGTCGATCCCCTCCGCGGCTCCCTCGATCGCCTCAATGGCCGCACCGACATCGAAGGGATTGGCCGCGATGTCCCCAGCATCGGCCACCTGCGCCTGCTCGAACGGCGAGACGTCCAGCGCCGGGTGGTAGGGCCGCAGCAGCCGCGACGCTTCCCTGACAGCGGCCGGCCCGAACCTGGCGCCGGGCCGGTACGAGACGCCGGCGTCGAAGGGCACTCCCACGACGGCGACGTCGGCCTGCTCCACCTGATCGAGGCGCGGCAGGCGGGCGAAGGTGGCGGGCCCCGCGAAACGCGGGACCTTGGAGGAGTCGACGGGGCCGATAGTCATGTCGGCCAGTGTTCGTCATGCTTCTGACCTGGGGCAATTGGAGGTCACATGAAGTATGACGGTGTGTGTTGTGGATGACCACAAGCCTTCTGCATGACGAGGCCTTCCGGGGCTCGATGGGGTGCAGAGCCTGAAACAGTTACCAGAGTTGACGGATCTGGATGGTCGCAATTTCCCAGGCCTTCAAGGGAAGTCGCATCTCACCGCCATCGACCTGCACTGGCTCGCCCGGACGCCCCCGAAGATCGGCATGCCGGGCTTGCAGGAGGTTGCCGGAAATCACGGCTTCCGTGTCGTTCGGGGTCAAGGCGACCACGCGGACTTCCCGCCAGTCGTCACGCATCCTGAGCGAGGTCATCACCACGCCGTCCCCCGTAACCGACAGCCCAGCCACAGGTGCGGGCAGCGGAAGGGCACGATCGCCGACGCCCGGCACCACCAGCAGGTCGTGACGGAAGGTTTCCGCGTGCGGCACCACCTCACCCCACGACTCCTGGTACGGCATCAGTGCCAGGCTCACGGACCGTACCCCCCGCGACTGCGCGGCCGGAGTGGGCAGCTGGGGCCCGGCCGGTTCGGGGCGGAGGGCGTTGCGGTTGCGGGACAGGTAGCCGGCCGAGCGCAGCAGGGTCAGCGCCAGCTCCCCGTCCACCAGCTCGTACTCCGTCACATGCTCCAGCAGCGCCGCCACCCCGCCGGCCGCCACCCACGACGAGGCGGGGAAGGTGGGCAGGGGCGTCTCGCCGCAGCCGCCCTCGGACGTCAGGCCGCGGGTGACGACGGCGAACTGGCCCTCGGCGTACGACTCCGTGGCCGCGGCGGGCAGCGGGACGTGCAGGCGGACCCGATGGTCGTCGCAGCGGTTGTCGAAGGTGACGTGCAGGCGGACGAACGGCTCGCCGGCACGCAGCTCGACCCGGGTCGTGACGAGGATGTCCTCGGTACGGGACGTCCGCGAGCCGGCCGGGGCCTCGGGGGCGCCGTCCACCGCGTCACCGGCGGCGGGCCACGCGTACGTGCGCCGCACGTCCACCGCCGCCACCAGCGGCCCCGACCACACCAGCTCGGCCGAGACCGATGCCGGCTCGGACACGATGAGGTCGGCCAGGGGCGGCGCGTAGTTGTAGGTGTCGCCGACGTCGCCGCCGTCCACGATGCGGCCCGCCCCTGTCACGGTGGTGCCGTCCTGACCGACCAGCGTCAGCGTGCCGTCGCGGTTGATCGTGACCCGCAGCAGCCCGTTGTCCAGCACCTCCTCGTCCCCGCGCACCGGCAGGGTCGCGGAGTCGGAGCCCATCCAGCACGACGCGTGGTGCTGGACGTTGGGCAGGCCGCCCGACGGCACCGGCGGGTTGAACACCTGATCGTGCGGCGCGGTCCGGAGGCTGGTGTGGCCCAGCGGCGGCGCCTCCACCATGGCCGCGACCGTACGCCGGGGCTCGGCGAGGATGCGGACGCGGGTCACGCCGTCGAGCGCGTCACGCAGGTCGGCCACGTCGAAGACGACCGAGGTCTCACGCGCCACCGTGAACGTCAGCGTGCCGCCCTCGACCGACCAGCCGGTGATGTGCTGCCCGTACAGCTCGGTCCCGTGGATGAACGTGAGCGCCGTGGCGGGGTCCATCTCCGCGTCGAGCAGCAGCGTGGGCGCGTACTCGAGCGGCTGCGCCGGCACCGGGGCGCCCGACGGGTCCACCAGCGGGTCGGTCCCGGCCACGTCCACGATCACGATGCCGCTGCGTACGTCGGGCGTGGGGTTGACGACGAGCACCCCGTCCGACGGCACGGCGGCCGCCAGCCGGGCCGTGACCATGTCGCGGACGGCCTGTCCGAGGTGCTCGGCCTCGGCGATGCGGGCGGCCACTTGCTGGGCGGTCTCGTCCACACCGCAACCGGTCACCGAGTCGTGCCCGCTGGCGTCCACCAGCCGCCACCACGCCATGTCGAGGAACCGCCCGGGCCACTCATCGCCCCAGAGCGCGGCCAGCGGCTCGGCGTACCGCTCGACCATGCGCTCGGCTCGGCCCATGGCCTGCTTGAGGTGGGGGCGGATGGAGATGACGCCGGGGAGGATGTTGGCGCGGGCGTGGGAGCGCAACTCCCCGTGGATGCGCGGGAGCCCGTCGAGCGCTGCCACCTCGCCCGAATAGCTCCCGATATAGCCGGACAAGGTGTCCATGCGGGCGTCGATCGCCGCCACCATGTCCGGCAGTCCGCGCACGGGCGCGGAGTGGTCGGTGCCGTACATGGCCAGCAGCGACCCGTCGGGGCCGTGCCACTCACGCATCGTCTTGACGAACTCGGCCGCCCGCCCGGCCAGGCCCACCGCGTCGTGGAAGAGGTGCGCGCCGTTGCCGTACCCGCCCGCCGGCAGGTATTGGGTCCGCAGCGCCGTCCCGTCCGGCGCGACCCAGGCGAAGGCGTCCGTGGTGACGGAGGACGGCACGCCGCGATACACGCAGGCGTGCAGGAGCCCGGCCTTCCGGAGGATCTGCGGCATCTGCGCCGTGTGCCCGAACATGTCCGGCAGGTACCCGACCGGCATCGCCCCGCCGAGCTTGCCTGCTCGGTCCATGCCGAGCTCGAGGTTGCGGACGATGTTCTCGCCCGAGCACAGGAACTCGTCCAGCAGGATCTGCCACGGCCCGATCGCCAGCCGCCCCGACTGGACCAGCGCGGCGATGCGGTCGCGGTTCTCCGGCCGCACCTCCAGGTAGTCGTCCACGCAGGCCAGCTGCCCGTCGAGGGTGAAGTGGTAGCGAGGCTCGCGCTCCATCGTGTCGAGCACCTCGTCCAGCAGCGACACCAGGCGCAGCCGGAACCGCTGGAACGGCTCGTACCACTCCCGGTCCCAGTGCGTGTGCGGCACGACGACGATCTCCGCGACGCGACTGTGTTCGATGGGTCGCTCGCTCCGCTCGCTCATGCGGCCTCCCCTCCCACGGGCAGATCATGGTGTACGGCGTAACGGGCGGCGATCCGCTGGGCCGTGACGATGTCCTCCAAGGCGCCGCCCACGTCGGTGAGCGGGGGCTTGCCATCGTTCACGAAAGCATGGAAGGCGGCCAGTTGCACTTCGAACGCCTCGGTCACGTCACGCCATTCGGTCCGGCTCTCGCCGCCGGACACCACCGTGAGCGTCGTCGGCGCGTTCATCAGGTAGGGCGAGGGGAAGACCAGCTCCAGCGTGCCCTTGTCGTGGTGGATGGCCACGGTCTCGCGGTAGGCCGGATAGTCCTCCAGGTAGTGCCAGCGGATGGAGAACCTGCCCTGGGCGGGCAGCGCCCCGGAGATCTCGATGGAGCCGGGCCCGGGACCCCAGGTCTCCACGTACGAAATTTCGGCAGGCGCTCCGGTAAAGCGCCGCAAGAGCGACAAGTCGTGACATATCGAGCCGAGTGCCACCCCGTACAGACGCTGCACCGCCGCCGAGTCCCCCACCGCCCGCGACACGAGCGCGCTCTCGGCGGCCCGCAGCGACGTCAGCAACCCGGCGTCCACGTCACGAGCCTGGGCCAGGTTGGCGAAAGCGAGCTGCGACTCCCCGCTCGGATGCAGCACCGTCACCTCGACCGACCTGATCACACCGGGCCCGCCCAGCTCGGCCAGCAGTTCCTCGGCCCGGCGCACCGCGGGGTCGTACTGCTTCATGTAGCCGACCATCAACCGCCCTTCGGGCAGCGCCGCCACCTCGGCCCTGGTCAGCGCGAGCGGCTTCTCGCAGAACACGGCGTGGCCGGCGGCGAGCGCCAGGCGCACGGCCTCGCCGTGGGAGCCCGAGGCCAGCACGAGCACGGCGTCGAAGCCGCCCGCGGCGAGCAGGTCCTCCAGCGCCGTGTACCGCCGGGCGGCGCCGAGCCGGTCCCCGACGGCGTCGGCGAGCGTACGCGACAGATCGCACACGGCCGTCACCTCGAACAGGTCGCGGCGCCTGGACAGCAGCGGCACGTACACCGCCTGCGTCACCGCGCCGCACCCGAGCAGAGCGATCTTCACAGTCCCAGTTCCTCCAGCTTGCGGCGGTTGGCGGCCTGGTCGGCGATGTTCTGGGCGACGGTGCGGCGGCCGGGCAGCGTGTCCTGCTCGATGACGATCCACCCCGCGTAGCCGATCTCGTCCAGCACGCGCACCACGGCGGGCAGGTCCAGCTCGCCCTCGCCGAGCGGGGCGAACCCGCCCCGTCCCATGAGCTCGCGCAGGTCCACCCCGTCGGCCAGGGCCTGGGCGAGGATCTTGGTGTCGCCGTCCTTGATGTGCACGTGCCCGACCCGGTCGGCCCACGCGCGCAGCGCCGCCACCGGGTCTCCCCCGGCCAGCAGCAGGTGCCCGGTGTCGAGGCAGAGCGGTACGTCGGTCAGCTCCAAGAGCCGCTCGACGTCCTCGGGAGTCTCCACGTACGTGCCCAGGTGGTGATGGAAGGCGGGCTCGAGGCCGCGGTCGCGGCAGCGGTTCACGGCCTCCTGCACGCGGGCCGCGTAGGCGGGCCACTCGGACGCCGGCAACCCTGGAACGCTCCCGCCGGGGCGGGCGAACCGCTCCGGCGTGCCCGAGCAGGCCAGCGTGGGCCGCGGTCCCAGCCCTTGTGGCGCCGGCGGCGCGGCGGCGAAGACGTCCAGTGCGGCCTCCAGCGCAGGCAGTCCCCGCGCGTACGCCGCGGCGTCGCCGTACCGCAGGTCCACCCAGCCGCCCGCGAGCAACAACCCGTTTCCGGCCAGCCGATCGGCCAGCTCGGAGCCCGTGCCCAGGTAACCGATCGGCCCGGAGTCGATGCCTTCGTACCCGGCCTCCGACAACGCGCGCACCATCTCGTCGGCGCTGAGCGGCGGCGGCGCGTCGGACAGCTCGAACACGCCGAAGCTCACGGGAGCATTGGCGACTTTCACTCTCGAGTTCACTCGCATAGCGCCATCACCTCGTTCTCGTGGGTTTCCAGCCGGTGCGGCCCTTCGCCTGCCGGGATCAATGCCCGATCGTCGCGGATCAGCTGCCTGGCGCCGTCCGGGCGCACCAGGACCAGACCGCCCGCGTCCAGCGCCAGCAGCTCGTCGCCCAGCCTGAGCAGCAGCGGCGCGTCGGGACCCGCCGAGACGGCGGTGCGACCGGCACGGACGCCGTCCAGCACCGTGCTCGTGTCCTCGGCCAGGACCCACGTCGTGGGCGCGCCCGGCAGTCCGTCGGAGCCGTGGTTGTGGAAGTCGCTGCCGCCGATCGCGATCACGTCGTCGCGCCAGGCGTCCGCCCAGGCCAGCGGGGCGCCCCAGCGCCGGTCCCACCAGCCGGAGCTCCACACCTCGGCGACCCGCGGCCGGCGGTTGATCGGCAGCAACCAGGCGCAGTCACCGCCGAGCGGATGGTTGACGGAGATCAGCCCGCCCGCCTCCTCGGCGTGCTCGACCCAGGAGTCGGCGGGGCGCCGGAAGTCCACCCAGCCGACGTCGCCGAAGACGTTCGCGTGGCCCCGGTCGGTGGTGACCTCCTGGCCGGGGATGAGCGTGATCTCACGGTCGATCTTGGCCAGCCAGGGGTGGTGGCTGACGGTGTTGTGGTCGGTGACGGCCAGGAAGTCCAGCCCGCGCCCGTGAGCCAGCTCGGCCAGCTCGGCGATGGTCAGGCTGCCGTCGCTGTGCAGGGTGTGGGCGTGGAAGTCCCCGGCGAACCACCGCATGCCGTCGATATCCGGAATGTCCCGACGAGCACGCCGCTCCCCGTGCGGCGGCTCCTCGGCCGCCGGCTCGGGCGGCGCCACGGTCTCAGTGGAGATCTCCAGCGTGTAGTCGAGGCCGTGGAGCGGGATACGGTGCAACCGCAGCCACACGTGCCAGGTCCCGCACTCCGGAGCACCGGGCAGATAGCCAGGCGTCGCCCAGTCCTCGGTGATCGTGTATTCGTCACGCGCACCGCCCGACCAGCCGCGGAACCCGCTCGGCGACCCGCACCCGAGATCCAGCACCCCCTGCGACCGGTCGTAGGACAGCCGCACCGTCACGGCCGCGGCCCCGGCGGGCACCTCGAACGGCACCTCGCGCAGCATGAGCTCCAGCCGATCGTCCAGACTCCAGTGGCCTCTCAAACGAGCTCTCCGTCCCGGTAGACGAGGGCCCGGTCGCGCCGGGGCACCGCGTAACCGTCGTCGCCGAGTGACGGCTCGCTGCCCTCCGGCACGACGGCCTGCACGATCACGTCGTTGACGTCGAGGGTCACCAGGTGGGAGGCGCCGAGGTTCTCCACGATGGCCACCTTCCCCCCGAGCGCGCCCTCCGCCGGTTCGGCCGAGTAGGACATGTACTCGGGTCGCACGCCGTACACGATCTTCTCCCCGTCGCTCAGCCGTCCTTCGGCCGAGGACGGGACGCCCACCTTGCACCCTGCCACGTCCAGCGTGTCACCTCGTACGGCGCCGTCCAGGAGGTTCATGGGCGTGGAGCCGATGAATCCGGCCACAAAAGTGTTGGCGGGCCGCTGGAACACCTCGGCCGGCGTGCCGATCTGCCGGATGTGCCCCGACTCCATCACCGCCATCCGATCGGCCATGGCCAGCGCCTCGGCCTGGTCGTGGGTGACGAAGACGGTGGTGACGCCGAGCTCCCGCTGGAGCTTCTTGAGGAACGTCCGCGCCTCCAGCCGCAGCCGGGCGTCCAGGTTGGACAGCGGCTCGTCGAACAGGAAGGCCTGCGCCTGCGTGGCCATCACCCGCGCCAGCGCGACCCGCTGCTGCTGCCCGCCGGACAGCTGACCCGGCCGGCGGTCCATGAGGTGTTCGAGCCCGAGCCGCGTCCCCACCTCGACCGCCTTGGCGCGACGCGCCGACTTCGCGACCTTCTTGATGCGCAGCGGGTAGGCGATGTTCTCCGTGACGTCCATGTGCGGGAACAACGCGTAGTCCTGGAAGACCATCGCGACGTCCCGGCCGCCCGGCTGCACCCCGGTCACGTCGCGGTCGCCGATGACCACCGCGCCTCCGGTGGCGATCTCCAGCCCGGCGATCGTCCGCAGCAGCGTGGTCTTGCCGCAACCGGAGGGGCCCAGCAGGGCGAAGAACTCGCCGTCCGGGATGTCCAGGTCGAGCGCGTCGAGGGCTTTCACGCCGCCGGGATAGACCTTGGTCAGCCCGCGTAGTTCGATGGCGGCCATTTAACGCTTGATCCCTCCGTGGAAGCGGAAGCCGTATTTCTTGCTGACGAACAGGTACATGAGCACCACGGGGACCGAGTACAGCAGCCCGAACGTGGACAACATCCGTAGGTTGGCCTGGCCGCCCTCGGTGTACAGCGTGTACGTGATCACGGCCGCCGGCTGCTTCTCGACGTCGCTCAGCAGCAGGTACGGCATCAGGAAATTTCCCCACACGTTGGCCACGGCCCAGACCCCGATGGTCGCCAGCCCCGGCCGTACCAGGGGCACCACCACGTGCCGAACGATCTGCAGCGGCGACGCCCCGAACACCCGCGCCGACTCCTCATAGGACTTCGGCGTCGAGTCCATGAAGTCCTTCATCATGAAGATCGCCGCCGGCAGCAGCCCGCCCGTCAGGATGAGGATCAGCCCGAGGTGCGAGTCGATGAGGTTGAGCTCCACCGCCAGCTGGAACAGCGGCACCATGGCCGCCGTGCCCGTGATGATCGACGACAGCAGCAGCAACGCGTACAACAGCGCGTCCCGCCCCGGCAGCCGCACCCGGCTCAGCGCGTACGCCGCCAGCGCCGCCATCGCGACCACCAGCAGAGCCGTGCCGACTGACAACACCAGGGAGTTGTAGAGCGACGGCAGCGCGTACGGATGCTCCGCGACCGCCTGGAAGTTCTCCCAGGTGAAGTCGGGCACTCCCACCTCGTACGTCGGGTCGGAGGTGAACGGCGCGGTCGCCAGCCACAACAACGGAATCGTGAAGAACGCCAGCAGCACCGCGATCAGCGTGTAGAACCCGATCCGGCCCGCGACGAACCGCGCCGTCATTTCTTGCTCCGTAGCAACCGCAGGTAGAACACCGCCACCACCAGGTTGATCAGCAGGATGACCGTGGACACCGCGGCCCCGTAGCCCAGCTCGCCGCTCTGCAGCGCGACCTTGTACACGTGCACGGCCAGGATCTCCGACTTCCCGTCCGGCCCACCCGCCGTGATCATGAACGGGGTGAAGTCGTTGAACGTCCACAGGCTGATCAGCAGCAGGTTCGTCAGGATGTGGCCCCTGATGTGCGGGAACACCACGTCCCTGAGCTGCTGCCAGCCGGACGCCCCGGCCAGGCGGGCGCTCTCCAGGTGTGAGGGCGGCACGTTGCCGAGCGCGGCGCCGTACAACATCATCGAGAACGCGGTGCCGCGCCACGTGTTGAAGATGATGATCGACAACATCGGGTGGTCGAGCAGCCAGGCGAAGCCGGGCAGGCCCAGCAGCGCGTTGAGCGTGCCGCCGTCGCGGTCGAGCAGCGCCACCCACAGGAACGACACCACCGCGCTGGGCAGGATCCAGGCCAGGATGACCAGCCCCTCGACCAGCCGCTTGAGCGGACCGCGCCGGTCGCGCAGCAACCAGGCGATGGTGAAGCCGAGCCCGACCTGCCCGATCACGGCCGAGCCCAGGACGAACTGCACGGTCAGCCACGTGGAGTTCCAGAACACCGGATTGGAGACCGCGTCGATGAAGTTGTCCAGCCCCACGAACTGGGGCTCGGCCGCGGCGATCCCGGTCAGCCGGTAATTGGTCAGCCCCAGGTAGAGCACCCAGAGCGCGGGGAACACGAGGAAGGCCGCGATGAGCAGCAGCGCGGGGGCCACGAACACCCCGGCCCTCAGCCGCCCCAGACCCGCCGCGTCCGAGCTGTAGGAGCGGCGGGCGGGGGCGTCCTCGTCAAGGGTTTCAGGGGGCGATGATGTTGCCTGCGCCACCGACGATTCCTTCGAGCTTCTTCTGGTACGCGGCCGCCGCCTGGTCGGGCGCGGTGCCGCCGGCCACCGCGGCGGTGGCCTCCTGCAGCGCCACCGACACCTGCGGGTAGACCGCGACCGGCGGCCGGAAGGCCGTCAGCGGCAGCACCTTGTCCGAGATGAAGGTCAGCAGCGGCTCACCGGCGAGGATCTCCTTGTTGACGTCCGTACGCGGCGTGATGCGTACGTTGCCGCCCTTGGTCTCCTCCTTCAGCGCCTCCGGCGAGAGCGTGAAGGTCAGCAACTCGAAGGCCTCCTTCGGATGCTTGCTGTTGGGGTTGATCGTGCGCAGCGCGCCGCCGGACATGCTGACGAAGTCCTGGCCGCGGATGCCCTTGCCGGGCTCCATCGCGGGGATCAGCGCGTAGCCGACGGTCTGGTCGCGGTCGGCCATCGGGGCCACGCCGTCCTTGGGGTTGATGACGCCCCGCCAGAAGTAGTCGCCCTCCATCAGGATGCCGATCTTGCCCTCGGCGAACTGCTGGAACGACTTGTCGCGGCCCTTGGCCTCCTGCTGCAGCTGGGGATCGCCCAGGCCGCCGCCGTAGATCTTCTGGTAAAGACCGAGCGCGTCCTTGAGCGGCTGGGACGCGCCGGTCCACTTGCCGTCCTTCTGCACCTCGCCGCCCGCGCCCGCGAGCAGCGGCAGCACACCCTGCATCGAGGTGGCCTCGCCCATCGCCGTCCCGGCGTTGATCTGGATCGGCACCGGCACGCCCGCGGACTTCAGCTTGGTCCCCGCGTCGAGGACCTCCTGCCAGCTCTTCGGCTGCCAGTCGGCAGGCAGCCCGGCCTTCTGGAAGAGCGTCTTGTTGAAGTAGAGCACCCGGCCATCAGTGCCGATCGGCAGCGCGTACTTCTTGCCGTTGTACGTGGCCAGTCCCTGCACGGACTCGGGGATCTGCGCCCAGCCTGACCAGCCGTCGGCCTCGGCGCCGACCAGGTCCGCCAGCGGCTTGATGTAACCGGCCTCGGCGAACTCGCCGGCCCAGATGCCGTCGATGTCGATCACGTCCGCGCCCTTGCCCGACTTGAGGTCCAGGGAGAGCTTGGTCTTGTACTGCTCGTCGTCGACGCCGCTGGGGACGAACTTGACCTTGACGTCCTTGCCCTTGGCCTTCTGTGCCGCCTCGAACTGGGGGACCACCCAGTTGGCGACGAAGTTCGCCGCGGCGGCGTTCTTGCCGCCCGCGATGGCGTTCTGGGCGATGGTCAGCTCGATGGTGTCACCACCGCCGCCGGACGACTGGCCGCAGGCGGTTAACCCTATTCCGACCACGGCGATCACCGCGGCAACCTTACGCAATGCCATGCAAACCCTCCGACAAAATCCGGTAAGGAGGTAAGCCATGGGCTAATATGTCATGACATTCGTATGACGTAAAGGGCTGGCTATATTTCGGCGTGATGCACCGCATGCTGCGTCTTCGGCCGGACGGCGGCGGCCACCTGACAACCGGACACTAGGCGATGTGAGCAGCCACCGCATCATAGAGCTACATTTCGGACATTAGTATGTCCTGACAAATGTGCCATAGTGTCGGAGCTAAGCTCGATCTCTGGAGGTGCGTTGTACGACCTGATCACGATCGGCCGCTGCGGCGTCGACGTCTATCCGCTGCAGACCGGCGTCGGGCTGGCCGACGTCGAGACCTTCGGCAAGTTCCTCGGCGGCAGCCCCACCAACGTAGCCGTCGCGGCGGCGCGACACGGGCTGCGCTCCGCCGTGATCACCGGCGTCGGGGCGGATCCCTTCGGCGACTACGTACGGCGGGCGATCCGCGACTTCGGTGTCGACGACCGCTTCGTGACCACCTTCGCGGAGGCGCCGACGCCTGTCACGTTCTGCGAGATCTTCCCGCCCGACCACTTCCCGATCTACTTCTACCGCGGCGAGCATCCACCTGACCTGCGGATCTCCCCCTCCCACCTGGACCTGGACGCCATCCGCGCCACGAGCATGTTCTGGTTCTCGCTGACCGGCCTGAGCAAGGAGCCCAGCCGCGCCGCCCACACCGCGGCCCTGTCGGCGCGTACGTCGGGCTGGACGGTGTTCGACCTGGACTACCGGGCCCCGCTCTGGGAGTCGCGTGCGGCGGCCCGCGAGGCGGCCGGGCAGGCGCTCCCGCACGCCGACGTGGCGGTCGGCAACCTCGAGGAGGTGGAGACCGCCGTAGGGGTCCGTGATCCCGAGGAGGCCGCGCAGGCGCTGCTGGACGCCGGCATCCGGGTCGCCGTCGTGAAAATGGGCCCCGAAGGGGTTTTCGCGCGTACCTCCGAGGAGAGCTGTCTCATCAAGCCAGTGGAGGTGGACGTGGTCAACGGGATCGGCGCGGGAGACGCGTTCGGCGGGGCCCTGTGCCTGGGGCTGCTGCGCGGCTGGCCGCTGGAGCGCACGATCCGCTTCGCCAACGCGGCGGGCGCGTTCGTGGCCGCCCGCCTGGCCTGCGCCGACGCCATGCCGTCGACCGACGAGGTGGAGGAGTTGCTCGCGGGCCCGGGGGTGCGTTCTTGAGCGACATCACCCTGCCCAGGACCAGCGAATATGAGCGGCTCACCCATATCCGCGCCACTCGTCCCGAGGAGATCGCCGAGGCCGCGGCCCGGCGGCAGCGGCGCGGCCTGCCCGGCCAGGGCGAGCGGCTGCTGATCATCGCCGCGGACCACCCGGCCCGCGGCGCCCTGGCCGTCCGCGACCGCCCGCTGGCCATGGCCAGCCGTACCGACCTGCTCGACCGGCTCCAGACGGCGCTGTCCCGGCCTGGCGTGGACGGCATCCTGGCCGCGCCCGACGTCCTGGAGGACCTGCTCCTGCTGGGGGCGCTGGAAGGCAAGCTGGCCTTCGGCTCCATGAACCGGGGCGGCCTGCAGGGCTCGGTGTTCGAGCTGGACGACCGCTTCACCGGATTCGACGCGGCCTCGATCGACGCCATGCGCCTGGACGGCGGCAAGATGCTCTGCCGCATCGACCCGGGCGACCACGCGACCGTGACCACGCTGGAGTCCTGTGCCCACGCGGTGACGGACCTGGCCAGGCGGCGGCTGATGGCCATGGTGGAGCCGTTCTGGTCGCTGCGTACGGAGTCGGGGGCCCTGCGCAACGACCTGTCGCCCGAGGCCGTGATCCGCTCGATCAGCATCGCTCAGGCCCTCGGCGTCACCTCGGCCTACACCTGGCTCAAGATCCCCGCGATCGCGGAGATGGAGCGCGTCATGGCCGCCACCACGCTGCCCGCCCTGCTGCTCGGCGGCGACCCGCCGGACATCGACGCCGCCTACGCCGACTGGCACCGTGCCCTGCGCCTGCCCGGCGTGCGGGGTCTCGTGGTGGGCCGTGCCCTGCTCTACCCTCCGGACGACGACGTCGCGACCGCGGTGGACGGCGCCGCGGCACTGGTGCGAGAGGCCCGCGCATGACCTACCTTCCGTACGGCAAGACCGCCCATGGCCCCTGGTCGGTGGAGATCACCCCGTCCTCGGCCGGATGGACGTACTCGGGCCTGCGGATCGCGGACCTGACGGACGCGCCGGTGTCGTTCGAGACGGGCGAGGAGGAGATGCTGGTCCTGCCCCTGGCGGGCTCCTGCACGGTCACCGTCACCCCGTCCCCACGGCGCGCAGCCGAGACGTTCCAGCTGGCCGGCCGTGCCTCCGTGTTCGATGGGCCATCGGATTTCGTCTATGTCCCGATTCATTCGCAGGTGACCCTGCAGGGCGCCGGCCGCATCGCACTGCCCTCGGCCCGCGCCACCCGCGCCATGAACCCCCGGTACGTGGCCGCCGCCGAGGTCCCCGTCGAGATCCGCGGCGCCGGCCAGGCCAGCCGCCAGGTGAACAACTTCTGCGCCCCCGGCGTCTTCGACTGCCACAAGCTCATGGCCGTGGAGGTCCTCACCCCGTCCGGCAACTGGTCCTCGTACCCGCCGCACAAGCACGACACCCCCAACCCGGGCGAAGCGGTGCTGGAGGAGATCTACTACTTCGAGGTCGCCGACCAGGGCATCGGCTACCAGCGCGTCTACTCCTCCGAACGCGGCCACGTCGACACCCTCGCCGAGGTCTCCTCGGGCGACGTCGTCCTGGTCCCCTACGGCTACCACGGCCCCTCCATGGCCGCCCCCGGCTACGACCTCTACTACCTGAACGTCCTGGCCGGCCCGGCGGAGCAGCGCTCGATGGCCTTCTGCGACGACCCGCGCCACGCCTGGATCCGGTCGTCCTGGGACGACCAGCTCATCGACCCCAGACTGCCGTTCGGGAGGACCTCATGACGACCCGGTTGACCGTCGCGCAGGCCGTCGTACGTTTCCTCGCCCACCAGTGGAGCGAGCGGGACAGCGTACAACGCAGGTTCTTCGGCGGTTGCACGGGCATCTTCGGCCACGGCAACGTCGCCGGCCTGGGCCAGGCGCTGGCCACCTCGACCGAGAATCTCCCGTACCACCTGAGCCGCAACGAGCAGGCCATGGTCCACACGGCCGCCGCCTACGCCCGGGCCAGCAACCGGCTGGCCACCCTGGCCTGCACCACCTCGATCGGCCCCGGCGCCACCAACATGATCACCGGCGCGGCCGGCGCGACCATCAACCGGCTCCCAGTGCTCCTCCTGCCCGGCGACATCTTCTCCACCCGCGTGGCCGGCCCGGTCCTCCAAGAGCTGGAGGATCAGCGCTCGTACGACATTTCCGTCAACGACTGCTTCAAGCCGGTTTCCCGCTACTGGGACCGGATCAACCGCCCCGAGCAGTTGCCGTCCGCGCTGCTGGCGGCCATGCGAGTGCTCACCGACCCGGCCGAGACCGGCGCGGTGACGATCGCGTTGCCGCAGGACGTGCAGGCGGAGGCGTACGACTGGCCGGACGAGCTGTTCGCCGACCGCATCTGGCACATCCCCAGGCCCCGCCCCGAGCGCGCCGCCGTGTTCCGCGCGGCCCAGCTGGTCAAGTCGGCCGCGCGCCCGCTGATCGTCGCGGGCGGCGGCACGATCTACAGCGACGCCACGGAGCAACTGCGGCACTTCGCCGAGACGTACGGCATCCCGGTGGCCGAGACGCAGGCGGGCAAGGGCGCGCTCCCGTACGGGCACCCGCTCGCGATGGGCGCGATCGGCGCCACCGGCACCACCGCGGCCAACGCGCTGGCCCGCGAGGCCGACCTGATCATCGGTGTCGGCACCCGCTACAGCGACTTCACCACCGCCTCGCGGACGATCTTCGCCCCCGAGGCACGCTTCCTCAACATCAACATCACCACCTTCGACGCCGCCAAGCTGTCAGGCCTCCAGCTGGTGGCCGACGCCCGGGAGGGACTGTCGGAGCTGTCGGAGGCGTTCGCCGGCTGGCGCGGCGTCCCGGACGGCTACCGCGAGCGGGCCGCCGAGCTGACCCGGGCGTGGGACGCGGCCGTGGACGCCGCGTACGCGCTGGAGGGCTCCCCGCCGCCGCAGTCCGCGGTGATCGGCGCCGTCAACACGGCCGCGGCCGACGACGGCGTGGTGGTGTGCGCGGCCGGCTCGATGCCCGGCGACCTGCACAAACTCTGGCGGCCGAGCGGCCCGGGCAACTACCACGTCGAGTACGGCTACTCGTGCATGGGCTACGAGATCGCGGGCGGGCTGGGCGTCAAGATGGCCGCCCCGGAGCGCGAGGTGTTCGTGCTGGTGGGCGACGGCTCGTACCTGATGATGGCCCAGGAGCTGGTCACGGCGGTCTCCGAGGGCATCAAGCTCGTCGTGGTCCTGGTGGACAACTCCGGCTTCGCCTCGATCGGCAACCTGTCGGAGAGCGTCGGCGCGCAGCGCCTCGGCACCTCCTACGCCTACCGCGACGGCCGCCCGCTGCCGGTCGACCTGGCCGCGAACGCCGCCAGCTTCGGCGCGTCCGTGTTGCGCGCGGAGTCGGTCGCCGAGCTGCGCAAGGCGCTCGACACGGCCCGCGCCGCGACGGAGACCACGGTCATCTACGTCCGCACCGACCGCATGGCGGACGACGTGCCGTCCTCCGAGGCCTGGTGGGACGTGCCCGTGGCGCAGGTGGGCACGCCCAGCGCCATGCGGGAGGCGTACGAGACGAACAAGCGCTCCCAGCGCGCCCACCTCACCCCGCCCGCCTGACCAGGGTGTGCCCCGGCACCTCTGGCTCGACGAGGACGACCGGCGGATCGGCGCGCACGACCTGTTCCACGACTCTTTCGTGCTCCTGCGCGGGCCCGGCGACGTGGAGGGCGCTCGGCCCTGCCCCGGCTGCCGGGCCTTGCCTGTCCCGGGCTCGATGCACGCACCAGCGCCTCGTCAGAGGGTGAGCTCGAGCTCCGGCTCACGCTTGATCGGGATGCCGTCGGCCTCCGCCGGGATGTCGGGCTTGATGGAGCGCAGGAGCTCGGCCGGAGAGAGCGACGCAGGAGCCAACGGAGGCCGAAGCGGGCGCGACCATAACACGCCCGCGCCCGGTCTACGCCGTTCCGGTGCAGGGCCACCAGGTCGAAGCCGTAGCGCTGGTAGCACCTTCCCGACTCCCTTGCCGGGCACCACGGCATCGATCGTGATGATCTCCACGGTGCCGTCGCGTTCGGCATAGGTGATCACCCCGGCGAGCTCGCCGTCGATCTTCGCGACGAAGCCTGGCTGGGCGGATGCGTCGATCAGCTCGCCGCGGCCCAGGGCCACGACCGTGGTGCCGCCCAGCTGTCTCTCAGCACCTTGGACACCGTTTCGAGATCGCGCGGCTCGATGGGTCGTACAGAGAGCGTCGTGAGCAGCATTATGTGACGTATGCGATGGGTAACGTTCGACTGCTTTGGCACTCTTGTCGACTGGCGGCACGGCCTGCTCACCAGCGCCGAGCTGATCGCGCCGGGTCAGGGCGCGCGGCTGCTGGAGGCGTACAACCGGAACGAGCACGCCGTGCAGGCCGAGTCGCCGACGCTCCGCTACCGCCACGTGCTGGCCGAGACCCTGCGCAGGGCGTGCGGGGAGGAGAAGGTGGAGCTGAACGAGGACGACGCCGGCGTGCTGGCCGCGACGCTGCCGTACTGGCCGGTGTTCCCCGAGGTCGGCGCCGAGCTGTCGCCCCTGCGCGCGGCCGGCTGGAACCTGGCGCTGCTCACCAACTGCGACCGCGACCTCATCGCGGGGACGCTCCGGCGGCTGCCCGTGCCGTTCGACGCGGTGGTGACGGCGGAGGACGCCCGCGACTACAAGCCGTCCAACGCGCACTTCGAGGTCTTCAAGCGGGCACACGAGCCGGCGGCCTGGGTGCACGTGGCGCAGAGCTACTTTCACGACATGGTTCCGGCGCACCGGCTGGGCATCCGCCGCGTGTGGATCAACCGGCGGGGCGAGCGCGCACCGGACGAGACGATCATCCAGACGGTCCTGCCCGACCTGCACGGCCTGCTCACCGCCGTCCGCGACGGCTAGCCGCGCTGCTCCAGCACCTCCGCGACGCCCGACAGGAACGAGTCCACATCCGCGATCAAGTAACCGGACCTGAACAGCACGGTCGAGAACTTCGCCTCCCGCACATCCTTCGCCGCTACGGGAAAGTCGGTGGTGCCGCGTAAGGTGGCCACGATGCGGTCGAGGAAGGCGTCGACCTCGTCCTCGTTGTAGCCGCTGCCCATCCGGCCCGGGCGGAAGGCCACTCGCTCCACGCGCGCCGCCTGGGTCTCGAACCACTCCTCGCGCAACATCTCGCCGGTGGGCTCGGCCATGGCTAACCGTACGGGCCGTTTGGCCTGGGTCTCCAGCGCCACCACGAATGCTTCCAGGGCGAAGTCCACCGCGGTCTCGTGGTAGCCGCCGCGCTTGGTGCGGAAGGTGGCCGTACGCACCTCGTCGGCCGTGACGGGCTCCAAGGCGTGCGAGCCCCTGCCCAGGGTCGCTTCGATCCGCCCGATCAGGGCGTCGACCTCTACGGGGTCATAGCCTGAACGCATACCCATGACGCGCGGAAAGCGGTTCAAGCTCACACTCCTCTTGAATCGTGCTGGGGGCACCTCCATTGTGGGGCCCTTTATCCCAAGCATGCGACTCGGCATATACCGTTACACCACCATGCGCCTGTCCCAGGTCTCCTTCCGCTACCGAAGACGTGATCGATTCGTCATCCACGATGTCGACGCCCACCTGGCCGCCGGTGACGTGATCGAGCTGACCGGCGTCAACGGGGCGGGCAAGTCGACCCTGCTCCGGCTGCTGGCCGGGCTCGCCGCGCCGACGAAGGGCACGATCACCGGCCGCCCTGGCGTCGTCGGGTTCGCGCCCGACCGCTTCCCCGCCGACCAGCCGTTCACGGTCACGGCCTACCTGCGCCACATGTCCCGGGTACGCGGGGGCGCCCGCTGGGAGCCGTGGGCCGAGCGGCTGGCCATGGAGCACCTCCTGGCGGTGCCCTTGGGCGAGCTGTCGAAGGGCAGCGCGCACAAGGTCGGCCTGGTCCAGGCACTGATGGCCGAGCCTGGACTGCTGATCATGGACGAGCCGTTCGCCGGGCTCGACGCCGGCACGCGCGAAGCCCTGCCCTCGATCGCCGCCGAGGTCGCCGGGCGCGGCGGCATCGTCATCGTCAGCGACCACCAGGGCGGCCTGCGTCCCTTACCCCGCCTCCGTCATTGGTCGGTCGTCGACGGCCACCTCAAGGAGAGCACGACCGCAGCCCCCGACCAGGAGGACAGCCCGCCGGTGGCGACCGTGGCGGTCACGCTGCCCGCCGCCGACCTCCCCCATTTCCTCGCCAGGATGTGCGACGAGGGTTACCGGGCCCGCGAGATCGAGGAGTCCCGATGATCATCGCCCTGGCCGCGTTCCGCGTGGCGGCCTACATCCGCTCCCACCGCGTCTACCAGGCCGTCCTGCTCGCCCTGTCCATGCTCGCCATCCTGCACGGCAGCCGGGCGCCGCGCGGTGAGGAGGCGAGCGTGCTCACCGACGGGGCCGTACTGATCATCCCCATCCTGGCCTGGGCGGCGAGGAGCCTCCTCGACACCGAACCCGACCGCCAACGTGAGATGTCCGCGGTCGCGGTAGGCGGCCGGGGCAGGGAACTGGCTGCGGGGCTCGTGGCGGCGTTCGCGACGTGTGCCGTCTTCGCCGGGATCGGGCTGGCGGCGGCACTCCTGCTCGGCGTGAGCGGCACCCCGGAGCCCCGCCTGCTGACCGCCGCCCTCACCGTGTACGCCCTGGCGGCCTTGGCGGGCACCGCGCTCGGCGCGCTGACCAGCCGTGCCATCCTGCCCTCACCGGCCCTGTCGATCATGAGCCTGGTGCTCGGGTTCCTGCTGATGTTGCTGCTGAGCGCCTCGCCGCTGTACTGGCTCACGGTCCCGGTCGTGCGCTGGATGCGTGCCGCGAACGACGGCGACCTGGTCGCCCGGCTCCCCGAGCTGGGCGCCGTCTCGCTCGCCTGGTGCCTGATCGCCCTCGCGTTCTACGTGTGGCGGCGCCTGAGGGGTTGACCTACTCGGCGGCGGCGAGCTGGCCGCAAGCGCCGTCGATCTCCCGCCCACGCGTGTCGCGTACGGTGACCGGCACGCCGTGGAACTGCAGCCGTCGCACGAACGCCTGCTCGTCCTCGGGTCGCGACGCCGTCCACTTGGACCCCGGCGTCGGGTTGAGCGGGATCAGGTTGACGTGCACCAGTTTGTTCTTGACGAGCTTGCCCAGCAGGTCGGCCCGCCACTCCTGGTCGTTGATGTCCTTGATCAGCGCGTATTCGATCGAGACCCGCCGCTTGGTCTTCGCCGCGTACGCCCACGCGGCCTCGAGCACCTCCGACACCTTCCACCGCGTGTTGATCGGCACCAGCGTGTCCCGCAGCTCGTCGTCGGGCGCGTGCAGCGACAACGCCAGCGTGACCGGCAGCCCCTCCTCGGCGAGCTTGCCGATGGCCGGCACCAGGCCGACCGTGGAGACCGTGACACCGCGGGCCGAGATGCCCAGCCCGTCCGGCGCGGGGTCGACCATGCGGCGGACCGCGCCGATCACCTGCTTGTAGTTGGCCAGCGGCTCGCCCATGCCCATGAACACGACATTGTTCACCCGCCCAGGCACGCCCCTC
>NZ_VCKY01000240.1 GCF_005889735.1 Nonomuraea turkmeniaca
GGAGCATGACGATCGAGTCCTTGCCCCCGGAGAAGAGCAGACACGGACGTTCGAACTCGGCGGCCACCTCTCGCATGATGTGGATGGCCTCGGCTTCGAGCACGTCAAGCTGCGACGTCGTGTAGTCGCGCTGGAGCATGGATGCTTCCTCCGGCGTTTCAGCGGTGCAGGTCCCGAATCCCGGCGAGCAGGGATGCCGCCAGCTCCGGTAGGGAAACCAGAATATCGGGTAGTGACGGGTCGGCTTGGTTGTAGGTGAGCTCTGAGCCGTCGATTCGGCTCGCGTGGGCTCCGGCGGCCAGTGCGACGGCGACGGGCGCGGCCGAGTCCCATTCGTACTGGCCACCGGCGTGCACGTACGCCTCGACCTCGCCGGTGAGCACCGCGGAGATCTTCGCCCCGGCGGAGCCGATCGGCACCAGGTCGGCGCCCGCGAGGATGGCGAGTTTCTGGACGAACTCGGGCGGCCTGGTGCGACTTACCGCGATGCGGAAGCGGCCGCCGTCGTAGGCGGGCGGCTTGGGCGGGTCGGCGGTGGTCAGCGTGCGGCCCTGGGCGGGCAGCGCGACGGCTCCGGCGGCCAGCCGCCCGCGCTCCCACAACGCCACGTGCACGGCCCAGTCGGCCCTGCCCTCTCCTGTGCCCACGACCCCGTCTCGGTCACGCAAGCTGCCGCTTCCGGGGTCTACTCGCCGCTCCGAAAACTCCCGGGTGCCGTCGAGCGGGTCCACGATCCACACCCGGTCCGCCGTGAGCCTGCGCGGGTCGAGGCGCTCCTCGCGGGTGGCCTCCTCGGACAGCACACTGTCGCTGGGCCGCAGCCGGGCCAGGGACTCCATGAGGAAGACGTGGGAGGCCCGGTCGCCCTCCGCCTTGAGCGCGGGCCCGTCGCCGAACCCCAGGCGCTCCCGGATCCGCAGCAGCCGTTCGCCCGCCTCGCTCGCCAGGTCGGCGGCGAGGGCGTGGTCGTCGCGAATCGTCATCAATATGCTCCTTGCCCGCGGGCGACGGCCGACCACGTTTTCCACAGGATCTGCAAGTCCAGCGTGAGGGACCAGTTCTCCACGTAACGCAGGTCGAGACGTACGGATTCCTCCCAAGATAGGTCAGATCTACCACTGACCTGCCACAGTCCGGTCAGCCCAGGACGTACGAGGAGCCGTCTGCGCACGTCGTCACCGTAGCGCGCCACCTCCTCAGGCAGCGGCGGCCGGGGCCCTACCAGCGACATGTGGCCGCGCACGACATTGATGAGCTGGGGCAGCTCGTCGAGCGAGTGGCGGCGCATCCGCGTGCCGAGCGGCGTGACCCGCGGATCGTTCCGGATCTTGAACAGCACCCCGTCGCGGTCGCTGACCAAGGTGATCTTCTGCTCCTCGGAGCCGCGCCGCATGGTGCGGAACTTCAGGATCGTGAACAACTTCCCGTCCCTGCCCACCCGGGTCTGCCGGAACAACGCGGGTCCCGGGCTGGTCACGCGTACGGCCACCGCGAGCCCGGCCAGCACGGGCGCCAGCAGTGCCAGCAACCCGACGGCGACCAGCCGGTCGAAGACATTCTTGACCAGCTGCCTGGCCCCGGTGAGTTCGGGATGCTCCACGTGGAGGAGCGGCAGCCCGGCGGCGGGCCTGATCATGGTGCGCGGCCCGGCCACGTCCATCAGCGCGGGGGCGACCACGAGCTCGGTGTGCGTGCGCTCCAGCCGCCAGGCCAGCCGCCGCAGCGCCTGCCCGTCCATCTCGGGGCAGGCCAGCACGGCCACGGTGTCGGCGTCGTACTGGGCCACCGCCAGCGGCACGTCGCTGAGGTCGCCCACGACGGGCACCCCGGCCACCCACTCCCCGGGCGCGGCCTGCGGGACGCAGGCGGCCACGACGTCCATACCGTGGTAACGCGCCTTGCGGAACAGCTCGACCAGCTCGGCGATCGAGGCCGCGTGACCGGCCGCGACGACCTTGCGCATGCACGCACCCGCCGCCCTGCGCCGGTGCAGCGAGCGCCGCAGCGCGTGCCTGAAGACCAGCGTGAGCAGTGTCACAAGGGGCAGCGCGAGCACGACGTAGCCACGGGCGACGTCGGTCTTGGTCAGGTAGGACCCGATGGCGGTGCCGGCGGTGAGCGCCACACCGCACTGCAGGATCCTGCGGAACTCCTCGGAGCCGACGCCGATCATGCGCGGCTCGTAGGCCCGGTTCAGCGCCACCGCGCACGTCCACACCACCGGCAGCGCCAGGCTGACCAGCAGGTACGGCAGCACGTACGGCGTGAGCCCGCCGAACCGCACGAAGAAGGCCACGGCGGACCCGATGCCGGCCCCGCAGAGGTCGGCGGCCACGGCACGCAGGCGGTAGGAGCGGATCCAGGCAGGTGTGCGGGGCCCGCCCCGCCACGAGACCACATGGCCGACGGTCATGAGTCCCACACCGCGCACGCACGCCTCCAAGGTGACCCTCCACGAGCGGACGGTCACCCATCGTAGCGGCGCGTCAACCGGAGAACCGGCGAAAGAACCTATGCGGCAATCAGCGAGGAGGGCCGGAAATGTGCAGATCAGCCCGGTGGTACTCGTTCTGTGTAGCTTCCAGGCCGCGGGCCATCAGCGACTCCACGACGTCGGCTGCCCGGTCGACGAGGAAGGGCAGATCCTTGCGCTCGGCGGTGGCGAAGTCCTTGAGCACGAAGGCGGCGGCGTCCATGCGGCCGGGCGGGCGCCCGATCCCGAACCGGACCCGCAGGTAGTCGCGGGTGCCGAGGACCTTGGTGATCGACTTGAGGCCGTTGTGGCCGTTGTCACCCCCGGCGAGCTTGGCCCGCAACGCGCCGTAGGGCACGTCGAGCTCGTCGTGCACGACGATGAGCCGGTCCGGGCCGATCTTGTAGAAATCGGAGAGCGCCTTGACGGGTCCGCCGGACAGGTTCATGTACGTCAGCGGCTTGGCCAGGATCGCGGCACGGGTCTCGCACACCTCGGCCCGGCTCTTGTGCGCCTTGAACCGCCCGCCCGCCCTGGCGGCCAGCTCGTCGAGCACCATGAATCCGGCGTTGTGCCGGTTGCCGGCGTATTCGGGCCCCGGGTTGCCCAGTCCGGCGATCAGCCAGCGGTCCATGCGCTTCCCTTTGATCGCGAAAACGGGGCGGCCGGGTGCCGGCCGCCCCGTTCACGGTGGTTACTCGGCCGGGGCCTCGGCGGTCTCGCTCTCGGCGGCGGCCTCGGCGGCCGGAGCCTCGGCGGCCTCCTCGCCCTCAGGAGCCTCGACCGGCTTGGCGTTGACCTGGAGGATGACGGTCTCGGGGTCGGCGACCAGCGTGGTGCCCTCCGGCAGCACGAGCTGGGCGGCGGTGATGGCGGTGCCGATCTCCATGCCCTCGACGTCGACCTCGACGCCGGTCGGGATGTGGGTGGCCTCGGCCTCCACGGCGACCTGGACGAGCTGCTGGTCGAGCAGACCGTCGGAGTGGACGTCGCCGACGGTGGTGACCGGGATCTCGACGGTGACCTTCTCGCCGCGCTTGACCAGGAGCAGGTCGACGTGCTCGACGAAGCCCTTGATCGGGTCGCGCTGCACGCCCTTGGGCAGGGCCAGCTCGTCCACGCCGTCACCCTTGAGGCGGATCAGCACATTGGGCGTGCGGAGGGCGAGCAGCACCTCGTGGCCCGGCAGGGTCAGGTGCTTGGGGTCGATGCCGTGCCCGTAGAGGACGGCGGGCACCTTGTCGGCGCGGCGGATCTTGCGAGCGGCGCCCTTGCCGAACGCGGTGCGCGGCTCGGCGGCGATACGTACTTCAGACACGACATCTCCTAGGGATGCATCGGGAATCGGTGTGGTGCGCGCTCACCCTCACCCGCCCTAGCGGAAGGCGTTACGAGCGCAACCTGTTCAGTCTACAGCGCCGCTCGACCTCCGGCCGCCCGGCGCAGTGGCTGCGTCTATCGGTTCACGCGCTCCGGTCGTTCACGTGTCGCCTTCGAACAGGCTCGTCACCGAGCCGTCGTTGAAGACCTCGGTGATGGCGCGGGCGATGAGCGGCGCGATGGACAGGACCGTCAGCTTGTCGAACCTGTTGGCCTGCGCCAGCGGCAGCGTGTTGGTGACGATGACCTCGGAGATCTTGGAGTTCTTCAGCCGGTCCACGGCCGGGTCGGAGAAGACCGCGTGGGTGGCGGCGGTGATCACGTTGGTGGCGCCCTGCTCGTAGAGGGCGTCGGCGGCCTTGCAGATGGTGCCCGCGGTGTCGATCATGTCGTCGATCACCACGCAGGTGCGGCCGCGTACGCGTCCGACCACCTCGTTGACCTTCACCTGGTTGGCCACGTCGAGGTCGCGGCGCTTGTGGATGAACGCCAGCGGCGTGCCCAGCGTGTCGGCCCAGCGCTCCGACAGGCGGACGCGGCCGGTGTCGGGCGAGACGACCGTCGTGTGCTCCAGGTCGAGCTTGTTCTTCAGGTAGCTCTCCAGGACCGGCATGGCGAACAGGTGGTCCACCGGGCCGTCGAAGAAGCCCTGGATCTGGGACGTGTGCAGGTCGATCGACATGAGCCGGTCGGCGCCCGCGGTCTTGAACATGTCGGCCATCAGCCGGGCCGTGATGGGCTCGCGGCCGCGGCCCTTCTTGTCCTGGCGGGCGTAGCCGAAGAACGGCATGACCACGGTGATGCGCTTGGCGGAGGCCCGCTTCAGCGCGTCGACCATGATGAGGTGCTCCATGATCCACTTGTTGATGGGGGCCGTGTGGCTCTGGATCACGAAGGCGTCGCAGCCGCGCACGGACTCCATGTAGCGGGCGTAGATCTCGCCGTTGGCGAAGTCGATCAGCTTGGTGGGCGTGAGTGAGACGCCGACGTGCCGGGCGACCTCGTCGGCCAACTCCGGGTGGGCCCGCCCGGAGAAGAGCATCAGGTTCTTCTCACCGGGCTGCTTGATGCTGGTCATGAGATCTCCTTCGGAGCTCTCATGCCCATGGTGCTGTGCTCATTGATGCCCTCGACAAGCTCGGTCATGCTTCTTTCTCCTGCTCTTGCCCCGCCAGCGCCCGCTCGGCGGCCGCGGCGGACTTCGTGCCCGCGCGCCTGCGCAAGACCCATTTCTCGATGTTGCGCTGGCGTGCTCGGGCCACGCCGATCGCGCCCGGGGGCACCTCGTCCACGATCACCGAGCCCGCGGCCGTGTAGGCGCCGTCGTTGACGGTCACCGGGGCGACGAGCATGGTGTCGCAGCCGACGAACGCGCCGTCGCCCACCGTCGTGTGGTGCTTGTTGACCCCGTCGTAGTTGACGAAGACGGTGGCGGCGCCGATGTTGGCGTCCTCGCCGATCGTGGCGTCGCCCGCGTAGGTCAGGTGCGGCACCTTGGAACGGTCGCCGACCTTGGCGTTCTTCATCTCGACGAACGTACCGGCCTTGGACTTGCGGCCGAGCACGGTGCCGGGCCGCAGGTAGGCGTACGGGCCGACGTTGGCCTCGGGGCCGATCTCGGCGCTGTCGCAGACGGCGTTGCGCACGACGGCCCGATCGCCGACGCGGGTGCTGGTGAGCGTGGTGGCCGGGCCGACCTCGGCGCCGGTCTCGATGACGGTGTCGCCGTGCAGCTGCGTGCCGGGGTGGATCACGGCGTCAGGCGCGATCCGCACGCCCACGTCGATCCACGTGCTGGCCGGGTCGATGATCGTGACACCGGCCCGCATGTGGTCCTCCAGCAGGCGCTGGTTGAGCACCTTGCGGGCGGCGGCGAGCTGCACGCGGTCGTTGACACCCTCGACCTCGACGTGGTCGCCGGCCACGCAGGCGCCGACCCGATGGCCGTCACCCCGCAGGATGGACAGGACGTCGGTGAGGTATTCCTCGCCCTGGGCGTTGTCGGTGGACACGCGCTTGACGGCGTCGGCGAGCAACTCTCCGTCGAAGGCGTAGATGCCGGAGTTCATCTCCTTGAGGGCACGCTGCTCCGGTGTGGCGTCCTTCTCCTCGACGATCTCCAGGACGGCGCCGCTCTCGTCGCGGATGATCCGCCCGTAGCCGGTCGGGTCGGGCACCTCGGCGGTGAGCACGGTGACCGCGTTTCCGTCGGCGGCATGCCGTTCGAGCAGCGCGGCGAGGGTCTCGGTACGCATGAGCGGCACGTCGCCGTACGTGACCAGCACCGTGCCGGAGATCGTGCCGACCTCCTCGAGCACGGTGCGGACCGCGTGCCCGGTGCCGCGCTGCTCCCGCTGGACGACGGCGCGGGCGTCAGGGCTGGTGGCGGCGAGGTATCCGCCGACCTGCTCGAGCGCGTGGCCGATGACGACGATGAGCCGCTCGGGCCGAAGGCCGCGGGCGGCGACGAGCATGTGGTCCACCAAAGCACGGCCGCACAGCTCGTGCAGAACCTTCGGGGTCTGGCTCTTCATCCGGGTGCCCTCGCCCGCGGCGAGGACGATGACAGCTGCCGGGCGCGGCACACTCACGGACTGAGGCTCCCTGTGACTGGACGGATCAGGGCATTTGGTACGGCTACCGCACCGCTACCCTCCCGACACCGTGAGGATACCTGGCCGGACCCGGGACATTTCCGCCGGGGATGACCTCAGAGCTCCCGGAAGAGGACTCGAACCCCTACAAAGTGGACCAAAACCACTTGTCCTGCCGATTAGACGATCCGGGACAGATCGGACGCGTGGCGTCCGACACACCCCTACGATACCGAGCCCGGACCCCGGTGCGCGCCCGTAATTCCCCGCCACACCGGATCTTCCCAGGTAGCGGCGGGAACGCCGCATAACAGACCGTCCCTAAAGCGGCAAGGTACGAACCCCACTCACCTCGTTCGGGGAACCATCACATTCCTTATATCCCTGCTTAGGTCTTCCTTACTTACGATGGCGTAGGTTACGGTTGCGTAGACCGGACATTCATCCTCATACATGTCGTTGGAGGTCGCCCATGACCGTTCTCGCCGAGCGCTCCGCACCCACCCCGAAGCCCGATTCCGAGCCCGAGCCGAAGTCCCGCGCCGAATTGATCACCTTCGGTCTGGTCGTCGGTCTGCCCCTGGTCGCGATCGCCGCCGCCGTGCCGTTCGCGTGGGGATGGGGGCTCGGCTGGACGGACATCGCGATCGCGTTCGTCTTCTACATGGTCTCCGGGCTCGGCGTCACCGTGGGGCTGCACCGCTACTTCACACACGGCTCGTTCAAGGCCAAGCGGCCGCTGAAGATCGCGCTGGGCATCGCCGGCAGCCTGTCGCTGGAGATGTCCGTGCTCGACTGGGTGGCCACGCACCGCAAGCACCACAAGTTCTCCGACAAGGAGGGCGACCCGCACTCGCCGTGGCGTTTCGGCCCTGGCTTCAAGAACATGGCCAAGGGCCTGCTCTACGCCCACATGGGCTGGCTGTTCGAGAGCGAGCGCACCAACAGGGAGAAGTACGCGCCGGACCTGTGCAAGGACGAGGACGTCCAGAAGCTGCACAAGTGGTTCGGCCCGATCGCGGTCGCCTCGATGGTGCTGCCCGGCGTGCTGGGCGGGCTCATCACCTGGTCCTGGCAGGGCGCGCTGACCGCGCTGTTCTGGGGCACGCTCGTCCGCATCGGCCTCCTGCACCACGTGACGTGGTCGATCAACTCCATCTGCCATGTCTTCGGCGAGGAGGACTTCCAGGTACGCGACAAGTCCCGCAACGTGTGGTGGCTGGCCATCCCGTCCTTCGGCGAGTCGTGGCACAACCTGCACCACTCCGACCCGACCTGCGCCCGGCACGGCGCCCTCAAGGGTCAGATCGACCTGAGCGCCGGGCTGATCCGGATCTTCGAGAAGCTGGGCTGGGTGTACGACGTCCGCTGGCCGACGCCGGAGCGCCTGGCGGCGAAGCGCATTGCCTGACGACAATAATCCGATGAACGGTCATGGATCCGTGGCCGTCATGATGGAAACCGTGACCGAACCCCGATCTCGCAGGCGTATGTCCGGTAGCGAGCGAAGAGAGCAGCTGATCCGCATCAGTCGCACTCTCTTCGCGGAGAAGGGGTTCGACGGGACCTCTATCGAGGAAATCGCAGCTACCGCACAGGTGTCGAAACCCGTGGTGTACGAGCATTTCGGTGGCAAGGAGGGCGTCTACGCGGTCGTGGTCGACCGCGAGATGCAAAAACTCCTCGTCATGATCACGGATGCCCTGGCGGCGTCCCACTCCCTCATCAAGCTGGAGCGCGCCGCGCTGGCGCTGCTGCAGTACATCGAGGAGAGCAGCGAGGGCTTCCGCATCCTGGTGCGCGACTCGCACGCCGCGTCGGGCACCGGCACCTTCGCGAGCCTGATCAGCGAGATCGCCAGCCAGGTCGAGGACGTCCTGGCCGACGAGTTCGCGGCCCGCGGCTACGACCCCAAGCTCGCGCCGATGTACGCGCAGATGCTGGTCGGCATGGTGGCGCTGACCGGGCAGTGGTGGCTGGACGTACGCAAGCCGGGCCGCGAGGAGGTCGCCGCCCACCTGGTCAACCTGGCCTGGAACGGCTTGACCGGGCTCAACCCCGACCCCACGATCACCGCGATCTCCCGCGAGCAGTCGTCCACGCCCCCCAAGCCGCGCCCCACGGAAAAGGAGCTGCGCGAGCTGGAGAAGGCCCGCGAGAAGGAGGCCAAGGAGGCGGAGAAGATCCACCAGCGCGAGCTCAGGGAAGCGGAAAAGGCCCGGGTGCGCGAGCTGAAGGAGCGCGAGCGGCTGCTGAAGGAGGCGGAGAAGGCCCGCGAGCGCGAGGACAAGATCCGCCAGCGGGAGGCGAGGCTGGCCGAGCGCGCCGCCCGCCTTGAACAGGTCGATCAGTCTGAGTGACCGCCATGAACGTCATTGACGATAATGGCCGGACGGGAATGACCGACCGGAGTGTGTCGTTGCTACTCCGTTAACGTTCTGTTCAACCAATAAGGGCAATATAGGTCATATGTCCGCCGAACCACTGCAATCCGCCAATGACCTGCCGCTACCACAGGAGCGGTTCCTCAACCGTGAGGAGAGCTGGCTCCAGTTCAACGAGCGGGTGCTGGAGCTGGCCGAGGACTCTACGCTCCCGCTGCTCGAGCGGGTGCGGTTTCTGGCGATCTTCGCGAACAACCTGGACGAGTTCTTCCGGGTGCGGGTGGCGGGTCTCAAACGGCGTATGGCGACGGGCTTGCTGCTGCGGACCAAGAGCGGGCTGAAGCCGCGCGAGGAGCTGGTCAGGATCGCGGGGATCGCGGACGACCTGGCCAGGCGGCACGCGGCGGTGTTCCACGACAAGATCTCCCCGGAGCTGGCGGGCGAGGGCATCGAGATCGTCCGGTGGGAGGACCTGGGCCGCGAGGAGCGCACGGAGCTGCGCAAGCTCTTCAGGGAGCGGATCAGGCCGGTGCTGACGCCGCTGGCCGTGGACCCCGCACACCCGTTTCCCTATATCTCCGGGCTGAGCCTGAACCTGGCCGTCCTGGTGCGTAACCCGGCGACCGATCACACGGTCTTCGCGCGGGTCAAGGTCCCCTCGCAGCTGCCGCGGTTCGTACCGGCGTCCAAGGACCGGTTCGTCCCGCTCGAGGACGTGATCGCGGCCCACCTGGGGCAGCTCTTCAAGGGCATGGAGATCCTCCAGCACCACGTCTTCCGCGTCACCAGGAACGAGGACCTCGACGTCGACGAGGACGTCACCGAGAACCTCATGCAGGCGCTGGAGAAGGAGCTGCTCAAACGGCGTTTCGGCCCGCCCGTCCGGCTGGAGGTCGAGAACACGATCACGCCTGAGGTGCTGGCCCCGCTCGTGGAGGAGCTGGAGCTGGCGCCGCACGAGATCTACCGCCTGCCCGGGCCGCTCGACCTGTCCGGCCTGCACGCCATCGCCGACCTGGAGCGTGGCGAGCTCAGCTACCGCCCGTTCGTGCCGGCCGAGGTGATCAGCGCCGAGGACGACCTCTTCTCGGTGCTGCGCGAGCGTGACGTGCTGCTGCACCACCCGTACGACTCGTTCTCCACCAGTGTGCAGCAGTTCATCGAGGTGGCCGCGGCCGACCCCAGGGTGCTGGCGATCAAGCAGACCCTCTACCGGACCAGCGGCGACTCCCCCATCGTGGACGCTCTGATCGACGCGGCCGAGGCGGGCAAGCAGGTCGTGGTGGTCGTGGAGATCAAGGCGCGCTTCGACGAGCACGCCAACATCTCCTGGGCCAGGAAACTGGAGCGCGCCGGCTGCCACGTCGTCTACGGCGTGGTCGGGCTGAAGACCCACTGCAAGCTCGCGCTCGTCGTCCGCCAGGAGCCCTCGGGCGAGCTGCGCCGCTACTGCCACATCGGCACCGGCAACTACAACCCCAAGACCGCCCGGCAGTACGAGGACTTCGGCCTGCTCACGGCGGACCCGCTGGTCGGGGAGGACGTCACCGACCTGTTCATCCACCTGACCGGCTACTCCAACCACTCCGCCTACCGCAGGCTGCTGGTCGCGCCGCACTCCATGCGCAGCGGGCTCGTGGCCAGGATCGAGCGGGAGATCGCCCACCAGCAGGCCGGACGTCCCGCCAGGATCCGGATCAAGACCAACTCGCTGGTGGACGAGCCGATCATCGACGCGCTCTACCGGGCGTCCAGGGCGGGCGTGCCGGTGGATCTGTGGGTACGCGGCATCTGCATCCTCAGGCCCGGCATCCCGGACCTGTCGGAAAATATCCGCGTAAGGTCAATTCTGGGGCGCTTCCTGGAGCACTCCCGCGTGTACGAGTTCGGCCTGGGCCGGCGGCCCGAGGTCTGGATCGGCAGCGCCGACCTCATGCGCAGGAACATCGATCGCCGCGTCGAAGCCCTCGTCAAGGTGACGTCGCAGCAGCACAAGGCCTACCTCATCGAGCTGATGGACAAGGCCATGGCCGAGACCACGAACGCGTGGTGGCTCAACTCCGATGGCACGTGGGCCCGCCACGCCGGCGAGGACCTGCAGAGCCATCTCATCGGCACGCGCCGCTGGAGGACCGTTGATGACTGACCTGCTCCGCGCCGCCGGAGCCGTGGTCTGGAGGGGTGCCGAGAGCAGCCCCGAGGTCGCTGTCATTCACCGCCCCGCCTACGACGACTGGACCTTCCCCAAGGGCAAGCTGAAGACCGGGGAGCACGTGATCGCGGCGGGCCTCCGTGAGGTGCGCGAGGAGACCGGCATGACCGTCGCGCTCGGCCGTGCCCTGCCGCCCGTCCACTACATCAGCAGGGGCCGGCTCAAGCGGGTCGACTACTGGACGGCCCAGGCGGTCGCCGACGACGGGTTCGCGCCCGGCGAGGAGGTGGACGAGCTGCGCTGGTTGCCGCTGGAAGAGGCCAAGAGGCTGATGTCGTACGAATGGGACGCGGGACTGCTGCGGGCCCTGGCGGTGGCGCCGCTCGAGACCGTGCCCCTCGTCCTCGTCCGGCACGGCTCGGCCGGCTCCAGGAACGAGTGGACCGGCGACGACGCGCTGCGGCCGCTGGACACCGACGGCCGCTCCCAGGCGGCCACGCTGGCCACCGCGCTGCCCGCCTACCGGCCAGAGGTGCTGATGAGCTCGCCCAGCGCGCGCTGCGTGCAGACGTTAGAGCCGTACGGTGACGCTTACGGCGGCGAGATCAGGATCGAGCCGCTGCTCAGCGAGGAGAGTCAGGACCCGCACAAGACGCCGGCCCTGGTCGGGGACCTCACGGTGCCCGCCGCCGTGTGCAGCCACGGCAAGGTGCTGCCTGAGCTGATCCAGACGCTCAGCGGCAAGAACGTGCACCTGCGCAAGGGCGCGTTCGCCGTGCTGCACAAGACGGCCGGGCGGGTCGTGAGCGTGGAGCGCTACGCCGCCTGATCGATCATCAGGGTCACCAGGTGACGGGCAGTTTCGCGAACCCGTCGGCGATCCTCCCCCTGCTGCGCGGCAACTCCTCCATGGGGACGGCCAGCCGCAGCCCGGGGAAGCGCTGGAACAACCTGCTGAACACGGCCACCAGCTCGACCCTGGCCAGGCTGGCGCCGATGCAGAAGCGCGGCCCGTACCCGAAGCTCAGGTGCGGGTCGGTCTGCGGACGGCGGATGTCGAACACGTCCGGATCGGGATAGATCCGCTCGTCCCGGTTGGCCGCACCGGGAGTGATCACGACCGCCTCGCCCCTGTGGATGGTGCGGCCGCCGATCTCAATGTCCTCGTGGGCGTACCTGGGCAGGCCGTGCAGGCTCGTCACGGTCATGCGGAGGATCTCCTCGACCGCGCCAGGCGCCAGTCCCGGATCGGCCTTGAGCAGGTCGAGCTGGTCCGGGTTGGCGAGCAGGAGCAGCACGCCGTAGTCGATGCGGTTGACCGTGGTCTCGTGACCGGCGAACAGCAGCGCGCCGGCCAGCTCCGCGATCTTGCCGTCGTCGTCGAGCTCGCCGGCCAGGTCGGACAGCACGTCCTCGGCCGGCTCGTGCCGCTTGCGCTCGATCAGGCCCGCCATGTAGGTGCTGAGCTCTTCCCTGGCGGCCATGCTCTTGTCCGGGTCGAGCATGTCGCCCATGCGCTCCGACACGCCGCCGAAGTAATCCCTGTCCTCGTACGGCACGCCGAGCAACTGGCAGATGACCAGCACCGGGAGCGGGAAGGACAGCTCGGCGTGCAGGTCCGCCGGCGGCGCCGGCTTGGCGAGGTGGTCGAGCCGCTCATCCACCAGCGAGCCCACGTGCTCGGAGAGCGCCTTCATGCGCCGGGCCGAGAACGCCGGCACGAACAGCTTGCGCATGCGGTCGTGCTCGGCCTTCTCCGTGGCGATGTCGCCCTGCGGGCCGCCGAGCAGGGCCGAGCTCGACAGTCGCGCGGCCTTTTCAGGCTCCGGATGGGAACGCCCCAACCGGCTGTCGTTGAACAACTGGCGGGCGTCCTCGTAGCCGCTGACGAGCCAGACCTCGTCACCCATCCGGGTGCGTACCTTGGCGATGCCCTCCTTGACCCGGAGCTCCCGGTAGGCCGGGGGCACGTCGAGCAGGTCGCTGCGTTCGAAGGGAATGACCGGAAGATTGCTCATAGAAGCTTCCCCACTGCTTTGACAGTTTCCGCCCATACCCTGGGGAAGTCGGCGTGTGCCCGTTCTGCGATGTTCCGTTCTATCCCGACCAGCAGCCCGTAGGTGAACGTGTCCTCACCTGCCTGACGGGCGCTCTCCGCCTCCTTCGCCAACGTCTCCTGCGCGACCACGCCGTCCTGGTGCGTCCCCAGTACTTCCTGGATGTCCTCGGCCAGCTTAGCCAGCTTGGCCATGTCCTTGCCGAGGGTGGGGGCCAGCGCTTCAGCGGTGTATCGAGCGCGTTTGGCCGCCTTGCGCACGTCGTGCATGGCGATCTCGCGGCGTTCGAGGTCCTCGATGGCCTGGGCGGAGTCGTACGCCCTGGTCACCCGGTTCCAGCCGGCCGCCGCGATGGCGCTGAGCCGCTCCTGTGCCGGCTTGGCCGCCGCCTTGCCCAGCTTCGGCTCGGCGACGAGGTCGTCGAGCGCGTTGAGCAGGGCGTAGTAGCGGTCGCCGCTGAGCGCTTCCTTGATCCGGACGTACGCCTCCTGCTCGCGGGTGAGGAGGTCCGTGCCGAGCCTGGTGTGGATCGGACCGATGATCAGCTCTGGGGCCACGCGCGCGAGCAGCTTGGTGAACCTGGCCCTGGTCACCTCCAGGTCGCGGGCCTCACCGAGCACGTTGCCGAGCCACTGCAGCTCCTCCTGGAGCTGTTCGGTGTCGACGACCACGGTCTTGAACGCCTTCATCGCGCTCCGCAGCCGGCGGCATGCCACGCGCATCTGGTGCACGGCGTCGTCCTCGGCCCGGCGTACCCGGGGGTCCTGGGACAGCAGTGCGTTGACCTGGCTCGCCAGGTAGTCGACGACGATCTCACCCGCGGAGCCCGGCGCGGTGCGGGCCTTGGCCGGAGGGGTGGGTTCGAGGAGCTTGGCGAGCTTGCTGGTGGCCTCGGAAGCGGTGGCGCCGGCCTTCCTGAGCCGCTTGCCGACCTTGGCCAGCAGCGCCTGCCGGCTGTCGTCGAGCAGTTCGGCCTCGACCTCACGCCATCGCACGACTCTTTCCTCGGCTGATTCGCGCGGATAGACGGTGCCTTTGACGCGGTCGTCGGCGATCTCGACCAGCCGGGTCTCGCCGTCGTGCAGGACCGTGACGCTCCTGCGGGTGTCCAATTCGGCGACCACCTGGAGATCGGCGCCCCGGGTGTAGGCGCGGACGAGTTCGGCCAGTTCCGGAGGCACGATCTTGGTGCTGCGGGTGAGCGGATGAGTGATCTCCTGCCGCACGCCCTTGGCCTTGGGCAGTTTCAGGTGCCAGCCGGCGTCGTGGCCACCTCGTCGTCGTCTGAGCGTGACGCCTCGGGCGGCCAGCCGCAGATCAGGCGTGTCATAGTAAAGGGCCACGAGCTGGTAGCTTCTCGGGCCCTCGACGTCGGCCAGACCGCTCAAATTGGGGATCGCGTATTCCTGGGGAACGTCGAATTTGTCCTCGATCTCGATGCCCACTAGACCTCACAAGTGTCCGATTTCGGACAATGATGCCACCATCAGGTGAACATCACACGAGTTGCATGAGTTCGATTCTGTTGCCGACCGGGTCGGAGACGTAGATTCGCCGATATCCGGGAAACAGGTCGTCGGCGATCGCATCCGGCAGGCGGGTGCGGAAGGCGTCGAGGTCGTCCACCAGGAAGGCGGGATGGGCCTTGCGCGCGGGGCGGAAATCGTCCTCGATGCCGAGATGGATCTCTACGCCGTCGCCACGGAACCACACGCCGCCTCGGCCGGCCAGCTCAGGCGGCTTGGGCACCTCCCGCAGGCCCAGCACGCCCGCGTAGAACTCCCGTAAGAGCGGCTCGCTGCCTCTGGGCGCGGCGAGCTGAACGTGATGCAGCGCTGTGATCATTTCTGCGCAACCACGAAGATCCGCCTGAACGGGAACGGTGTGCCGTAGCGCCTGGCCGGATACGCCTCGGCCAGCCGCCCGGCCAGGTCAGCCTTGAAGCGTCGCTGCTCGTCCGGGTCCAGCCGGTCGAATATCGGGCGCAGGGCGGTGCCGGAGACCCAGTCCAGCACCGGGTTCTCGCCCTGGAGCACGTGCACGTACGTCGTCTCCCAGGCGTCCACCTGGGTGCCGCCCTGGTTGAGCAGGTCCAGGTATTCGGCGGGGTCGTCGACCGGGTGCCCCCTGATGACGTCGCTGAGCTTGTCGGACCAGGCCCGGGAAGCGCACAGCTCGCGGATCGCGACGTGACTCGGCGCGTCGAAGTTGCCCGGCACCTGGAAGGCCAGCCAGCCGCCCGAGGCCAACTCCTCCATCCAGTGCTCCAGCACGTCGCGGTGCGCGGGCACCCACTGCAGGACGGCGTTGGAGATGATCACATCCATCGGCCGGTCCGGCCGCCAGGTGGCCACGTCGGCGACCGCGAACCTGGCGGAGGTCTTCAGCTGACGCGCCTTGGTGATCATCGCGGGTGAGGCGTCGAAGCCCTCGATCGTCGCGTTGGGCCAGCGATTGCCCAGCTCGACGGTGAGCTCACCACTGCCGCAGCCGGCGTCCACGACATAATCGGGATCGACCGCCCCCACTCTGGAGATCAGCTCGATGAACGGCCGCGACCGCTCGTCCGCGTAGACCGCGTAGGTCACCGGGTCCCACATATCTCTTGACATGAAGATAATTGATATCGAGAGAGATATCTCGATGTCAAGACAGTACACTGCTGTGTCATGACGGAGGATGCGAGAGACGAGGTCGACCGACTCGTCGCGGCTTGGCGAACGGAACGCCCCGACCTCGACGTCGAGCCACTCCAGGTGCTCTCTAGAGTGTCACGACTCGCCAAGCATCTCGACCGGGCGCGGCGGGCCGCGTTCGCCGAGCACGATCTGGAGCCCTGGGAGTTCGACGTGCTGACGGCACTGCGGCGGGCCGGGAAGCCGTACGAGCTCAGCCCCGGGGCGCTGCTCCGCGCCACCCTGGTCACCTCGGGGACCATGACCAACCGCATCGACCGCCTCGCCCAGGCGGGGCTGGTCCGGCGGCGGCCCGATCCCGAGGATCGGCGCGGCGTGCTCGTGTCCCTGACGGACACGGGACTGGCCCGCGTCGACGCCGCCTTCGCCGACCTGCTGCGGCGGGAACGTGATCTCCTGTCGGGGCTCGGCCTGGACGATCAGCGCTCCCTCGCGTCCCTCCTCCGCATGCTCCTCGCCCCCTTCGATTCCC
>NZ_VCKY01000241.1 GCF_005889735.1 Nonomuraea turkmeniaca
CCTTCCGAGTGCTCAACTTGGCAGCCGTACCATCCGCGCAATAGCGTTCGCACCATGCGGACCTTCGCGAATGTTCAGGAGCTCAAGGCGGCCGTCGGCGAGACGTTCGGCCCGACCGAGTGGCGCACCGTCACCCAGGAACAGGTCAACCTCTTCGCCGACGCCACCGATGACCACCAGTGGATCCATGTGGACGTGGAGCGGGCGAAGGAGGGACCGTTCGGCGGGACGATCGCGCACGGCTACCTGACGCTGTCGCTGCTGCCGTCGTTCATGTTCGAGATGGTCCAGGTGCAGGGCATCGCGATGGGCGTCAACTACGGCCTGAACAAGGTCCGCTTCCCCAGGCCGGTGCCCGTGGGCGCGCGGGTCAGGGCCGTGGGCGAGCTCACCGACGTCAAGGGCACCCCCGCCGGCTACCTGTCCAATCTGAAGGTGACGATCGAGATCGAGGGCGAGAGGCGCCCTGCTTGTGTGGCCGAGACCCTCAGCCTGTACGTTCCCGTCACACAATGATCGCGGCCAGTGCCACCAGGGCGATCAGGCCCAGGTAAGCCAGTACGAGCCGGGTGTCCCTCAGCAGGCACTTGCTCCGCGTCAGCCCGGCTCGGCGCGCCTTCCAGTAACCGGCGAACCCGAGCACCGCGAACCCCAGCACCGCCCACGGCCCGAGCAGCCAGGCCAGCAGCGCCACGGTCGCGTAGACGCACAACCTGAGCGGGTCGTACTGCTGCTTCATGAGGCCACCGCCGACAGTCGTTGCCGGGAGAGCTGCGGCCAGGCCTGGACGGCGCAGAACGGCGCGCACTGGTCCTGCTCGGCCCGCGTGCCGACGTGCACGCAGCACTGCATGAGCCGTTCCTCGATCATCGTGGAGATGTCCATGAACGGCTTGATCGTGATGCGCACCACCCGCTCCCCCAGCATCCTGCGCAGCTTCCTGCGTCGGCCCGGCAGCGCCGACGAGGCGAGGGCGAGGAGGGTGGAGACGCCGAGGTCGCAGTTCTCGCAGATGTTCCGCCACAGGTCGCCGATCTGGGGGTGGGACAGTGACGACTGCTCGGACAGCAGGCCGAGCAGGGATTCCTGGACGGCCAGCCGCAGTTCCTTCGGGATCTCGCTGTCGGCGATGCGGTTGGAGACCAGGCCGAGGTTCTCCTTGAGGCGGTCGTGGCCGATCAGTGCCGTGAGTGAGCGCCACTGCTGCGCGTCGTCGCGGATGAGGTAGCCGACCGAGCAGCAGTGGGGGTGGGAGCAGGGCAGGGCGGTGAGGTCACGCCAGGTCACCAGGCCGCCGGTCTGCGGGCCGAGGCGTTTGAGCACGCCGGTGTGGGTGAGCCTGTCCATCGGGTCGATGGTGCCCGATCGCCCCGAACCGAACTGGGGTTGCAGGGAGACGCCTCCGATGTACGGGATGTCGAGCGCGAGGCGTACGACGTCGCCGATCTCGCCGTCGTTGACGCCCAGCGCGGCCGTCATGACCAGGGTGGTGAAGATCTCCCGCTCCGACAGGCGTTCGACGGCCGCGGCCTTGATCCGGCGCAGGTCGCCGCCTCGGTGGTGCCGCGAGGCGTTCTCGGAGGAGCCGTCGTACTGGAGGTAGACCTCCACCCGCTCCCTGTGCTCGGTGAGCAGGTCGAGGAGCGAGTCGTCCCTGGCGATGAGGACGCCGTTGGTGTTGATCAGGATGCGGGTGATCGGGCGCTGTTCGAGCTCGGCCAGGAGGGTTTTGAGCTCGGGGTGGAGGGTGGGCTCGCCACCGCTCAGCATGAGGACGTCGAGGCGGCCGTTCTCCCTTTCGAGGCGTTGGTCCACGTTCGCGAGGATGTCGGGGACGGGGACGACGCCGGCGAGGTCAGGGGAGCTGTCGGCGAAGCAGGTGGGACAGCGGAGGTTGCAGATCTCGGCGATGTCCTCGAGGAGGATGCAGGTGTGCTGGGTCTGCATCTCGGGGAGGCCGTTGAGGTAGGCGAGGGGGATCGGAGCGAAGTTTCCCGATATATCCGGTACGTGCTGCTTTGTCGGAGCGGTCCATTCCTCCAAATATTTGAGGATTTCTGGATCTTCGTCGTACAAAGTCCGTATGAGGCCGTGTTTGCGGCAGCCGCGCTCCAGCCATACCCGGCCGTCGCGTTCGGCCAGGTAGCCGGTCAACCGCTCGACCTGATCGAGGTCCTGGCCGTGGCACTGCGGACAGAACGCGTTGACGTACCTGAGGATGCGGTCGCCCCGCAGGCCCATCCCTGTGCTCATGTCATGACCTTCCGCTGGAAAAGAGGATCGTAGTAGCCGCGTCGCCAGCCGTACGCGAGCCTGATCCCGAGCAGCGGCAGTCCCACCATCAGGAACCACTGAGGCCCGGTCAGACCGAGCCAGAGCGTCTCGTTGGCCCTGGTGAACTCAACGACGAAACGGAACGCGGCGTACCCGGCGAGATAGAGGGTGAGCAGCTCGCCGGGCTGCGTGAGCCTCTTGCGTGCCCACATGAGCGCGACGAAGGCGGCGAGCTGAAAGATGATCTCGTAGATGAACGACGGGTGCATGGCCTCGCCGGTGAGGCAGCCGGGGCACTCGGGCGTGGTCGGCGGAGCATGCACGCCCCAGGGCAGACCGGTCGGCCGGCCCGGGGCCTCGGTGAGATGACAGCCGATCCTGCCCACCGCCATGCCGAGCGCGACGGCCGGGGCGAACAGGTCGCCGGTGCGTTCCTTGTAGCCGATGAACTTCTTGGCGGCGAGCACGCCCACGTACGCGCCGGTCAGGCCGCCGAGGATGCTGCGGGAGCCGTACAACCAGAGGCTCTGGAGGTTCAGCGTCTCGAGCCAGCCCGCCAGGCGCATGCCGATGGCGCCGCCGACCAGGGCGCCGGTGACGGCTATCAGCGACTGCTCGTTGAGGGCGCCGCGCCTTCTTGCCTCCCGTACGAAGACGACAGAGGCCGTGAAGACGCCCAGGCCTACGAATATCTCGTGATAAGGAGGCATGTCAGGCGTACAGGCTCGGGTTCAGGCCGGTGCAGATCCCGGCGGACAGGACCGACCACAGCGCCCACCCGATCATGAGCCCGAGCCCGAGGCCCCTCGTCCAGGATTTGCGGATGATCAGGAGGCCGATGCCGACACCCAGGCCGACGAGGATGAGCACCGCCGCACCGGCCACCACGTAGGGGGTGTTGGCGCCGTTCGAGTCCATGGTGGCGACGAAGATGAAGAAACCGACGATGACGTTTGAGCACGCTGTAGAGCGCCAGGCCGGCGAACGTCAGCCCGATGAGCACGCCGATGGATGCGCCGTCGGACGGGGATGGGGGCGGCGGCGGTCCATACGACGGGCGATTCGGGCCGTGCGGTGGGTGGTTCGGACCGTACGGCGGGCGATTCGAGCCGTACGGCGGGCCGCCCGGAGGCGGTGGCGGTGGCGGTGGCGGTGGCATGTTCATCGGTCGGCTAACCCCCAAGTCGCCATCAGACCAGGGACCGCCGACTGGCATCCGATCAACATGTCCATCTATGCGTACAGCCCGGGGTTGAGCCCCGTGCAGTAGCCGACCGTGACGATCGATGTGAGTGACCACCCGATCATCAGGCCCACTCCCAGCCCTATGGACCACGACCTCCGCAGCAGTACGAAGACCACGCCCGCACCGATGCCGACGAGCGCCAGAACCCCGGCCGCCACGCCGAACGCCACCTCCGATCCGACGTTCAGGGCGACGAGGCCGACGATCACGTTGACGACGAGGTAGCCGAAGAATCCGGCGAACGCCAACCCGACGATCAACCCAGGCCGGCGAGGCGACTCTGGATTCGGCCCTGGAGGCGGCGGCGGTGTGCTCACGCGGCACACATTACGGCTCTATGTGCCTCCTGAGTAGTAAATCGCCGCCTGTACCCGGCTCTTCAGTCCCAGCTTGTTGAGCACCCGGCTGACATGCGTCTTCGTCGTGGCCTCCGCCATGTCCAGCTCTTCGGCGATCTCGGCGTTGGACATGCCGCGCCCTATGCAGGCCAGCACCTCCCGCTCCCGGGGCGTCAGGCTCTCCTGACCGGCGGCCTGCTCCCTTCGCGACGGCGTTGACTGCTCGGCGAAGGCCGCGATCAACTTCCGGGTGACCCCTGGCGAGATCAACCCGTCCCCGCGCGCTACCAGCCGGACCGCTTCCACCAGGGACTCGGCATCCGTGTTCTTCAACAGGAACCCGGCCGCGCCCGCCCGCAGGGCGCCGAAAACGTACTCGTCGACATCGAACGTCGTCAGGATCAGCACATCGCTGACCCCCGCCAACTCCCTGGTGGCCGAGATGCCGTCCAGGCGTGGCATGCGGACGTCCATCAGCACCACGTCGGGCCGCAGCTCCCTGGCCATGGCAACGGCCTGCTCCCCGTCACCCGCCTCGCCCACGACCTCGATGTCGGACACGCCGTCGAGGATCAAGGCGATCCCGGCCCGGACCGCCGCATGATCGTCGGCCACCAACACCCTGATCGTCACCGGCTCACCGCCACCCCACCGCCGTTGTCGGTCACAGAGAAATGGTCGTCGGAGGCGGGCAACACGGCGAGCACCCGCCACCGCCCGGGCTGGCTGTGCAGTCCGGCCTCGAGAGAACCTCCGACCAACGAGGCCCGCTCCCGCATACCGATCAACCCGGCCCCCGCTCCCGCCCCGGGCAAACGCATTCCATCCACTCCCACGACGTTCTCAACCGCGATCACAACCCGCGCGGCCTCATACGAGACCACGACATCAACCGGCGAATCCCCGTACTTGAGCGCATTGGTCAACGCCTCCTGGAGAATCCGGTAGCCCGCCAGGTCGACAGAGGCAGGCACCTCACGAGGCACCCCGTCGACCCGCAGACCGGCGGCGAGCCCTGCCCGCGTGACCCGCTCCACCAAGGTCTCCGCATCCGCCAGCCGCGGCCGGGTGGCCTCCGGCTCCTCCCCTTCCTGCCGTAACAACCCGATCATGGAGCGCATCTCGGCCATCCCCTTGACGCTGTTCTCCCGTACGGACTCCATGACCTTCCGGACCGTCCCCGGATCAAGATCCGTACGAGAGAGCGCAGCCGTGGACTGGATGGCGATCGCACTGAAGTGATTGGCGATCATGTCGTGCAACTCGCGCGCCATCCGCGTACGCTCCGCCGCGACCGCCGCCTGCCGATCGAGCTCCGCCAGATGCGCCACCTGCTCCGCCCGCGCCCGCTCGGCCGCCGCCCGATCCCGCTGCTCCCGCAGCACCAGGGCCGTCGTGACCGGCGTGACCAGCACCAGCCCCGCCTGAATCCCTATCACGGCCAGCACTCGCCAGTCCTCCGCGATGAACCCGGCCACCGCCCCGCCCACAACCGCCAGCGTGGCCGTCACACCGAGCAACACCCGAGCCAATCGCGCCGGCCCATAGAGCACGGCCGCGTACAGATTGTCGGTGAACACGAGCACAGTCCCCAGGGACGGCCCCACGAACGCGTCGAGGGTGACCGCGACCACCCCGAGCCCCAGCGACACGAGCGGCGCCCGCTGCCGCACCAGAACTCCCGCGCAAGTGATCGCCAGGGGCACGACGAGCACCCACCCGGGCAGCCCACGCTCGATATAGGCACCACCCGCGATCAGCACCACACCCGTCGCGAAAGCCAGCACGACCCCCAGCACGACCCACTTCATGTCCCCTATCTCACCACCCCGGCCCCCTGCCGCCCTCCTGCGAGGGACCTGCCTGTGGATACACACTTCGATGTATCCACAGGCAGGTGGGACCCGGCCGGCGGCTCATGACTGCGGTATCTGGTTCGAGGCACTCCCCAAAACCCGCTATGCTTGCTTACGCAGCGAGCGGCCGTAGCTCAATGGATAGAGCATCTGACTACGGATCAGAAGGTTACGGGTTCGACTCCTGTCGGCCGCGCAACACAGTCCCCTATCAGCGGAAACGCTGGTGGGGGATCTTCTTTTGTGCATACCATGGCGCTCCCTAAGCATCTGATTCGCGAAAATGCTCCCCTCCCTCGACCCTCACGAGGAGCCCCGTGGACCAGCACAACCTCCTCACATGGCGCGATTTCGAGCGCGATCTGAAGCTCGCCAACCGCTCCCCGCGCACCATCCAGTCCTACGAGGAAGCCGTCCTCCAACTCCTTGAGTTCCACACCGACGGTGGCGCACCCGAACCGGACCTCGCCGATCTCACCAAGACCGAGATCAGCGACTACCTCCTCCACGTGAAGGAACAGCACTCGGCGAGCACGGCCGGCAACCGCTTCCGCAGCCTTCGCCGCCTCTACAACTGGATGGCCAGGGAAGAGATCATCGACAAGTCGCCCATGGCGTCCATCAGCGAACCCAAGGGCGAGGACAAGCCGATCCCCATTCCGGCCATCGACGACGTCAGAGCCCTGCTCGACACGTGCAGGGGCACTCGCTACGCGACGAGGCGATCATCCGGCTGTTCTGCGAGCCGGGAGCACCACGAGTCGCCGAGATGGCCAGCGTGCTCGTTGAGCGCGTCGACTTCACCGCAAGACGTCGTGGTCATCCTGGGCAAGGGGAAGAAGTGGCGGTCTGTACCCTTCGGGGCCAAGACGGGAAAGGCATTAACGCGGTACCTCCGCGCACGGGCCAAGCACCCGTTGGCGCGCCTGGAGGCATGTGGCTCGGCGCCCGCGGCAAACAACTCACCCCCTCGGGCATCTATCAGATGATCGAGCGGCGCTGTGACCTCGCCGGAATCGGCCGGATCCACCCGCACCAGCTCCGCCACTTCGCGGCCGACGCCTGGTTCGCGGCCGGCGGTTCCGATCAGGACGGCATGCGCCTTTTCGGCTGGTCGTCGCTGGACATGCCTCGCCGGTACGGCCGGGCCAACGCCGAGCAGCGTGCTATTGAGGCGCACCGGAGGATGGCGCTGGGCGACCAACTCTGACCAATCCAGCATGGCGGTACACCTCGGCGGCTACTGCGGCGTCCTCTCCCCCGTCCACAGCACTCGTCTCTGGAGTCACCTTGCGCCCTCTATTAGCCGGGCCGGTGCAATCGTGAGCGGCCCCGACCCCCAATACGGCCAGTTCCCCTACGGGCAGCCGCCGCCCCAGCAACCGCCGCCGGTAGCCGGTCACCGCGCTCCCCGCCGGCTGCCCTTGCCGCTGCTGATCCTCGCCATAGGCGTGCCCGCCCTGCTGCTCGGTGTCGCTCTTGGCACCGGCGGAACACTGCTGCTGGGCCAGCTCGCCAAACCGGCCGCGTCGCCGACGCCCTCGACCATCGCCGTGTCGGGAAGTGTGACCCTCAAGGACGGGTTCGGCACCGAAGGGGCCCCCTGTAGCGGAGACGGCGGATTCAACGACATCCGCGAAGGGGCGCAGGTCGTCATCACCGACGCCACGCAAGTGACCCTCGCTGTTGGGTCGTTGGGGGCCGGGAAGCGGGACAAGGCGGGTCAGTGCGAGTTCGCCTTCGCCATAACCGCCCCGACCGGCCACGACTTCTACGGCATCGAGGTCAGCCACCGAGGGCGGCTGCAGTATTCGGCCTCCCAGATCAGCTCCCCGTTGTTTCTCTCGCTGGGCGACTGAGGGGCCTTACAAAGGCAGCGGCCCCCCGGACTACCCAAGCCGGGGGGCCTTCGATGTTGCCGCCATGTGCGGCGCCAGCGGCGTTTAAGAGGACAGGTCAGTCCTGACGATGTGCGCTCTGCCATTGAGCCACCGCGGCACGAAGAGCCGCGGGCCGGATTCGAACCGGCATCTCAACAATCACAGCCTGTCCTCGGTTGATCTGGCGCTCGACGGTCAATGCTGAGCTTAGAGCGAGAATCTGAACTTGATCGGCTGCCTCTACCTCTTGGGCTACCCGGGCCCGTGGTGCCCGGGGAAGGTTTCGAACCCCCACTGTCGCCGCTTGTCAGCTTCAGCCTGAGCTTCAGCTTTGCGCCCTACGGCGCACCCCGCGCTCAACGGGGAGTCTCGGTTAGGCGAACAGGTACGAGAACACGGCGTCGCCAACCTGGCGGTCATCGACGGTGGTTCCGTTGGCCTCTTCGCGGGCGTACTTCACGGCGTCCTGCAGCTTCTGCACCCGGGCCAGCAGCTCGTTGACGCGGCGGGCCGGCAGTGCGCCGGAGAACGCGGTCTTGGTCCAGTAGCCGACGACGATGTCTTCGGTGAACACCTGCACCTGCGCGGGGTGCTTGTCCGTCGCCTCCGCCAGGACGTGGTTGCGGGGGACCTTCTTGGTGCGGGTCGTCTTGACCGGCTCGGTCCGCCACGCCTCGCTGTTGGGGTCGAGCGTCCAAGTCTCGGCCGGGTCCAGCGTCGGCAGCTTCGACACGAACGTGTGCAGGTCGACGAGCTGCTTCTCCAAGAACAGCAGGAACGTGACCGGCGCCTGCTCGATGAGGGTCTGGCCGTCCACGATGACGTCAGCCTTGGCGACGGTGTTCGTCCAGTCCTTCGTCGCGGTCACGTCGAACAGCTTCGCGAGAGCCTTCGCCACATCGGTGAGAACCTGCTCAGCCTTCACCTGCACGCGGGTCGACTCCGGCGGCAACTGCTCGCCCTCATCGTCGATCGGCTGGTAGGTGCGCGATAGGCCCGACAGCAGCGGAGCCTTTTGAATGGTGTGGTAGGCGTCCGTAACCGACCGCTGCGAGCTGGCCTTGACGCCCTTCTCCACGGCGAGAATCTGGTTCAGCTTCGCCACGGCGAGGGTCCGTTCCGTGAGGGTTGACGGGATAGAGCAGATCGTACAGCGATTCCCGAATGGCCGCGCAACTTGTATAGCTGGTGGGTGAATCGCTGGGCGAATCGCTCAGTCGGTTAGGGCCGCTACTCCCCCGCTGGCCAGTTCGCGCGTGGCGAGACGTAGCTGCCGCGCTTCTCTACCGTGAACACCCAGCCTTGCTCGCGCAGCAGCGCCACCGCCCGGCGGACGGTCCCCTTCGCCACGTGGTACTGCTGGCGGAGCGTGGTCTCGCTCGGGATCGGGTAGTCGGGACGCAGCTCGCCGGCCTTGATGCGCTGGGCGATGTCGGCGGCGATCCGCTCGTACGGCTTGGTCGTCTGCGAGACGCGGGGCGCGTCCTCCGGGCCGACGAACGTTCCCCGGCCGGGCACGAGGTAGACGATCCCTTCCTCGCGAAGCAGGCGGAGAGCCTTGGTGGCGGTGATCCGCGACACCTCGAACTCGTCCTCGATCTGCTGCTCGCTGGGCACGGCGTGGCCAGGCGGGATCGCGCCGCTGTCTATGCGGCGTCTGATCTCGTCGGCGACCTGCTGGTAGATCGGCACTGGTCCCTCACGTCTGACCACGCGGGCACGATAGATGAGCTATGTGGTGCCCTATTCAACCACTACGGCCCACTTGTCGAGATCATAAGATCTAATAGCCTAGATATATCTACCTCTAGACCAGATAGCTTGTCCAGGAGTATCTTAGTGGCATGGCCCCCTCCAACCCTCGGGAACGCATAGAGGACCTCCTGGCGCTTGCCGCACAGGTCGGACGGTCCGACACGTGCGGCTGCGGCGAACGGATCGTGGAACTCGGCACCGGCGCATAGCGCGCTGACCGGCACCCCATGGGCGAAGACCGCGTCCGCTGCAAGACATCCAAGGACGGGTACCACCACCCGGCCACCCCAGACGAAGGCGCGGCGGAGAAGCCGCGCCCCATCTCAATGCCGTGGCCTCGCCGCGACCCGCAGATGGGGACGGGAGACCTGCAGTGACTCTCCTGATCTGCCTCGACTGCGGCATCCCGGTTGAGGAGGTCGTCGACGACAAGACGGGCCGCTCATATCTGGAGGCTGCACGAGCCCAGCCCGGCTACAAGCCCCGGGAGTGCCCGAAGGGCGGCGGCCACAAGGTGTACCAGGTCATCCCGGACCCGGAGGACCGGTCGTGAGCCGCGCCGTCATCCGTGCATGGATGGACCGTGAGGGCCGCGTGTGGATGGAGACCGGTCAGAAACAACCCAAGACCGGAGAGATGATCATCGAGCTGTTGAACGGCCACGCTAGCGGATCTGTCGCCTGGGTCAACGCGCAGTTCGGCCCGCTGGAGCGGCTCGGCGTCCAGCGTGAACCCAAGGACAACGGGGCCAGCACATAAGACCCACCCCCGCCCGGGATCGAGGGACGGCGCGGGCGGGGGTGCTAGACGGCCGTCCCCGGAGGGGTTCCGCGCAGCCATGGTGGTGGCGCCGCAGCGGATCTATTTGGACCCTCCGGGGGCGGCACTCCAACTCCATAAACGACAAAGGACCTACCGCCCGGCGGGAACCAGGCGGCAGGCCCTTACAACCGGACTCCCGACTGATCCGAGAGGCCCGATCGGTGCACAACCTACTTGTATTACCTGACGCTGTCCGCCCCTTCCTGCCTTGGATTTGCTCGGCTTGAAGGCCGCCGCCGGCGTCGTTGGCGTGCTCGCCGCCTGGCGTCTGTGGCGGTGGGGATGGCCCCGGTTGATCGCCTACGCGCCAGAGAACATCCTCACAATCCTGGCCGCCGGCATTGCCACGGGCGTGTCCGCGCAGGGCATGTGGCGCTTCTCCGAAGACGTTCTCGGCTTGGACGGGCCGCTCAGGTTGCTGCTGTTCGCGTTCATCGAGATCGCAATCATCACCAGCGCTGTCCGCGCCCGCCGCAACATGCGAGAGAACTACTCCGCCGGCATCGACGGCATCGCCGTATGGGCGCTCACCGTCCTCACCGCCGTGCTGTCGGCCATGGACGCGCGCAGCCTTCCCGAGGCCGTGTTCCGGCTCGCCGCTCCCCTCGTGGCCGCCTGGCTGTGGGAGCGCGGGATGGCCATCGAACGCCACCGCATCCGTGGCACCGGCCGCATCAACTGGCGGCTCACGCCGGAGCGGGTGATGGTGTGGCTGCGCCTGGCGGAGACGACTGACCGGACGGCCGGCGAGGTGGATGCGCAGCGGCGGCTTACCCGCCTTGCTCTGGCGGCGAAGCGCGCCCGCGAGCTCCGCGACGTCGGCGCGCCCGAGCGCAATCGTCGCGCCGCGCTGGCACGCCTGGACAAGGCGTTCGAGTCCGCCGCAGAACACACCGGGCTCGGCCGCGACAGCGTCATGCAGGAGCGGGTCCGCGCCGAGGTGGCCGCCCTGTACAGCGCGGGCAGCCTCATGGACGTGACGCCGGACTCCGCTTGGGTGGCGCCGGTGGAGGAGCCGTTCTCGCGGCTCGCCGATGAGACGGAGCGGTTGAACGTGATCCTCGCCGACCAGCACGAGGCCAAGTCCACCATTGCGAATCTGGCCATGCTCGCCGCGGACGCGACCCGTCAACACCTGGTTCCCGTGACCGGGCGTGTGACTCCCAGTGTGATCACAGGGCGGGTCACATCTCCAGTCACAAACGGGTCCGTCGTCCCGCCTGGCGCCGTGCCCGTGGCTCCGCTCCCTGTGACACCCGGTGTGACTTCCCCTGTGACCCGCCCGGAGGTCACACCAGAGCTCACATTCGAGGTCACAGACCCCGGCGTGTTCAACCTCGAACGGATGCTCGCCAATGACCCTTATGTGACCCCGCTTGTGACCTTCGATGTGACCTCTGGTGTGACTGACGGCGAGGTCACGGAAGACGCTGACGAGGCGTCGAAGACGCAGGTCATGCGAGACCACTGGGACGCGGAAGTGGCTGAGGACCGCTACCCCACTCCGAAGGAACTCGCCGCACATGCAGGCGTCCACCCCAGCCTCGCCTCCCGCAAGCGGCGGGAGTGGGTGGCGGAGCTGCCGTGGTGGAAGCGACGCAAGGCCGACCCGAAGAAGGTGAACGCATGATCACGTCGCTCATCTACTGCGCCGCAGTGCTCGCCCTGGCGGGGGGTTGGCGACGGTCCCGATACGACGGCACTCCCCCGTGGATCTGGTGGCGAGAGCAGCGTGCCCACCGCCGCCCAGGCCACATCCTCGGCCGACTCGCCAAGACGGTGCTCGGCGCCGGGCTGCTGGTCGGCTCCGCCGTCGTCGCGCTGCTTCTGCTCGGCGCGGTGGTGACCGGCGTCCTGCTGTGCCTGGTGTTGGCATGGGCGTGGTGGCGGCTGCGCTGCGCCGCCCGGGCGTCGGCCCCACGCCTGCTCCCCTTCGAGCTGGCCGACCCACATGACCTCCCCTTGGACGAGACCCCGCGGCCTGAGACTCGCCGCGGTCTGGAGATGTGATGGCCCGCCGTTCAGCTGACCTGGCCAAGTACCCGACGCGGAAACCGGAGCAGATCCGGTTGTACGGCCGGTACGCCGACGAGGTGCTCGGCGACCTCGCCTCGGAGTTCGAGTGCCGCCGCAAGGAACTGGTGAAGCGCATCTACGCCCTGTTGAAGGAGGCCAAGCGGCAGGGCGTGGACCAGGGCGACGACAAGTACCTGCGAGCGATGCGCGCCACGGTGGGCCTGGTGACGGCGTCCGTGTGCGTGCGCCTGGCCCGGGCCGGGGTGCGTTCGCTGTACCCGAACTTCGAGAAGCACTGTGGCGCCGCTGTCGATGGGTTGCGTGACAAGCAGTACGGCAAGGGCAAGGGACGGCCGAGGCCGCCCGAGGACGAGAAGATGGAACTTTGAGCGTAATCACGAACGAGACCCTGCGTGAGCAGCGCAAGGCCGAACGGAAGCTGCGCCGCCAGATCAGCGACGTCGGCGGCGAACTGTCGCAGTTCTGGCGCGTCCTGGCCCCCTGGCTGCTGCTGGTCGCCGCGCTCGTGCTGGCGCCGCTGGCGTGGCTGCTGACGTCACTCGGCGGCGTCCAGGTGTTCACCGCCGCATGCATAGCGGTGGCGGGCGTCGTCATGCTCGGCGTCTCGGTGCATCTGACCCGCGGGCGTTTGACGCTCGGCCGGGCGCACGAGCTGTTCAACGTGTCCGCCCCCGTCGCCCTCATCGCGTACACGGTGGCGTTCGGCCCGGACAAGTATGCGCTCATCGGCGGTGGCGTGTTCGGCGTCACGTCCGCGATCGTGTGGAACCGCCGCCACACCAGTTCGGCGATGCGCGAGCTGGAGAAGGTAGGCCGCGGACACAACGCGGCGGGGCACCTGCCGGATGCGTGGCGGGCGTTCGCGGCCGAGCACATGCCGCAGGTGTCCGACTCCACCCTGACCGTGTTCACCAACACGCCGGACGTGCTGCATGCCGGGCTGGAGCTCGGCGACGGCGAGGTGCCGAGCGACCTGAGCGAGCAGCTGATCGAGAAGCTGACCCGGTTCGCCGGCGGCATCCGCGGCGGGACGACGCTGCACATCGGCGACAAGCTCGACAAGATCGGCATCACGGTCATGCGGACCGACCCGCTGAAGCGACCGTTCGAGTGGCAGGGTCCGCTCGACCCGGGCGAGTCCATCCGGGAGCCGATCCGCGGCCTGGGCCGCTACCGCGACGGGGCCGACCTGACCTTGCACCTTCCGTACGTGCCGAACCTCACGCCTGACGGCGACGACAAGCCGCAGTCGCACATGATGATGATCGGCATGTCGAGGGCCGGGAAAGGTGAGGCTGGCGAGGAGATCGACGTCAACGTCATGACCCGCAGCGATTCCGCGGTCGTGCTGTGTGACGCGGTCAAGGCCGACCAGCAGCTCGGCGTCATCTCCAAGGGCGCCGTGTACGTGCTGGACAACCAGAACTCGATCCGCGCCTACTTCAACAAGCTGGTGTACGCCACCATCCCCGCCCGGGCGGCCTATCTCGGCGATCCGCGGCGGAACCCGCTCGGCAAGGTGTGCAAGGAGTGGGAGCCCGGCTGCGGGCTGACGTGGCTGCTCGTGCACGTGTACGAGGCTGCGGCGCTGTACAACAACCAGGACATGACGAAGCTCACCGAGCGGGCCGCTTCCGTGGGGATCGAGCTGCTGATCGAGGCGCAGAAAGGCATCCACGACCGGGTCGACACCAACGCCCGTTCCAACGCCGCCGACGTGCTGATGTTCGGCTGCAAGGAGCCCGACGACGCCGCTCTCGTCCTCCGGCCCGACCTGCTCGACGCGGGGGCCGCCCCGTGGGTGTGGCAGAACAAGCGGGCCGGGATGGTGCACACCGTCTTGTCGCATCTTCCCGCGGCCCGGCAGGCGATCCCGGCCCGGTTCGCGCGCAAGGCCCGCGACGGCGGCGACGTGGCCGCGGCGTTGGACGAGTACCTGCATCTTGCCGCCCCGCTCGACCCGATCACGGGGGCGACGTGGGGCGAACCGTTCGAGCGGTTCGTCGCATCGCGGTCGGCCAAGCTCAACCGGGCCCCCAAGCAGTACGCGTTTGCTGGTGCCCGGGGGCCGGTCCTGGCCGGCGCCGTGCTGCTCGACGAGCGCCCATCGGCCCCCGTCCTGGTGGCCGATGACAGGCCGGACGTCGACGCGGGGTTCGACCTCGGCGACCCGCACGATGATGAGGCCGAACCCGACGAGGAGTCCGAGCGTGCCCAGTTGACGCGGGTGGCCGAGACGGTCGTCGGTGATATGGCGATCGCTCTGGACGGCTCCCCCGAGGCGGGGCAGGTCCTCCACCAGGCCGTCGACACGCTGGAGCGCTACGGCGATGACTAGGCCGAACCGGACGGCGGCATGCGGCCCGGGCGTGACATGGATTTCCCCGACGACCCCGACGATGCGCACTTCGAGCCGATTGTGAGCCGCGCCACCGACCTGCGGATCTTCGAGCGCCCACACGAGTACGACGCTTACCTGAAGGCGGGCGTGCCTGTGTTCTTGATGCCCGGCGAATCGAAGATCGACGAACGCAAGGCACTGATCTCCGTCTGCCTCTCGGCGATGTGCAGCGTGGCCAGCCAACGAGGCGCCGGGGTCTGGCGCCTCACCGCAAGCGGGCCGGAGAGGTACGAGGCGCCGGCCGCACGCTCCAAGCGACGCCGATCTCAGCGGAAGGCGTAGCCGTACAACGCGAAGAGAGCCCCCGCCCCGATCCCGAAGGATCGAAGCGGGGGCCTTCCGCGTTTCCAGGCAGCGGCTACCTGACGATACGACTGATCAGCGCGACATTGAAAGGGGCCGGGCGGCCCGTAGGCGAGCCGACCCCGTACAGAGCATGTCCCGCCGCTTAACCACCCGTCAGCGGACGCCACGGCGTCCCGTGGCAGAGACGGACCTACGACGTCAGGCTCGCAGCAGGCGCGCCCGGGCGTCGGGCCGCCACAAGCGGACGTCGAGGCGCGCAGAGATTGCGACATACCGGCGACATACCGGAACGTGGTTGGATCTTGACCCGAAGTGACAACGTCAAGAGTTGGGGAACGGAGAACAATGCCGATGCTCGCAAGGAAGCTTGTAGTCGTAACCATGCTAAGCCTGGCAGCAGCAGGTACGTTGCTGGTCAGTGCCAGCGCCGCCAACGCGGCTTACCCGGTCTGCCAGTCAGGAGCCATCCGCGACGTTGGCCCCGACGCCGGCTGGGGCGAGTGCCTAGTCGGGGAGTATCGGGTAGTCCTCACCTGCAAAAACGTCAAAAACGGAGCACTTACGGCATACTACTACGGCAACTGGCGAACTTCGGGCCAGAGCTTTAAGTTCTGCGGAACCATGAAGCCTTACCTGCACAGCGTGAGTGTCCAGCGCCGCTGAGCGAGACCAAGGTGGGAGCGTCCATCGGCATGACCGACGCCGGGCGCGCACCCACCGGCGCGCGCTGGCTTTTCACGGCGAGGAACCGAGGGCGGCGACGATCTGGCCGTGAAGTGGCCCTCGGTAGGAGAGACGAGGCAGCATGAGGTCAGACCTCACATTGATCTGACGAAAGAAAGGGGTCGGGCCGCCCGTAGGCGACCCGACCCCGTACACGCTCGCTAGTACGGACGCTGCGTCCGGAAGCTGGCCGTGGTGACGTCTCCAGTGCCACCGGCCGCAATGGACGTGAGCAGCGACACCACCGCCGCCAGCCCAGCAGCGGACCCGACCACAGGCCAGGTCACGTCCAGCAGTCCGACCGCCTCGGTGCCGATGAGGCCAAGAGCCGCCTGAGCAGCGGTACGGACGGCGCGCTCTACCGCGTCGCCCCAGAACACTCCAGTTGCCCACTTCTTCATGTCTGCCTCCTACGGCTTGAAGACGTAGCCGCCGTTGTGGTCCCACGAGTAGCTGGACAGCACATCGCCGTTGGCCTTGGTCACCCAGGCCGTGTCGTTGTTGTTGTTGAAGAACTGGCCGGCG
>NZ_VCKY01000242.1 GCF_005889735.1 Nonomuraea turkmeniaca
GATGGCCCGGATCGAGCGACACGAACAGAAAGAGCACCACTTCCAGCAACCCGCCGGCTGCGGCCACCAGCCTGTCGCACTACCAGCGGCCCTGTGAACCCTCGAATGACTTACGAACTGGACCACTAAGCCACCCCCAATCACTGACCGTGACCGCTCCCCATCAAGTGCACCAGACCCCAGTAAATGGCCGGGAATCTCCGGAGCTACTCGGCCGGACATGATCTCTTGACGACAGAGTAGGGCCCCGCCGTGGCAGGACCGGAGGTTGTGGTTGTCGATGTGAGAACCGCTTCGTTCATGCGCCGAGTGACGTCGGCCGGGGCCGCGGCGATGACGTCATTGAGCGCGGCCATGGAGGCCTGAAGGTCGTTGATAGCCTGAGCGATGCGGTCGCGCTCCTGGTGGAGGTCGGCGAGCAGGTCTGAGCAGGTGGGGACGAGACGGTCGCCGGTGTCCCCCAGGCACGGCAGGACCGTAGTGATTGTTGAGGTGCTCAGGCCGGCGGCCAGAAGGCTGCGGATGCGGCGGACGATGGCAACGTCCTCTTCGACGTATTCCCGGTAACCGCTGGGGCGCCGCTGTGGGTGGAGCAGACCCTGCTCCTCGTAGTAGCGCAGAAGGTGCACGGCCACGCCGGTCCGCCGGGACAACTCACCGATACGCACAAAAACCTCCTGATGGCCGCGCGGACCTTGTCCCCTCGACTTGACTCTCATATTGATGTGAGACTTTAGCGTCTGCAGCATGAACGTGAACAAGGGGTTCGCGACGCTCGCGGCATTGTGCGCAAGCGTCTTCGTCGTGGGTACCTCGGAGTACCTGATCGCCGGGCTGCTGCCCCAGGTCGGAGCTGATCTGGACATCTCCGTGGGAACCGCTGGACAAGCGGTGACCGCATACGCGCTCGGAGTGGTGGTCGGAGGGCCCGTCATGGCCCTGCTGACCGCGCGTCTGCCGCGCAAGGGGCTCGCCGTCGGCCTGATGGCGCTGTTCGCGGCAGGCAGCGCAATCAGCGCCGTGGCGCCTTCGTTTGGCCTGCTCCTGGTGGGCCGCGTGGTGTCCTCGCTCAGCCACGCCGCCTTCCTGGCCCTGGCGCTGGTGACGGCGACCCGGGTGGTCCCGGCCGAGAAGACGGGCTCGGCCATCGCCACCGTCGCCTCCGGCTTCACCGTGGCCACGCTCCTCGGGGTGCCCCTGGGGGCGCTGCTCGGGCAGAGTTCCGGATGGCGGGCTCCGTTCGCCGTGCTGACCGCTCTTGCCGTGGCGGGCACCGTTCTCCTGGCCGCGGTGCTGCCCCGGCAGGAGGCGCCGGCCACGCGACTGCGTGACGAGATACGCGTGGTGGCGCGTCGGCCGGTTATGCTCGCCATCGCCACCACCGCGGTGGGCTTCTCCGGGGTCGCCACAGTGTTCACCTACATCGCCCCGCTGCTGACCCGCGTCTCTGGCTTCTCCGCCGCGGCGGTCTCCGGTCTGCTGCTCGCCTACGGCGCGGGCAGTTTCCTCGGCAATCTCACCGCCGGAAAGCTGACCGACAAATCGATGAGCGCAACCGTACGTGGGGTCTTCGGCGGGCTGACGGGGACGCTCCTGCTCATTCCGTTCGCCGCGGTGTGGCAGCCCACCGCCGTGGCCGCGGTCCTGGTGCTCGGCCTGCTCGCCACCGCGACCATCGCCCCGCTGCAGGGACTGATCCTGCACTACGCGGGCGCCGCTCCGACTCTGGCCGTTTCCGTCAACGTGGGTGCCTTCAACCTCGGCGCCGCAGCCGGCTCGGTTATCGGCGGTGCGATCGTCGCCGTCGGCGCTCTGCGCTGGACCGGCCTGGCGGGCGCGGTGCTGAGCCTGATCGGACTGTCCCTCACCTATCTCGTCCTGCCCCGGACACGGACGTCGGCGCAGGACGCCGAACCCGAAGTCTTCACCTCCACCGCCGCCTGATCCCCCGTCCATTCGCCCCGCAAAGGAGGTCGCCATGCACGCGATCCAGATCGCTAGCCACGGCGGACCCGAAGTCTTGTCCGTCCGGGAGGTTCCCCAGCCCGCTCCAGGAGCTGACGAGGTGCTAATCCGTACCGCCGCAAGCAGCCTGAATCCGGTGGACTGGAAGACCCGCGCATGGGAGGTCGGGCCCGAACTCCCCGCCACCTTGGGGTGGGACCTGGCCGGAGTCGTCACCGCCACCAACCACCCCGGCTACCGCCCCGGGGACCAGGTGATCGCGATGTCCGCGCAGATCGCCACCGGCCGCGGTACCTGGGCCGAGCAGGTCGCCCTGCCGGCCCGGCTGCTGGCGGCCGCCCCCACCACGGTTTCGCTGGTGGATGCCGCGTCACTCCCTCTGGCCGGAGTGACGGCGCTGCAGGCCCTCCAGCAGGCAGCAGTCACCGACGGAGACCACGTTCTGATCACCGGCGCGGCCGGTGCCGTGGGTGGCATGGCCGTCCAGCTCGCCCGCCACACCGGGGCCACCGTCGACGCCCTGGTCTCACGCCCCGAGCACCTCGTAGCGGCCCGGGAACTCGGCGCCGAACGCGTCTGGCACGCCCCGGCCGATCTCCCCCGCCGTACCTATACGGCAGTACTGGACACCGCAGGCACCGCCGCGGGCCCCGCCCTCGCGCCGGGAGGACGGTACGTCTCCATCGCTGACCATCCCCTGCCCGACATCCCCGGGGCCGCCAAGAGCTACGTCCAGGAGGATCAGGATCACCTCGCCCACCTCGCCGCCCTCGTGGACAGAGGCGAACTCCGGCTACGCATCGCGCACCGCTACCCCTTCCACGAGGTCCGCAGCGCCCATGAGCGGTTCGAAGCAGGCGGCGTGCTCGGCAAGATACTGCTTATCTTCTGAAAACGACTGTGCCACGCCCCCTCCTTCGTCCCGAGCAGGCCACCTGGCCGAAGCCCTCCCTGGTCAGGTCCTCCGCCCGCAGCTGCGCGAACGGCTCTGCATCTCCGCGAAAGCCGGGGATGGCCCGGTCAGCCCTCGGCGCCGTCGTCCTCGTCGAGGTGGGCCGTGGCCGGGTCGCGCAGCGGCCGCAGCCCTTCACGCGGCGGGGCGGCGGCGAGACGCGAGAGGGCGGAAAGGATCGCCCGGTCCGCCCACGATGGCCTGGGAGCGGCCACCTGGCGGCGGAGCACAGCCAGCTGATGCCGCAGCACCAGGATCTCTGCGTCCTTGGACGCCTGTGATCGGGCGAGCAGCGCGATCCAACCGAATACCCGGAAAACGATCAAGCACAGCAGCCGCAGAGCCACCCCACGATCCTGCCGAAGCCGAGCCATCGAACACAGCAAAACCCCAGATCAAACCCTGTGACACGATATTCGGCACCCACACGCTGGGATACGGTCGCGGTTCGGTCATGCCTTTGGCGTACTGCCGGGCAAAGGGGCTGGCCAGACGGGCGTCCGGCCGTCGATCAAACGTGGCGAAGCGCTACATGTCGGGATGAGACAGGATTTTCTGGGGGCAAACGGGCGTCACGTGCTGGCCTGAATGGGATACGCAGTACGAAACAGGTCGAAGCGCGCGTCGATTTGGCGCTCAACCTGCGGAGCAGATCCTGCCATATGCCACCAGTTAGGCCTAAACACCCGCACTTAGTGGGTGTTTAGGCCTAACTAGGGCGTGTCCCGTGATCATGGCTTTGGTGTGAGTGACGGGCGAGGCGTGTTTGTGCGCGGGCGATGCATCTGCACGGTGCTCGGATGGCTGGGCTTTTGGGCGACAAGCGTAGGTTCGCTGTCGAGGTCGGAGACGGGGACGGCTCGGCGCTGCGTCGGGTGGACCTGTGGATCGCTGATCAGTGGGTGACGTGCGAGGACAACATGGTCTTCGTCAAACAGTTCCGTTCTTACCTGGCACGCACCGCTGCCGGGATCCGCTCCGCTGAGGACCAAGCCCCGCCGTTCGTCGGTTTGTCTCCGGCGGCCATTCACCGGCGGCTTCAGGCCGGGGCCAGGGACGGCGAGCAGGAGTACGAGCGGTTCGGGTTCTTTCATCGCTGGGGCTGGGGCCCACGACCGACAACGTGACGTCATTCCTCTGGCGGGATGGGGTCCGCCTGGTGATCACGTTAGAGTTCTGGCGAGAGGGCCACCTGCTCACACATCCCGAGCATGCGGGAACGGTCTTCGTGGCCAAGCTCCCGGCCGCCGAGTTCGCGGGAATCCTGGAGGAGACGGTGACCATCCTCGGCGATGGTGAGGGGGCGCCCGTCACGTGACGGGGTGGCGGAGCCAGATGCGGATCGAGGCGACGTCGATGGTGCCCAGGTAGATGCGTTCTCTCTTGTCGTAGCGAGTGGCGACGGCGCGGTGCTGGCGAAGTTTGTTGACGCAGCGTTCGACGGTGTTGCGTTCTTTGTAGGCGTCACGGTCGAACACTGGTGGCCGTCCGCCTTTGGAGCTGCGGTTGGCGCGGTGGGCAGCCTGGTCATTCTTGACCGGGATGACGGCCTTGATGCCGCTTCTCCGCAGGTAGAGGCGGTTGGCGCGGGAGGAATAGGCCTTGTCGGCCAAGACACGGGCCGGCTTCGTGCGAGGGCGGCCCACGCCGCGGCGGCGGATGCGAATCGACTCCATAAGCACGATGAACTTCGGGCAGTCAGCGTGCTGGCCGGGCGAGGTGAGCCGGGCGATCGGGCGGCAGCGCCGGTCGGCGGCCAGGTGGATCTTCGTGGTCAGGCCGCCTCGGGACCGGCCGAGCGCTTCGCGACCGCCCTTCGTCACCCGTTCGTGATCATTACCAGCCCCTTTTGGGTGATGTCGACGGCCGGGGCATGTCGTGCTTCAGCGGCATGCTGGTGCGCCCGCACGATCGTAGAGTCCGCGCTGATCGTCCAGTCCTCGCCCTCGGCTTCGTCACACCCGGCCCGTAGTCCGTCCAGGATCTGTTCCCACGTCCCGTCCAGCGACCATCGGCGATGCCGGTTGTAGACCGTCTTCCACCTGCCGTAACACGGCGGCAAGTCCCGCCAGGCGCAACTCGTCCGGGTCCGGAAGAACACTCCGTTAATCACCGTCCGATGATCGCTCCATCGTGCCCCGTGCACGTTCTGCGCAGGGAGCAGCGGCGCCAGTCGCGCCCACTCCTCGTCTCTAAGGTCATGACGCTTCAGACGCTCCCCGTCCACACGGATGATCTACACCAAACCGCCATCAAAGATCACGGGACACTCCCTAGTGGCATATGAAGGCTTCTGCTCCGCAGGTTGATCACCGGATCGGCGCACTCTTTGACCCGTTACGGTACTCAATCGGCGATTCAGGCCTACGCATCGCGCCCGTCTGGCCCCGAAAGCTCCTGTCTCGTCCCAACTTGCGGTACCTCGCCCATGTTTGATCGACGGCCGGATAGCCGTCTGGCCAGCCACTTCACGCAGCAGTACGCCGAAGACATGACCGAACCGCGACCGTACCCCAGCGACCTGTCCGACGCCCGCTGGGCGCTCGTCGAGCCCGTGCTGACCGCCTGGCGAGCCCAACGCCGCGCAGGCGCCCTGGACATCGGACGCCCTCCCGAACACGACCTGCGCACCGTCCTCAACGCGATCCTCTACGTCAACCGCACCGGCATCCCCTGGCGCTTGAAGGGTGTCAATACTCCCATTCACGGTCGTGAGCTGCTGGTTTGTCTTGCCTTCCTGGTCGGAGCAGGGGCCTGGGTCGGGCATGCTCGAGGCTCGTGACACTCCGTCTCTTCTATCTGATCTTCTGCCGCATTCTGGCCTGGCTGACCCTGCTCGCTCGTAGCGACGCGACCAATAATATGGAGATCCTCGTACTGCGACATGAGGTCGCAGTGCTCCGCCGTCAGGTTGGCCGTCCGAGGCTGTCGTGGACGGATCGAGCGGTGCTGTCCGCGCTGGCCCGAGGGCTGCCGACGGCGCTGCGCGCTCACCGACTGGTGACACCAGGGACGCTGCTGCGCTGGCACCGGCGCCTGATCGCACGCCACTGGACCTACCCGCACCGGAGGATGGGACGGCCTGCGACCGATCCGGCGGTCGTGGCGTTGATCCAGCAGTTAGCACGGGAGAATCCGCGCTGGGGCTACGAACGCATGCGTGGCGAACTACTGCATTTGGGCCACCAAGTCAGCGGTGCGACGATCCGCCGAGTCCTCAAACGAGCGCGCTTGGGTCCGGCGCCGCGACGGACCGACGACCGCTGGCGCGATTTTCTCCGTGCTCATGCCGGGAGCACGCTGGCATGTGATTTCTTCGCGGTGGACACCGTCACGCTGCGCCGATTGTACGTCTTCTTCGTGGTGGAGGTCGGCACCCGGTTCGTGCACGTGCTCGGCGTGACCGCCCACCCTGATGGCGCATGGGTTGCCCAGCAAGCCCGGAACCTCCTCTCCGACCTGAAGGACCGGGCCGGCGCGTTCCGGTTCCTGATACGGGATCGGGACGCGAAGTTCACCAGCAGCTTTGATGAGGTGTTCGCAGGCGACGACATTGACGTGCTGAAGATCCCGCCGCGGTCGCCTCGCGCGAATGCGTTCGCCGAGCGATGGGTCAGGACCGCACGCACGGAGTGCACCGACAGGCTGCTGATCTTTGGCGAGCGGCACCTTCGCACCGTGCTGAACGAATATGCTGATCATTACAATCGGCACAAGCCGCACCGCTCCCTCGGCCTTCGAGCTCCCACGGACGACTCCGACGTGATCCCGCTGCCGACGGACCGAATCGAGCGCCGCGAAGTTCTCGGCGGGCTGATCAACGAGTACCAGCGAGCCGGCTGACCAACGAGGTGCAGTCATAAAGAGGCAGGTCACGGCCTAGGCTTAGTTTTGACACCCTTCAGGCCTCATCAACGAGTACCGGATCGCCAGCTGATCAGATGGCCAGCTGACACCACCCGAGAACCGGCAGGTCAGACACCGCACCCTATTTATGAGCCCCACAGGCTCAGCGTGCGCACCGGCCGCCCGCTACTGCCTCATCCGCTCCTACCTCGGCACCGCCCGCAACCACGGCATCCATCCCCTCGACGCCCTCCGCGACGCGCTCGCCGGGAATCTCTGGATGCCGCCACAAACCGCCTAATTAATCACTGGCCTGAATGGATACATCGCTACCTGCTGGTTACCCAACAGACCGCCGACGGCGACGAAGCCATGAGTCCCCTGCTTGTCCACGCCATGCTCACACCGCTGGGCATAAGCCCGACACGACTAAGGCAGGACCGGATCCTCGATGAGGCTAAACACACAGAAGATCCGATACATCTCATGAAGGTGTTCGGGATCAGCGACTCAACAGCGATGAAATATATCTACGCAGCTCACCCCGACCGCCAGTCGGTGATTCCGAGATAGGCTCACTGGCTTCTCTATTCGAGCTGGCGATTCGGCGAAACTATGGATGATCGTGATGAAGGGAGGAGCGCATCGGGGGGGCATCCTTCGGCACTGACCGCTCGCGCGATGCGGCGCCCAACAACCCGCTCGGCCTCGGCGAGCGGGTACCAGCCGGCACCCTTCACCTCGGACTCCTGGATGCGCCCCACGTCCGCGTGCGCTGTCACGAAGGCGTACCCGATGTCGAGGTGGTAGTGACCCGGCTCGCCCTTCTCGGGTCGCGCTGGAACCGGACCGCACTCGATGTAGGCGGGGCTCTGTGAGACAAGGAGGATAGTGTCAGGGTCGACACCAGTCTCCTCTGTCAGTTCACGCATCGAAGCGACGATAAGGGAGCTGTCCGACGGTTCGACATGGCCACCAGGCTGCAACATGATCCCGTACGCACAATGTTCAACGAGCAGAATTTCGGCGTCATTGCGGACTAGCAGCGCACCGACAGTCACGTGCATCGGGAACGTCCGTCGCGAGGCGAAATCCCCTCCTTGGGAAAGGAACTGAACCGGCTCAGCCAGCAGTTCAGCCTCGTCCGGGTGGCGCTCAAGGTAGGCGGAAAGCGTGCTCAAAATGTCCGCATCACTAATCGCCACAGGCCACTTCCAGGGCGAGCGCGGCGCAACCATCCTCATAGCTTCCGCCGAGCTGATCAGGGACGTGGTCGGAGGCTAGCAGCACCATGGCCTGGCGGGGCGGGACGCCACCGGGGACGGACGAGTCCATGCCCGCCACAGTAGCCCACCTCGCCACGTACGTGGCGAGGAGACACAGGTGTTGCGCGCCCACGGCGGAGCCCGAGATCACCGATGTGGCCGCCATCATCGCCGTGCCCACCACGGTGTTCGGGTTCTACGGCCAGAACATCCCCTTCCCCTGGCTCCGAACAGTCCAGCGGATTCTGGACCTCCCACCATCATCACCGCCGCCGCCTGCCTGCTGCCGTCGTCAGCGACTGGGCGACCTCAGCACAGAGCGCTCCGCCGCTGGCTCCGCCACCGCCGCGCCACCTCCAACCCACACGTCCTCATCAGCGACAAGACCGCCCACGGCACCGGCCCGATCAGCCAGCGATTCGTGACGCTGCGGATGAACCGCACTGGATGCAGCGTCGACCGGATGCGCAAAGACCGCATCCTCCACGAAGCCCTCGCCGCGAGGGCGGACCCGCTCCACCTGTCGCGTCACTATGATGACGAACGGGCGGTGCGAATCCGGCTGCGGCGCGAATCCGGACACAGTCCAACCCTTGTCACATGCGCGCCGGTTCGCGGGAGTTGTCGGCCGTCTCCGCCAGGTGCCAGGACGTGACACTCACCGAGTCCCCGACGGTGAGTTCGCCCGGGCGTACGACAGAGAACTTGACACCGAACGCGACCCCGGCCCCGGCCCCGGCCGCCCGCCGGTACGTGGCGAGCGTTCGCAGGGGCTCGGGGCCTGCCTTGCCGCCGGTGTCCTGGTCGACCATCGTGACGGCGCATCGGATGGCGGGCTTGGCGTAACCGAGTTCGGCGGTGCCGATGACGAGGCGGCGTATGCGGTCCTCCAGGTGCGGCTCATCCCATCCGTCGAGCACGATGTTGGGGCGGAAGCGCTCCATGGGCAACGGCACGTCCAGGCGCCGGTTCAGCTCGTCGAGCGAGGCCCGGGAGACGGCGTGGACCGGGCTGCTGTCGGCATAGCCCGAGGTCCCCGGCGTCCAGCCGTCCGTCACCCGATCATGTTCCGGCGGCACCCGGACGAGCCGGCGCGGCGCGCCCAGCAGCGCCGAGAGCCACGTGGCGGCGTCCTTGCCCTGGTCGATGCCGAAGTAGGGGGTCCCGAACAGCCGTACCGGCCGCCGCGCAGAGGACAGATCGACGTCGAGGTGCAGATCGGCGACGCCGGGCGCGCGCAGCGTGAGACGCGAGCCAGCCGCGTCGATCGCGGGCCGGATGATCGCCAGCAGCGGATCGCGCCGCTGGCTGCGGAAGCCGCCGTCGTCATCGACCACCATGAAAACGCGATCGTGATCGACACCGGTCGCCGCCAGCGTGGCATGCGTCAGCTCGATCCCGGCACATCCCTTGACGGGATAGGTGATCAGCCGCCGGACGACGCAGGACACCTCATGCTCACTCATGACACAGAAAGTACAAACGTCATCTCACCTTCGGCAGGCAAGGAAACGAAACATGACACAATCTGGTTAATTTAGGGATATTCGTGCTTAGCGCGGGTCGTCCGTCCGCTCAGCATTTTCAGAGCGGTAGCGGCCTCGCCGCCGTCCATCGCAAGTCTCCGGACGTTCGGCAAGAAGTGTGTCCTAGCTTCCTGAAGACCCGGAGCGTTGACAAGGCGCCCGCGCGGACCTTGATGATGCAGGGCCGGATCTCCGTCCCGCCGGAGCCGGCATGGGGGCGGGTCAGGCGTGTGCTGGCGGGCGGGCTCGCGCCCGGGGCAGTCGACGCGGAGTTCGATCGCCGGCAGCGGCTGTGTAGGCACGGCTGGTCCAGCAGACCCGCAGAAGTGCGGCGCGACGGAATCCTCGGCGGACGCCGACATCACCGTCACGTCCCTGCTGGCGCAGGTGAAATGGGCGGTCGATCGGGCGGGCCGGCTGGAGCGCGGAGTGGAGCGGCAGCGCGAGGCGCACCGGATCCCGATCGGCGATGCCGAGCGGCTGCCCGCGGTGGCCGGCGTCGACCTGGACGCGGTCTATGACGCCGGCTACAGGCCGCGCGGGCGCACCGCGACTCTCGGGTGCTGGTTGGGCTGGGTCATGTGGCACCGCTCCGGCCCGCCGGAGCGCGGGCAGATCTGCACCCCAAGCTCTGCACCATGGCGCGCTGCGGGTAGGTGCAGCTTCAGAACGAGCAGGCGCGGGTGCTGGGCTCGCGGGTGCTGGGCTCGCGGGTGCTGGGCTCGCGCTTGCCGAGCGTGCGTTCGCGGCGGCCGGGCCGCCGGCGATCCGCATCCGGTGCGGGGTCGCGGAGGCGGAGTGTCAACGACACGGTGAAGGGGTTGGCGGCGCGGGTCTGCCCTCCCCCTCGTCCAGAGCCCGAAGCGGACACGAGTCGGGAGGGGCGGGGCAAGCTAAATGACCTCTGCGGGTTGACATTCTCGGCAGCCGTAGGGTCCGCAGTCCTCGAAGCACAGCACACGGACAAGCGCGGGGCAGCGCTTCCCCTCACGGGCACCGATATCGGGTCGAGCATCGCGCGCGGCTGTGCCTGAAGAGGACCTGGATGGCGCCGAGGCGTAAGCGCCATTGTTGTGAACGCATGTTCATGCTACTGTCGTGGACAGCTGTTCACGATGGCGTGAACGCTTCGAGCAACCGCCTCAATGCCTAGGCGGCCCGCGGATCCGCAACAGCCGACGCACCTCGTCGCGGCATACCCTCGCGTCCTAAGTGATCTGCCAGGCCCACCGGCCGAGGATGCCGCGTCCAGCACCCAATTCCCGTTGGAGGCCACATGACCACTGATCGCAAAAGCCCCACCATCCGTACGTCCAGGACGAACGTGCAGGTGCTGGCGTGGTGCAGCGCCAACGCGCTGATCACCACCGTTCATCACGTGTACGGCGCCGTCATCTACGGCACCCCGGGGCGCTACCACGCCGTCCTCGCCGCCGCGCTGCTGCTGGCCCTGGACGTGGCCGCATACGCTTGGGCCCGGCGCCCGGCCGGCGATGACGCTGTCGCCCGGGTGGCTTGGTGGATCCACTGGTCGGTGTCCCTGGTCGGTTTCGTTCTTTCGTTCGGGCTCTTCGAGGGCCTGTACACCCACGTGCTCTCCCCGCTCCTCCAAGGGGGCTACGTGACGCCTGGGCAGCCGTTCGACCTGTTCTTCGAGGCCACCGGCGTGCTGCACGTCCTCCCCGCCGCCGTGACGGCGCTGCTGCTCGTGCGCCTGTTGCGCGAGCGCGGCCAGGCGGTGACCGCGTGAGCGACAGCACCAGAGCATGGCAGCATGCGCACCGGATCGCGGGCAGGCCGTTGATCGGCAGCACCCAGCCCGCCCGCCACGACGGGCGCCGCCTGCGCGCAGCGGAATCTGACCAGTGGCGGGAGTACCGCCGCGCTGCGGGCGCTGTCCACGACGGAAGGCGTCAAGGCCACGTCGGGAGCCTGTGGTCCCGGATCTTTCACGAACGAGTCAGGACGAGACCCGTATGAACGTCATAGTCCTGGGCGGCTACGGTGCCATCGGCTCCCAAGCGGTCGCTTATCTCCGGGAGATGGCTGCGCACGTCCTGGCCGCGGGACGTGATCCAAAGCGCGCCGATCTGCTGATTGACGCCGGTCATCCCCACGGTCTCGATCGCGTGTTGAAGGACGTGGACGTGGTGCTCAACTGCGCCGGCACAGAAGATGCCGCCCTGGCGGACCAGGTCACCCGCCACGGCGCGGCTTTCGTGGACATCACGGCGAGCACGGACTACACAACCGCCGTCGAACGCCTCAAGCCGTCCGCCCCCATCCTGCTCAGCGTGGGCTTGGGCCCAGGCTTGACCAACCTGCTCGCCGCCGCTGTCCAGCGCGACGCGCCAGCCCAGCCCATCGACATCGCTTTGTTGCTCGGCGCCGGTGAGCGCTACGGCAAGGCTTCCACCGCCTGGGCGTACCAGTTGCTCGGTCAGGACTTCGCCGATCCGGCGACGGGCGAAAGGATCCGCAACTACAGCCGTCCCCGGCTCTTCCACCTGCCCGGGTACGGGGTGCGCCGTCTGCTTCGGGCCGACTACAGCGACCAGCACGTCCTCCACCTCGACCTCAGCGTGCCCGTCCGTACGTACTTCGGGCTCACGTCACGTCTGGCGACCGCCGCCCTGGCCACCCTGACGCGTCTTCCCGCGGCCGCGCACGCGGCGCCTTCCTGGCACCTCCCAGGCGATCAACGATGGTTGGCCCTGGCGCGCAGCGCCGACGGCCGCACCCATACGCTCGGCGGCCGAATCCAGGCGCATGCCACCGCCGCGATAGCCGCCATCGCCGCGCTGAAGGCCGCCCACCTACCGCGCGGGGTCCGCCACCTCCACCACGTACTGGATCTATCGGAGTTGTAAGGAATTAACCTGTCGGCGTGTCGCATTCTGGCAGCGCGGTTCAGCTGGCGGCCACCGCCGATTCAGAGCGAAGGCGACGCCTCCAACTGCCGCACGAGCTGCTCGAGAACATCGTCGGGGATCGTTATACGCCACCAACAAGACCCGAGATCCGAAAGCAACGCGTTATTTCTTGACGGCTTCATCGAACATCGCAGCTCTGCCGATCAGGCTCCACCCCTGGTATCCGCCACCCCCCAAGCCGAACCACTAAAGCCCACTCGAGAACAGGTACGGTCATGCCTCTTATCACGGTCACCCGGTTCCAGATCGATCCCGCCGACGCCGAACAGTTGCGGGCCCGGCACGCCGCCCTCGTCGCCGCGACCAGAGCCGCAGTGCCAGGGCTCGGCGAGGTGTGGCTGGGCAGAGTCGACGATGAGCACTGGGCCGGCATCTGGCGCTGGGACTCGGCCGCCAGCTTGGCGGCGGCCCGGCAGGCAGTGGCCGGCAGCCCCGAAGCCGCCGCCGCGTTCGCGCTGACCCGGGAGGCTGGCGCAGAAGATTTCGAGATCCTCGACGAGCACTGACGATCCGCAGCCGACGCCGACCGGATCATCTTACGCGCCCCCGTAGTCCCAAATGGGGCGCGGTAGCCGACAGCGGCCACCCAGAGCATCCGGTGACGCTGCGGGAAGCGCGGAGGGGAATCCAGCAGGTCGTGCCAGTCCGCGGGCGAATGAATCGGCGTCACCGAGAACGGCTCGCTGAGGGTACCGCCTTCGCGGTGAAGAAGCTTTCGCTCTCATCGATCCCGATCCTCGCCCCAGATCGCGAACAACAGTTCACAACCCCAGGTTCACAAGGAGTCATCACTGCCATGGACGTCGTCAACCACGATCAATTCCAGGCCTGGAACGGCGCCGAGGGCGCCGCGTGGGCTAAATCCCCGAAGCAGGGCGAGAATCGGGGCTTCACGGAGACCTGCCTGCGCCTGATCGCCATCGCCGGCATCGGCCCGGAGGACCGGGTGCTCGACATAGGGTGCGGAACGGGCGAGACCACCCTGCTGGCGGCGCGGCAGGCCACCGCCGGGGGCGCCGTCGGCGTGGACCTGTCGGCGCCGATGCTGCGTCGGGCCCGCCGCGCCGCCGCGGCGGCCGGGATCGGCAACGTCGTCTTCGAGCAGGCCGACGCCCAGATTCACTCGTTCCCCGAGGGCTCTTTCGATGTGGCCATCAGCATGTACGGCGTCATGTTCTTCGCCGACCCGGTGGCCGCGTTCGCCAACATCGGGCGGGCGCTGAGGCCGGGCGGGCGCTTGGCCGTCGTGTGCCCGCAGCAACCCGAGGAGTGCGGGTGGTACGTGATCCCCGTCGCAGCCCTGCTCGGCGTCCCGCCAGCGCCTCGCGACGTGGTCGCCCAGTATCCAGGCGAGCGCCCTGCCATGTTCTCCCTGTCAGATCCCGCTCGTCTGCACGACGTCCTGGTCAGGGCCGGCTTCGCGGACGCATCGGTCGAACCGGCACGGCTGCCGCAGGACTTTGGCCGAACGGCGGACGAGGCCGCCGAGACCCTTCTCGCCAGCGGCCCCACGCGTTACCTCCTCGAGCAGGACGAACTGCTCTCCTGGGAGGAGGCGCGGGCCAGGCTGGAGGCCGCGCTGAAGCCGTACGAGAGCTCTGCGGGCGTGCTGCTGCCGGGCGCCCAGTGGCTGGTCACCGCGCACGCGCCGGGCTCGCTGGGAAAACGCCGCCAGCTATCATGAACCACCGTTCATGATAGGCTTCGGAGCCACGATGCAGCCGCAACACTGTGGAGGGGTCATAGCACCGGCCCGACGTGGGGCCGCCGCGACGGCGGCGCTGCACGCTTCGATGATCGACCACGCCGCCCGGCTCGTCCGCCGTGACGGGGCCGACGCCCTCACCATGCGGGCGCTGGCTCACGAGGTCGGATGCTCCCTCGGCATGCTGTACAAGATCTTCGATAGCCGGGAAGCGCTCATTTTCGCGGTCGTGGACCGGCAGTTCCAGGACCTCACGACAAGCCTGGAGGAAATCGTGGCGCAGGCCGGCACGGGCACCGTGGCGGAAAACCTGGGCCGGTTCGCCGATGTGCTGCTGGGCCCCGCCGCCGAAGTGATCAAGCTGGCCGCCGGGGTGCCCGTACAGGAAGGGGGCTTCCACGACTCGGCCTTGGGCAGCGGGTTCGTCGACGCCCTGCCGACCACCGTCACCCGCTACATCGCCGCCGAGAAGCGCCTGGACCGGATCGGGGCTCGGGTGGACGAGCACGCGATCGGGTTTCTGGTGACCGGAGCGGTGCACAACCTGCTCGTCTCCGGCGAGGCGTACCCCCGGCCGTCGCTGTCCGAGGTCCGGGAGTTGCTGGGCGCCCTCGCCGAGATCCTGGTGGACGGGTCCTGAGCCCGGCGAGGCCATAGCCTATCCCGCGGAGGGACCCGCAGGCGCTTTCCGAGCGGATCGGCCATCAGATCGGCCATCATCAGATCGGCCATGGCCGGACTCAGGCATGTCGGCGGCTTCGGTAGGCGGCGGTCTTGGCGCGTGCCGTGCACGAGCTACTGCAGTAGCGCCGCGATCCGTTGCGGGTGAGGTCGATGTAGACGGCGTCGCACCGGTGAGCTTCACACTGCCCGAACCGGTCCGGACCGTAGCCGTCCACGATCAGCGCCAGCGCGGTGGCGAACTCGCCTCCCAACGCTTCCACGCAGGTGCCGCCTGACCCGTGAAAATGCAGGTGGAACGGCTGGCCGACATCCTCGACCAGGTACGGTTGGGCGCCGTATTTACGAATCATGGCGTTGATGAGCGCCGCCTGATCCGCGGCTTGTTCGGCCATCAGCACCTCGCGCAGTTCCCTCGCAAGTTCCCCGAGACGAACGTCCGCGTCGAGATCGTCCAGCACCGCTTTCCGGGTGCGCTCACCGACCAGGGCGACGAATTCCCTCACCAGGTCATCGCCCTCCAGACATGGCGTCTCGGCGCCGCCCCGCCAGGGGGAGGTCGCCACATTGACCAGTTCGGCGATCACCGGGGCTTGACGTGTGACGTTACAGGCTATCTCCACTTGACCAGTAACCATCCTCATGGTTCGTTATGTACCAAACACGTTTTGATGGTAACGGAGCCTTTGTGGTCACCTCCTACCGCCGCCTCCTGTCCCACTCCGGTGTGCCCTACCTGCTTGTCGTCGCGCTGACGGTCAAGCTGAGCACGCCGGTGCTCAGTCTCGCGCTGCTCCTGGCAGCCCTCGAACCACTCGGCTCATACACGGCAGCCGGGTTCGTCCTCACCGGACATGCCCTGGCGCTCGCCATGTCCGCGCCGCTCGGCGGCCGGCTCGTTGACCGCCACGGCAGGCGCCGGGTCCTCACGGTCTACCTCGCTGCCCACGTGGTGTCCTACGGTCTTCTGCTGATGGCCCACCAAGCGGGGTCCGCCGCGATGATCGGCGCGGCGGTCCTCCTGGGCGCGACCACCCCGCCCGTCACGGCCGTCGTCAGGGGCCTCTGGCCGGAGATCGTCCCGCCTGACGCGGTGCAGGCCGCCTACTCCCTCTTAATCGGCTAATGCGCATGTTTCCCCAGGTCAGCGACACGCCGTGATCTGGTACCTGCTGGCCGGATGGGGTCATCGCGGGTACATCTGTTCTCATGATCGAACAAGGGCTCCGGCTGGA
>NZ_VCKY01000243.1 GCF_005889735.1 Nonomuraea turkmeniaca
CCGTGGGTGTGCGCGGCGGCGGTTCTGGCGGGGGCGTCCATGGCGGGGCTGCCGCCGCTGGCCGGTTTCGTGGGCAAGGAAGCCGCCCTGGAGGCGCTGCTGCACGAGCCGATCGTGCTGGCGGGCGTGGTGGCGGGGTCGGCGCTGACGGCGGCGTACACGCTGCGCTTCCTGTGGGGGGCGTTCGCCGCCAAGCCGGGCGTGGCGGAACGGCCCGTGCACCTGGTGCCCGCGGCCATGTTCGGGCCCCCGGCGTTGCTCGCGGTGCTGGGCCTGGTGCTGGCGCCGCTGGCCCCCTGGTTCGGCACCTGGTACGGCGGCGGCCATCTGGCGCTGTGGAGCGGGCACGTGGCACCGCTGCTGCTGTCGGCGGCGGCGCTGGCCGTGGGTGTGGCGTTGTTCCTGGCCAGAGAGCCGGTGGCCAGGGCGGGCGCGGCGCTGCACGTGTACGACACCGGGCAGCTCTTCTGGGCGTTCATCCGCCGTCTGGACCGCTTCGCCATCCAGATCACCGGCCTCATCCAGCGGGGATCGGTGCCTGACTACCTGGTCCTGACGTTGCTGGCCACGGTGGGCGTGGGCGTGTTCTCCCTCGTGTACGGCGGCGGCGCACCCCGCCTGGACGTGCCGGTCACCGGCTGGCAGCGGACCGAGCAGCCGGTCGTCGCCGTCCTGACGATCGCGGCGGCCGTGCTGGCGTTGTTCGCCCGCGCCTACGTGTTCCTGGCCGTCGTCGTGGGCTTCACCGGCTACGGCACGGCGCTGCTGTTCCTCGCGCACGGCTCGCCCGATCTCGCGCTCACCCAGTTCCTGGCCGAGACGGTCAGCCTCGTGGTGTTCGCGCTGGTGCTGCGCCGGCTGCCGATCGAGCCGGTCAAGGGCCGGCTGGCGATGCCGTTCCGCGCGGCGATCGGCCTGGCCGTGGGCGTGATGGCCACGGGCGCCGCCATGCTGGCGATGGCCGCGCGCACCACCGAGCCGGTCGGCGCGCTGATGGAGGCGGCGGCCGAGCAGGCCGGCATACGCAACGTCGTCAGCGCGCTGATCGTCGACATCCGCGCCTGGGACACCATGGGCGAGAGCACGGTGCTGGTCGTGCTGACCCTGGGCGTGACGAGCCTGGTGTTCCTTCGGCGCAGGTCGTACCGCATCGAGCCGGGCGAGCACCCGCCCACCGAGCGCACGCACTGGCTGGCGGCCACGCTGCCGCCCGGGCAGCGGGTGATCGCGTTCGAGGTGGCCGCCCGGCTGACGTTCCACACGGTGCTGGTGTTGTCGGTGTTTCTGCTGTTCATCGGGCACAGCATGGTCGGTGGCGGGTTCGCGGGCGGCATCGTGGCCGGGCTCGCGATCATGGTGCGGTACCTGGCGGGCGGCCGCAACGAGCTGGCCACCGCGGTGCCGGTGCACGCGGGCGTGCTCATGGGGGTGGGCCTGACGCTGTCGGCGGGGACGGCGCTGGCCGGGCTGCTGTTCGGGCGGGCGGCGCTGGACATGCTCGTCGCGGACGTGACCGTGCCGGTGATCGGGCACGTGCACCTGTCCACGGGGCTGCTGTTCGACCTCGGCGTGTACGTGTCCGTGGTCGGCATGGTGCAGGACATCCTGCGCGGCCTGGGAGCCGAGCTGGACCGGCAGATCGACGCCGAGGAGCGCTCGTGACCGTGACGCTGCTACCGTTCGCGGCCTGCTGCGCGCTGCTGGCGGCCGGGGTGACGCTGCTGCTCGAGCGGAGCCTGGTACGGGTCCTGGCCGGCGTGATCATGCTGGGCAACGGCGTGAACCTGCTGATCATCACCGCGGGCGGCGACGCGGGCGGCCCGCCCTTCGCCGGCACCCCGGGGATGGCCGACCCGCTGCCGCAGGCCATGGTGCTCACCGCCATCGTGATCACCCTGGGCGTGACGGCGTTCCTGCTGGCCCTGGTGCACCGCTCGTGGCAGCTCACCGGCAGCGACGAGGTCCAGGACGACACCGAGGACCGGCGGGTGCGGCTGCGCGCCCGGCGCGGCGAGCTGGGCGACGCCGTGCGCCGCCGGCAGGACGCCTACCGGCGGCTGATCGCCGACCAACGGGCCGAACTGGCGCACCTGGAGGCCGAGCAGGCCGAGCGGGAACGCCTGGAGGAGGCCGACCTGGAGCGCCGCATCTCCCGGGTGCACACCGAGCTGGAGCGCTGGATGCGCGAGCACCGGGAAAAGGGCGTGTCGGACGAGGAGCTGCAGGACCGCCTGGAGGAGGCCGGGCAGCGCGAGCACGCCGCCGTCACGGACAACGTGCTGCGCATCGAGGAGCTGCGCGAGGAGCACGAGCGCCGGCGCGAGGCGCAGGCGGCCAGGGAGCGGGAGCTGCGCACGCGGCTCAAGGGCCGCCAGCGCGAGGCACGCAGGCAGTTGCGGGCGGCCATCAGGGAGGAGCGGACGCGGCAGGCCCTCGGGGACCCCGAGCTGGAGGGCGAGGACTCGTGACGGCGCAGATCACCGGCCACACCACAGCGCACATCATCGAGAGCCTCGTCTGCGTGCCCGTGGTGCTGCCACTGCTGGCGGCCGGGGTGAAGCTGGCGATCGGCGGCCGGCTGCGGCGCCTGCAGTCGCTCATCAGCCTCGTCACCCTCGGCGTGTCCCTCGTGGTGTCGGCGCTGCTGCTGGTGACGGTGGACGCGGGCGGCCCGCTGGTCACCGAGCTGGGCGGCTGGCCCGCGCCGATCGGGATCTGCCTGGTGGCCGACCGGCTGTCCACACTGGTGCTGCTGGTGTCGTCGGCCGTGACGTTCTGCGTGATGGTGTACTCGGTCGCCAACGCCTACGACGTGCAGGAGCACGACGCGCCCATGGCGATCTTCCACCCGGCGTTCCTGGTGATGGTGGCGGGGGTGGCCGACGCGTTCCTGTCCGGGGACCTGTTCAACCTGTTCGTGGCGTTCGAGCTGCTGCTGAGTGGCTCGTACGTGCTGCTCACGTTCGGCGGCACCGAGTCCAGGATCCGCGCCGGCGCCACGTACACGCTGATGGCGCTGGCCTCGTCGATGTTGTTCCTGATCGCGCTGGCGATCACGTACGCGGCCACGGGGACGCTGTCGATGGCGCAGCTCGCGGTGCGCTTCGCCACGCTGCCCGAGCAGGTGAAGCTGCTGGTGGAGCTCATGCTGCTGCTGGTGTTCGCGATCAAGGCGGCGATGTTCCCGCTGTCGGCGTGGCTGCCGGACTCCTACCCGACCGCGCCCGCCCCGGCCACGGCCGTGTTCGCCGGGCTGCTCACCAAGGTCGGCGTCTACTCGCTCATCCGGCTGGAGGCGCTGCTGTTCCCCGGCGGGCCCATCTCGACGCTGCTCATGTGGGTGGCGCTGGCCACGATGCTGACGGGCGTGCTCGGCGCGGTCGCCCAGACCGACATCAAACGGATGTTGTCCTTCACGCTGGTCAGCCACATCGGGTACATGGTGTTCGGGGTGGCGCTGTCCACGGCGGCGGGCATGGCCGGCGCGATCTTCTACGTGGTGCACCACATCACCGTGCAGACCGGGCTGTTCCTGGTGACCGGGCTGATCGAGCGGCGTACCGGCACCACCTCCGTGAGCGGGCTGGGCGGTCTGATGAAGACGGCGCCGCTGATCGCCGTGTTGTTCTTCGTGCCCGCCATGAACCTGTCCGGCATCCCGCCGATGTCGGGCTTTCTGGGGAAGCTGATGCTGGTGCAGGCCGGTCTGGCCGCCGGCGGGCCGCTGCCGGTCCTGCTGGTGGCGGGTGGGCTGGTGACGAGCCTGCTCACCCTGTACGCGGTCGCCAAGACGTGGGGCAAGGCGTTCTGGCGCGCCCCGCGGGAGGCCACGACGGGCACCGTGGTGGAGAGCGAGGAGTACACCGGCCAGGAGCCGACCGTGACCACGGCCACGCTGCCCGTGGCGCTGTCCGCGCCGGTGGCGGCGCTGGTGGCGCTGGGGCTGTCGTACACGGTGCTGGCCGGGCCGCTGTCGGCGCTGGCGCAGCGGGCGGCGGTCGAGCTGATGGCGCGGGGGCCGTACATCGAGGCAGTGCTCGGGAGGGACCGGTGAGCCCGCGGCTGCGGCTGATCGCCTGGCTGGCCCTGGTGTGGGTGGCCCTGTGGGGCGACCTGTCGATCGGGAACGTGGTGGGCGGGCTGGCGGCCGCGCTCATGGTGACATGGCTGCTGCCGCTGCCGATGCTCGACCCGGGCATCAGGATCCACCCGGTGGCGCTGGTGCGTTTTCTGGTGTGGTTCGGCTGGGACATGGTGGTCTCGACCGCGCGGGTGGTGCTGTGGGTGGTGCGGCCGGGACCGCCGCCGACGCAGCTCGTGCGCGTGCATCTGCGGACGTCGTCGGAGTCCATGATCGTGATGATCATGACGGCGCTGGCCAACGTGCCCGGCAGCATCGTCGTGGAGGCGTACGCCGCGGAGCGGTGCCTGATGTTGCACGTCCTCGGGCTGCCGGGCGACGCGGCCGAGGCGGTGCGGGCCGACGTGGCCGCGCTGGAGTCGCGCATCGTGGCGGCGTTCGGGACTCGGCAGGACCGGGAGGAGCTGGGATGACACTGGTGCACGGGGTGACGCTCGGCCTGCTCGGCTGCGCGGCGGCGCTCACGCTCTACCGGGCGGCGCGCGGCCCGTCGATGCTGGACCGGGCGGTGGCGCTCGACACGATGACGGCGCTGGCGATGTGCGGGGTGGGCGCGTTCGCCGTGGCCAGGGACGACTACTCGGACCTGCCGATCCTGCTGGTGCTGTCGCTGCTGGGGTTCGTCGGGTCGGTGTCGCTGGCCAGGTTCTTCGCCGGGAGGTCGCGGTGAGCCCGCTCGACGTGGCCGAGTCCGCCTGCCTGCTGCTCGGCGCGGGGCTGGCGCTGTCGGCGGGGGCCGGCCTCGTGCGGTTCCGCACCACGCTGAATCGTATGCACGCGGGCACGAAGCCGCAGGTGGCGGGGGTGCTGCTGGTGCTGCTCGCCATGTGGCTGCACCGTCCCACGTGGGCGACGGCCGGGCCGCTGCTGCTGGTGGGGGGCGCTCAGGTGATCACCGTGGCGGTGGCGGCGTACATGGTGGCGCGGGCCGCCTACGCGCGTCAGTCCTCGCGGGACGACGGCACGGCCTTTCCGCCCGAGGATGAGGACGGCACGGCGTCGCCGTCCGAGAAGTCCTGATCGTCGTCGGAGCGGTTGAGCGCCGGCTGGCCGAACCACGTCCACAGGGCCAGAGCGGCGATGACCACCGCGGTGCCCCACGCCAGCGTGGGGCCGAAAAGGTGGTCGATCACGAGCATGGTGGCGGTGGTCATCGACACGGCCAGGGCGAGCGCGCCGACGATGCCGTAGAAGTTGGAGCGGCGTACGAGCGTCTCCTTGCGGCCCTGCCGGAACAGCACGCGGTGCTGCGCGGTCGGCGCGATGTAGCAGATCGACGCGACGGCGGCGCTGACCAGCGCCACGTAGAACAACCACCGGTCGGCCAGGCTCAGCCGGGAGAAGCCCGGCGAGAAGGGCACCGTGAGCAGGAACGCGAACAACACCTGCACGCCCGTCACCGCCACGCGCGCGCCCTGCAGCAACTCCACGAAGTTGCGGTCCGCCCGCTCCTGCTCCGACTCCCGTTTCACGCGGCCTCCCGTCCCTTGCACGAGAGACCTCTCCTTCCTCCCAAGAACGGGTCAAAACCTTGCCATGAGGATCTTCGCCGGTGTGATGGGGAGGTTGCGGACGCGTAGGCCGGTGGCGTGGTGCACGGCGTTGCCGATGGCGGCCGCGGTGCCGACGATGCCGATCTCGCCGATGCCCTTGCTGCCCATCGGGTTGAGCCGCTCATCCTGCTCGTCCAGCCAGACGACCTCGATGTGCTGGACGTCGGCACAGGCGGGGACGTGGTACTGGGCCAAATCGCGGCGGAGGAAGCCGCCGAACTCCTCGTCGGTGTGCGTCTCCTCCATCAGCGCCATGCCCAGGCCCATCGTCATGCCGCCGATGAACTGCGACCGCGCGAGCTTGGCGTCCACGATGTGCCCGGCTGCGAACACGCCGAGCAGGCGCGACACGCGTACCTCGCCGGTCACCTCGCTGACGCGGACCTCCGCGAACTGGGCGCCGAAGGCGTGCCTGGCCAGCCGCGAGTCGGTCGCGATCTCGCCGGTCGTGTCGGCGTGGCCCTCGCTGCCGTTCTTCATCAGCTCCTCGCAGGCGCGCACGACGGCCGACCCCCAGGAGGCGGTGCCCATCGAGCCGCCGGCGACCGGCGCGTCGGGCAGGTCGCTGTCGCCCAGCTCCACGTGCACCCGGTCAGGGGCGACGCCGAGGGTCTCGGCCGCGATCCTGGTCAGCGCGGTACGCGCGCCGGTGCCGATGTCGGCGGCGGCCACCTGCACGTGGAAGTCGCCGTCACGCACGGTGGCCGCGGCTTTCGACGGGCGGCGCCTGGCCGGATAGCTGGAGGCGGCCACGCCGGTCCCGACCAGCCACTCTCCTTCCCGCCGCACGCCCGGCTCCGGGTCACGCCGGTCCCAGCCGAAGCGGCGGGCGCCCTCGCGCAGGCAGCCGACCAGGTTGCGGGAGCTGAAGGGCAGGCCGCTCTCCGGCTCGGTCTCGGGGTCGTTGCGGACGCGCAGCTCGACGGGGTCGAGGCCGGCGGCGTAGGCCAGCTCGTCCATGGCGGATTCGAGCGCGTACATGCCGGGGCACTCGCCGGGGGCCCGCATCCACGACGGAGTGGCCACGTCCAGCCGGACCAGCCGGTGGGCGGTCCGCAGCGCGGGCGTGGCGTACATGACGCGGGCCGGGGTCGCGGTCTGCTCGGCGAACTCCACGAGCGTGGAGCTCTGCTCGTACGCGACGTGCTCCAGCGCGGTCAGCCTCCCGTCCGCGTCCGCGCCGAGGCGCAGCCGCTGGATCGTGGGCGTGCGGTAGCCGGTGACGTCGAACATCTGCTGCCTGGTCAGCGCCACCTTGACCGGCCTGCCCACGGCCCTGGCGGCCAGGGCGGCGAGCACGGCGTGCGGCCGGGTGCTGCCCTTGCACCCGAAGCCGCCGCCGACGTGCCGGGACACGACACGCACGTGGGAGGCCGGCAGGCCGAGCGTCTTGGCGATGGTCTCGCGGTCGCTGGACGTGCCCTGCGTCGAGTCGTAGACCAGCAGCCTGCCGTCGCCGTCCCACAGGGCGAGCGCGGCGTGCGGCTCCATCGGGTTGTTGTGCTCGACCGGGGTCGTGTACGTCACGTCGATGGTGGCCGCGGCCTCGGCCAGACCGGCCTCGACGTCGCCCCGCTCGGTGTCGGCCGGGTAGTCCGGGTTGACCACCTCCGGCCGGTAGAGGCCGGGGTGGTCGGCGCGCAGGCCGACGTCGTGGTCGGCGGGCTCGTAGGAGACGCGGACGGCGTCGGCGGCGGCGCGGGCGTTCTCGTAGGTGTCGGCGACCGCGACGGCGATCAGCTGGCCGCGGTAGGCGACGTCGCGGCTCTGGAACAGGGCCAGCTCGCCGTCGGCGTCCTCGGCCAGCTCGGGCGGGTCCTCGACGGACAACACGCCCAGCACGCCCGGCATGGTGAGGGCCCGGCTCGCGTCCACGCGGGTGACGCGCCCCTTCGCGATGCGCGACTGCACGGGGTAGGCGTAGGTGACGCCCTCGACGGGGTATTCGGCGGCGTACGTGGCCAGCCCGGTGACCTTGACGCGGGCCTCGACGCGGTTCACGGCGTGAGCTCCTCGAGCGTGCGGACGATCAGGTTGCGCGCCAGGGGCACCTTGAAGGCGTTGCGCGGCAGCGGGCGGGCCTCGTCGAGCTCGGCCTCGGCGGCGGCCAGGAACGCCTCGCCGGTGGCCGGGCCGCCGATGATCGCCTGCTCGGCGCGTCCGGCCCGCCAGGGCGCGTGGGCCACGCCGCCGAGCGCGACGCGGCAGCCGGCGACGGCTCCGTCGCGGACGTCCAGGACGGCGGCGATGGACACGAGCGCGAACGCGAACGACGCGCGCTCGCGGACCTTGCGGTAGGCCGAGGCGCCGGGCGGCGGCGGGGGCAGCTCGACGGCGGTGATCAGGTCGCCGGGCTCCAGGACGGTGTCCCGCTCGGGCGCGTCGCCGGGCAGCCGGTGCAGGCCGGGCATCGGGATGATGCGGTCGCCGCCCGGCCCGGTGACGTGGACCTCGGCGTCCAGGGCGGCCAGCGCGACCGCCATGTCGGACGGGTGGGTGGCCACGCAGGCGTCCGAGCGGCCGAGCACGGCCAGGTTCTCGTGGTCGCCGTCGATGGCGGGGCAGCCGGAGCCGGGCCGGCGTTTGTTGCACGGCCTGCTCACGTCCTGGAAGTACGCGCACCGCGTGCGCTGCAGCAGGTTGCCGGCCACCGTCGCCATGTTGCGTACCTGGCCGGAGGCGCCGCTGAGCACCGCGCGGGCGAGCATCGGGTAACGGGCGCGGACGAGCGGGTCGGCCGCCAGGTCGCTGTTGCGTACCGCGGCGCCGATCCGCAGCCGGTCGCCGGCCTGTTCGATCGCGTCGAGGGGCAGGCGGCTGACGTCCACGAGGTGGTCGGGCTGGGCCACGCCGAGGCGCATGAGGTCGACGAGATTGGTGCCGCCGCCCAGGTACATGACGCCGGGCCCGGACCGGCGCACCGCGTCCGACGGGCTCGCGGCGCGGGCGTACTCGAAGGTCTTCATCGCGCTACCTCGGAGATCGCGCTGACGATGTTGACATACGCGCCGCACCGGCACAGGTTGCCACTCATCCGCTCCCTGATCTCCGCGGGCGTCAGGTCGGGGTCGACGAGGACGTCGTCGGTGACGGCGCTCGGCCCCGGCTCGCCGAGCATCCCGGCCGCCGAGCAGAGCTGCCCCGGCGTGCAGTAGCCGCACTGGAACGCGTCGTGCTCGATGAACGCCTCCTGCAGCGGATGCAGCCCGTCCCCGCCGGCCAGGCCCTCGACGGTGGTGACCTCCGAGCCGTCCACCGCGACCGCCAGCGCCAGGCAGGAGTTGGCCCGCCGCCCGTCGATCAGCACCGTGCAGGCCCCGCACTGGCCGTGGTCGCACCCTTTCTTCGCGCCGATCAGCCCCAGCCGTTCGCGCAGCAGGTCGAGCAGCGACATCCGCGGGTCCACGTCCACCGCACGCGGCACGCCGTTGACCTGAAGGGTGATGTCCATGGCGCTTCGCCTACCCGGCCTCCTCGCGAGACAACCTCCGAGCGCGGTAAAGCCGGGCCGACCCGTTCGTCCGCATACGTCCGTTTTGTGGTGGCGGTGGCGGGTAGCCGAGCCGCATGAGCGGGGCGATCGACGAGCAGGTGGCCGAGTCGGCGGCGATATTGACCGTCAACGCCGGTTCGTCGAGCCTCCGCCTGGATCTGGTGCAGGGCGGGAGCGTGCTGGACAGCGCGCACGCCGAGCGGGCCGTCGATCCCGGCGCGGCCAGGGACGAGGTGTCGGCGTTCCTCGGCGGGCATTTCGGCCGCGACATCAGGGCGGTGGCGCACCGGCTGGTGCACGGCGGCGATGTGGTGCGCACCCCGACGGTGGCCGACGACGAGACCGTGACGGCGCTGGACGGGGTGACGAGCCTGGCGCCACTGCACCTGCCGCCGGCGCTGGCGCTGCTGGCAGCGGCCCGTGCGGAGTTGCCGGCCGTCCCCCACGTGTTGTGCCCGGACACCGCCTTCCACGCCGGCCTGCCCGCGGCTGCCGCGACGTACGCGCTGCCGCGGGAGTGGCGCGCGCGGCACGGCCTGCGCCGGTACGGCTTCCACGGCCTGTCCTACGCGTGGGCCGCCGACCGGGTGGCCGAGCTGCTCGGCCGGCCGGTGAACGAGCTGGAGATGGTGCTGGCGCACCTGGGCGGCGGATGCTCGGTGTGCGCGGTCTCGGGCGGGCGCAGCGTGGACACCTCGATGGGGTTCACGCCGCTGGAGGGCGTGCCGATGAGCAAACGCTCGGGCAGCGTCGATCCGGGCATGCTGGTGTGGTTGTTGTCCGAGGGCCATCTGTCGGTCGAGGAGCTGGGCGAGGGGCTGGAACGCCGTTCCGGGCTGCTGGGCCTGTCGGACGGGCGGTCAGGGGACACGCGGGACCTGGTCGCCGCCGAGCGGGACGGGGACGAGGCCGCCGCGCTGGCGCTCGGCGTCTTCGCCCACCGGGTGAGCAGGGAGATCGCCGCCGCGGCCACGTCGCTCACGCGGATCGACGCGCTGGTGTTCACCGGGGAGATCGGCTGGGACCAGCCCGAGGTGCGCGCGGCCGTGTGCCGCCGCCTGGGCCTGCTCGGCGTCCAGCCCCCGGTCAGCGCCAACCGCCACGAGGACGGGCCGGTCAGCGCGTACGACGCCGCCGTCCCCGTCATCGTGGTCCAGGTGCGTGAAGAACTCCAACTGGCCCGTGAATGCCTCCAAGTGCTCGCGGAGGAGGACGAATGACGACCATCGACGAGGTGCGGCACTCCGCTCTGCCGCTGACCGGCATCGACGACCTCGACCCGCTGCTCGAACGCATCGGCGACGCCCGGTTCGTGCTGATCGGCGAGGCCACCCACGGCACGCACGACTTCTATTCCTGGCGGTCCGACCTGACCCGCCGGCTGATCGAGGAGAAGGAGTTCGCCTTCGTCGGGGTCGAAGGCGACTGGCCCGACTGCGAACGGGTCAACCAGGCCGTCACGAACGACACCGAGCCCTTCGAGGCCCTGTACTCCTTCGCGCGCTGGCCGACGTTCATGTGGGCCAACGAGGAGGTCGTGGACTTCTGCCGCTGGCTGCGGCTCTGGAACGCCAAACTGCCGCACACCGAGCGCTGCGGCTTCTACGGGCTGGACGTCTACAGCCTGTGGGACTCGCTGCGCGCCGTCCGCCACTACGCCGCCGCCCACCTGTCCGAGCAGATGGAGGCGGTCGTGGACGCCCTGCACTGCTTCGAGTCCTATGGGCACGACCCGCAGCAGTACGGCCTGGCCACCCGCCTGGTGCCGGACACCTGCGAGGACGAGGTCGTGAACCTGCTGGCCGCGGTACGCAGGGCCGACGACCTCGGCGTACGGCAGAACGCCGAGATCGTGGCCGGGGCCGAGCGGTACTACCGGGCCCTGGTGCGTGGCGGGCCCGACTCCTGGAACGTCAGGGACGTGCACATGGCCGACACCCTGGACCGGCTGGCGAGCGTCCGCGGGCCCAAGGGGGTCGTGTGGGCGCACAACACGCACGTCGGCGACGCCCGAGCCACCGACATGGCGGCGGCCGGGATGACCAACCTGGGACAGCTGGCCCGCGAACGGCACGGAGACGCGGCGGTGCTCGTCGGCTTCGGCACCCACCGCGGTTCGGTGGTGGCCGCCGGCCAGTGGGGCGCCCAGCACCACGTCATGCCGGTGCCGCCCGCGCGCCCGGCATCCCTGGAAGCGCTGCTGCACGAGGCGGACCTGCCCGGCGGCCGGGCGTTGTTCGTCGTGCCCACCGGGTCCAGGCCGATGTGGTACGACGAGCCCATGGGGCACCGGGCGATCGGCGTCGTCTACCACTCGGAGCGGGAGCGCTGGGGCAACTACGTGCCGACGGTCGTGGGCCGCCGCTACGACGCCCTCCTCTGGCTGGACCACACCAAGGCGCTGCACCCGCTGCACGGCGAGCCGTGGGGCGACGTCGAGCCGGAGACGTACCCGACCGCCATGTGAACCCGTTTGTCGGTGGCGGGTGGTTTGATCTCTGTTGTGGAGGCGTCGGTCGAGCAGCTCGTCTACGTCCGGGAGGACGAATACACCGTCGCGCGCATGAGCGCCGACGGCATGCCCGACTTCGTGGCCACCGGGCGGGCGCTGGCGGGGGTGCAGCCGGGCGAGACGCTGCGCGTCTTCGGCGAGTGGGACCGGCACCCGCGGTACGGCCGGCGGTTCGCGGTCACCGGGTGCGAGCGGGTGACGCCGTCGTCGGTGCGGGCGATCCGCATTTACCTGGGGTCGGGGCTGGTCAGGGGGATCGGGCCGCGGCTGGCGTACGCGATCGTCGACCACTTCGGCGAGGCCACGCTCAAAGTGATCGACTCCGAGCCGGAGCGGCTCACCGAGGTCGTCAACATCGGGCCGCTGCGGCAGGCGCAGATCGTCGAGGCGTGGCGGGAGCAGAAGGCGATCGCCGCGCTGATGGTGACGTTGCAGGGGCTCGGGGTCAGCCCGCTGCTCGCGGCCAAGATCTACCAGGCGTTCGGGCAGGACGCCGACGAGGTGCTCGCCACGGACCCCTACCGGCTGATCGGGCGGGTCAGGGGCATCGCCTTCCGCGTCGCCGACCGGATCGCGCTGCAGTCGGGCGTGCCCGAACGCAGCCCGCAGCGCGTGAAAGCGGCATTGCTGGACCGTCTCGAGTCGGCGGGCAGCCGCGACGGCCACTGCTATCTTCCCGTCTCCACGCTGGTCAGGGAGACGGCGGAGATGATCGAGCAGGATCAGGACCTCGTGCGGCCGATGCTGGACGCGCTCGTCGCCGACCGCCGGCTGGTCGTCGAGACCTCGCCGGACCAGCCGGCGCAGATGGTGGCGTACGCCAAGCACGTGCACGCCCGCGAGAGCGCGCTCGCCGCCCAGCTGACCAGGCTCGCGCAGGCCCGTTCGACACTGCCGCTGCGGTCCTTCCAGGAGGACCCCGGGTTGCACGACGACCAGCGCGCGGCCGTCACCATGGCCCTGACCAGCACCGTTTCGATCATCACTGGCGGGCCTGGGTGCGGCAAGAGTCACACGGTCAAGGCCATCGCGACCATCGTCAGAGCCGGCGGCGGCACGGTCACGCTGACCGCCCCGACCGGCAAGGCCGCCAAACGCCTGTCGGAGCTGACCGGGCTGCCCGCGATGACCGTGCACCGCATGCTCGCCCAGCAGCCGGACCCGGACCCGGAGACGCTGTTCGACGAGCGGCCGTCGCAGGCCGACCTGATCGTGGTCGACGAGGCGTCCATGCTCGACCTGCACCTGGCCACCCGGCTCACCGCCGCCGTCCCGGCGGGCAGCCATCTGCTGCTCATCGGCGACAGCGATCAGCTGCCCAGCATCGGGCCCGGCGACGTGCTCGCCGATCTGCTGCGCGTGCCGGAGATCCCCCGGGTCCAGCTCACCCACGTCTTCCGGCAGGCGGGCGGCAGCGGCATCATCGACGCCGCCTACCGCATCCGCGCCGGGCGCATGCCGGTGACGCCCGGCAGGGGCGGGTTCTGGTTCGAGGAGCTGGACGACCCGGAGAAGGTCGCCCGGCGGGTCGCCCACCTGGCCATGGTCGCGATCCCGCGCAAGCAGAACGTCGAGCCCGACCAGGTGCAGGTGTTGTGCCCGATGCGCAAGGGCGAGACGGGCGCCACCGCGCTCGGACGGCTCATCCAGGACCAGCTCAACCCGGCCGCCGACGACAAGCCCGAGCACTGGTCGGGGGCGACCGTGTTCCGGGTGGGCGACCGGGTCATGCCGATCCGCAACAACTACGACAAAGGCGTCTTCAACGGGGAGACCGGGACGGTCACCGACGTGTCGCCGGCGGAGCGCACGATCACGATCAGGACGGACGACGGGGAGATCGTCCAGTACGCGTTCGACGAGCTCGACGACCTGACCCACGCGTACGCGATCAGCGTGCACCGGTCGCAAGGCAGCGAATACCCGTTCGTGGTCGCGCCGATCGTCGCCGAGTCCGGGGGGATCATGCTGCGCCGCAAGCTCCTCTACACGCTGGTGACCCGGGCCAAGGCGTGGGTGGTGCTGGTGGGGCAGCGGGAGGCGCTGGAGCTGGCGGTCCACCGGATCGGCCACCGCCGCAACACGGGCCTGGCCCGCCGCCTGTCCCTGAGCCTGGAAGGCTAGCGCCCTATCGAGGCCCGAGCCCCGTCTTCCCGTCGATCAGCTCGCGGACAATGTCGAGGTGGCCGGCGTGGCGGGCGGTCTCCTCGATCATGTGGAGGACGATCCCGCGCAGGTCGGTGATCTCGTCGCCGAGCGGAGCGGGGTGACGGCCGATCGGGCGCGCCGACAGCGGCAAGGACGCGAGGACGGCGTTGGAGCGCGTGCATTGATCGCGATAGAAGCCGAAGACCACGGACGGCGCCCGCGGGGTGTTCAGCGGGCCCATGGTCCAGTCCGTCGATGATGGCCGGCACGCTCGCGCGCTGCGCCTCCAGGAACGTCAGCAGCGCGTTCTTCTCCCCGTGGTCCATCGCCGCACCGTAACACCTGGTGCCGACGGTTCCCACGCATGCAACAATGATCCGAAATGTCAGCTGATTTTATACTAAGGGCAACTTCGTCCCTGTACGGCCTACTCGTGGGCGACGCGCTCGGCTCTCAGTTCTACGTCCCGGCCAACCGCCCGGCGCTCGCCGCCCGCACGCTGCCGCCCGCGCCGTGGCAGTGGACCGACGACACCGAGATGGCCTGCTCGATCTACCATCTCCTGGCCGAGCTCGGCGGAATCGATCAGGACGCGCTGGCCGGGAGCTTCGCCGCCCGCCACGACTTCGACCGGGGGTACGGCCCCGCCACCAACCGGCTGCTGCGCCTCGTACGCGAAGGCGGGGACTGGCGGGCGCTGGCCGCGGGGCTGTTCGATCACAGCGGCTCGTGGGGCAACGGCGCCGCCATGCGGGTGGCGCCACTCGGCGCGTGGTTCGCCGGCGACCCGGCGCGGGCGGCGGCCCAGGCACGGCTGTCGGCGGAAGTCACCCACACGCACCCGGAGGGGGTGGCGGGCGCGGTCGCGGTGGCCGTGGCCGCGGCGGTCGCCGGGGCCGGTCTCAGCCCGGGGCGGTTCGTCGACCAGGTGCTCGAGCACACGCCGCCCGGCAGGGTCCGGGACGGCATCGCCGCGGCCCGGCGCCTGCTGACCGTGCGCGACCCGGCGCTGGCCGCCTACGAGCTGGGCAACGGCCGCGACGTGGCCGCCCATGACACCGTCCCGTTCACGATCTGGGCAGCCGCCGGGAATCTCGGCGACTTCACCGAGGCCTTCTGGACGACCGCGGCGGCGGGCGGGGACGTGGACACGAACTGCGCGATCGTGTGCGGGATCCTCGGCGAGCCGCCGCCCGCGTGGGTACGCCTGTGCGAGCCACCCCCGAGCTGGGCGAACGTGCCGCCCTACCGGCCGGGAAACGTGCGGCCGTAGTCCAGCTCGAAGGTCCTCTGCACCCATCCGCGAGCGCCACGGACGCCGTCCGGGTCCAGTAGGTCGCCCTCGAGGATGGCCCCCAGCAGCCGGCCTGAGAAGAGGATCTCCAACCGCGGCGGGTCCACCGTGAACTCACCGAATTCCTGCTCCTCGACCGGCGCCCCGAACAGCGCCGACGGCCGGTCACCCCCCACCGCCTGCTCGCCGAACGTCAGCCGGTAGAGGAGCAGGCGGCCGTGCCTGATCACGTAGTCGCAGTAGCAGCCGCGCCAGCAGCCGGTGGAGAAGAAGCCGGGCTCGATGCCATGGTCGGCGGGGTCGAAGAGCGGGCCGCCGTCGATGCCGGCGATCGCGTGGTCGATGCAGTCGATGACGACGATGTCCGGGATCTGCGAGGTCACCGGGGCAGGGTAACGGCCGGAATTCGGTGGCGGGAAGAGCCGCGGGCGCGGGAGCATGACCGGTGATGAACGAGCGGCGTTTGGTACGCATTTCGAAATATCTGGCCAGGCATCTGCGGCATGATCCGCAGCGCATCGGCCTCACGCTCGACGTCAACGGATGGGTGCCGGTCGACGAACTGCTGCGGGCCGCCGGCGAGCACGGGTTCCCGATCACCGCGGCCGAGTTGTGGCAGGTCGTCGAGTCCAACGACAAGCGGCGGTACGCGATCGAAGGTGGCCGGATCCGGGCCAGTCAGGGGCATTCGGTGCCGGTGGAGCTGGACTTGCCTGCCGTCGAGCCGCCCGAGGTGCTCTATCACGGGACCGTGGCGCGGTTCGTGGGGGCGATCAAGGAGGAGGGGCTGCGGCCGATGAGCCGCCATCACGTGCACCTGTCGCCGGACCGGGAGACGGCGACGCGGGTGGGGGCGCGGCGGGGCGTGCCGGTCGTGCTGGTGGCTGTCTCTGAGACACATCTGACGCTGCCCGC
>NZ_VCKY01000244.1 GCF_005889735.1 Nonomuraea turkmeniaca
GGGGTGTAGGCGGCGGCGACGCCCGCGGCGGCCTCGGGGCCGAGGTGCGGGGCCAGCATCCGCTCGTACTCCTGGGGTTCGACGGTCCGCCACCGCAGCTCGTGCCCCAGCGCGGCGGCGAGCTCCGCGGCGGCCCGGTCGCCGGTGAGTGCTTGAGGCCCGGACACGATGCGCAGCGGTGGCGGGGCGGGGTCGGTGACGAGCTCGACGATGGCGGCGGCCAAGTCATCGAGCGCGAGCCACGGCACCGGCAGCTCCGCGGGCAGTGGGTAGACGATCTCCCCCGCGGCCACGAGCGGGAGCGACCAGGGGCCGGCCAGGTTCTCCATGTACGTGAACGCCGGGCCCACCACCGCGGCGACGTCCACGACGCTCGGCAGCTCAGCGAACAGCAGCGCCCGGGCGTCGACGAAGGGCACCCCCGTGGGCTCGGTGACCGGCGGCCCGCCGGTGTTGAACACCACCCTCGGTACCCCCGCACCCTTCAGCGCACCGAGCACCGCCTCGGCCTGCGGCACCGCCGCGTCGGCGGCGAACACCAGCGGCAGTTGCACGACGACCGCGTCGGCCCCGGCGTAGGCGTCGGCCAGGGAGGAGGGAACGGACAGGTCGGCGAAGACCGGTTCGGCGCCGGCGGGCAGGCCGGACGCGGAGTTACGGCGGACGATGGCGCGGACGTGGTGGCCCGCGGCGAGGAGTGGGCCGACCACAGGGCTGCCCTGGGTGCCGGTCGCTCCATGGACGACAACGGTTGATCTACTCATGGATCGGCACATTAGTTTCCAAAATGAAGTAGTACCTAGGATGAAATATTGTTTCCATATGGAAACCAATCGGCTGGACCTCGTCGACCGGTTGAAGTCGGTGTCTCCGCGAGGGTGCGGCGTCGAGCGAACGCTCAAGGTGCTCGACGGCAAATGGACGACACTGATCATCCGGGAGCTGCTGGACGGCCCCAAGCGGTTCGGGGAGCTGCGGTCCGCGCTGGGCGAGCCCAGCGCCAAGACGCTCACCGACCGGCTGCGCGCCTTGGAGAACCAGAGGATCCTCACTCGGACGGTGCACGCGGAGGTGCCGCCCCGGGTCGTCTACGAGCTCACCGAGCAGGGCCAGAGCCTCAGCGGGATCCTGTACGCCATGCTCGTGTGGGGCGAGGAGCACCCGCTCGACGCGGAGGATTCCTGACGGAGAGGGATCCGGAGAGCGTGCCCACGCGGTCCTCGGCGGGCTGGAACAGGGCGGCGAAGCGGGCTGGAACAGGGCGGCGAAGCGGGCTGGAACAGGGCGGCGAAGTGGGCTTCCCCCGATGCCTCGAACGCCGGGCCTGCGCGTGCTGGTCACCGGTCCTGCGCGTCGTCGGGTGGCGCGGCGGGGACGACGCAGGACAGGGCGCGGCGCAGGATGGTGGCGAAGGATTCGGTGTTGCCCGGTACGAGCCAGTGCCGCCCCGCCACGCGGATCGCGCCGGCGACCGCGGCGGCCGTGACGGCGGGGAACAGGTCGCGGCCGGGGTCGGTGCCGGTGCGCGTCGCGATCGCCTCGGCGAGCGGGCCCTCCGCCATGGTGAACGCCTTGAGCGCCTCGCCCTCCAGCTCGGGTGTTGACATGATCATGCGTAGGCCGGCTTTGTCGGGCTCGGGGTTGGTGTAGAGCTCGATCACGGCCGCGATGACGGCCTGGTGGAGTGGCTCGGCGGCGGGCCTGGAGCGCAGCGCCTCACCCGCGCGCCTGGACTGGTCGGCCTGGAAGGAGCAGATCGCCTCCTCCCTGCTGGAGAAGTAGTTGTTGTAGGTGCGGGGCGAGACGCCCGCGGCCGTGGCGATGTCGTGGACGCGCACGAGGGCCAGCCCGTGAGGGCCCTGCTCGATGGCCAAACGCAGCGCGGCGTGGCTGATCGCCTCGCGGGTGGCCTGCTTGTTGCGCGCCCGGAGGTCCATGGCGTCGTCGTTCATGAGAAGACTCTACCCGACTTTGCGTGCCGCGCACTATGTGCGTGGCACGCAAAGTGTGGGTAGAGTGCGCTGGGACGCCTGGCACTCACGCCCAGACAGTGCCACTGAAGGCGTGAGCCGGGACGGCGGGGTCTGCCGGCAGGCCGTCCGCCTGCTGACAGTCCGTCCGTCGCGGGCGCCGTCCCGGAAAGGCCCATCAAGAGCAGGAGCAGTAATGGCATCGAAGATGATTGCGTTCGACGAGAACGCCCGGCGCGGTCTCGAGCGCGGTATGAACCAGCTCGCCGACGCCGTCAAGGTGACCTTGGGCCCCAAGGGCCGCAACGTCGTGCTGGAGAAGAAGTGGGGCGCTCCCACGATCACCAACGATGGTGTGTCCATCGCCAAGGAGATCGAGCTCGAGGACCCGTGGGAGAAGATCGGCGCCGAGCTGGTCAAGGAAGTCGCCAAGAAGACGGACGACGTCGCGGGTGACGGCACCACCACCGCCACCGTGCTCGCCCAGGCGCTGGTACGCGAGGGTCTGCGTAACGTCGCCGCCGGCGCCAACCCGATGGCCTTGAAGAAGGGCATCGAGGCCGCCGTCGAGCGGGTCAGCGAGGAGCTCTCCAAGCTGGCCAAGGACGTGGAGACCAAGGAGCAGATCGCTTCCACGGCCGCCATCTCCGCCGCCGACCCCGAGATCGGGGCGCTCATCGCCGAGGCGATGGACAAGGTCGGCAAGGAAGGCGTCATCACCGTCGAGGAGAGCAACACCTTCGGCCTGGAGCTCGAGCTCACCGAGGGCATGCGCTTCGACAAGGGGTACATCGCCCCACTGTTCATCACCGACTCCGACCGGCTCGAAGCGGTCCTGGACGACCCCTACGTGCTGATCGTGAGCGGCAAGGTCTCCGCCAACAGGGACGTGCTGCCACTGCTCGACAAGGTGGTGCAGGCGGGCGCACCGGTGCTGGTCATCGCCGAGGACGTCGAGGGCGAGGCCCTGGCGACCCTGATCGTCAACAAGATGAAGGGTGTCCTGCGGTCGGTCGCGGTCAAGGCCCCGGGCTTCGGCGATCGCCGCAAGGCGATGCTGAACGACATCGCGATCCTGGCCGGCGGCCAGGTCATCGCCGAGGAGGTCGGTCTCAAGCTCGAGAACGCCACCCTCGACCTGCTCGGCCGCGCTCGCAAGGTGGTCGTGACCAAGGACGAGACCACGATCGTCGACGGCGCCGGTGACGCCGAGCAGATCTCCGGCCGGGTCAACGAGATCCGCGCCGAGATCGAGCGCACCGACTCCGACTACGACCGCGAGAAGCTCCAGGAGCGCCTCGCCAAGCTGGCCGGCGGCGTGGCCGTCATCAAGGCCGGCGCGGCCACCGAGGTCGAGCTCAAGGAGCGCAAGCACCGCATCGAGGACGCCGTGCGCAACGCCAAGGCGGCCGTCGAGGAGGGCATCGTGCCCGGCGGTGGCGTGGCGCTGCTGCAGGCCGGCGCCAAGGCGTTCGACAAGCTCGAGCTCAACGGCGACGAGGCCACCGGCGCCGCGATCGTGAAGAAGGCGCTCGAGGAGCCCCTCAAGCAGATCGCGGTCAACGCCGGCCTCGAGGGCGGCGTCGTGGTGGAGAAGGTCCGCAACATCACCCCGGGTGAGGGCCTGAACGCCGCCACGGGCGAGTACGTCAACATGTTCGAGGCGGGGATCATCGACCCGGCCAAGGTGACGCGCTCGGCGCTGCAGAACGCCGCCTCCATCGCGGCGCTCTTCCTCACCACCGAGGCCGTCATCGCGGAGAAGCCCGAGAAGACCCCCGCTGCTCCGACCATGCCGGGCGGCGGCGACATGGACTTCTAGCCCATCTTTCACCTGTGCGTCGCGAACCTGAGTCGGCGGATGTCCCGGGCTTTGGGACCAGCTCGTCGATGTGCATCGGCAACCCAGGTCACAAAGCCCGCCTCCCTCGCAGGTCCCACCCGCACAACCACACACGGAGGCCCCTGATGCGTGCCTACGGTGTCACCTACGACACCGGCTTCCTATCTGCCGGAACCACCACCCACGAGCCCTTCGACCCGGACACAGTGCGCCGCGAAATGCAGATCATCCGCGACGAACTGTACGGCGACGCGGTCCGCGTCACCGGGGGAGATCCGGACCGCCTTGAGACCGCCGCCCATCACGCCGCACGCGCAGGTCTGGAGGTCTGGTACTCGCCGTTCACCAACGGCCTCACCCAAGACGAGCTGCTGACGTTCATCGTCGACAGTGCCGAACGTGCCGAACGCCTGCGCCAGGACGGGACTCGTGTCGTGTTCCTCACCGGCTCCGAGATCAGCTTGGTCACCAGTGGCTTTCTGCCCGGTGACAGCCTGAAGGAGCGGATCGGCCTCATGGCCGAGCCCGCTCGCCTGCGCGCCGTACTCCCCGAACTGCCCACCCGCGTCAACACCTTCCTCACCCGAGCCGTCGCGGCGGTGCGCGAACGGTTCGGCGGTCCGATCAGTTACGCCTCCCTGCCCTTCGAAGGCGTGGACTGGGCTCCGTTCGACATGATCGCCACCGACGCCGGATACCGCGACGCGACCACCGCGCACGGTTTCCGTGCGGGTCTGCGCGCGCTGACCTCGCAGGGCAAGCCGTTCGCCGTCACCGAGTTCGGCTGCACCACCCACCGGGGAGCCGCCGCTCTGGGCGGACGCGGCGACTCCATCATCGAATGGGACGAACGCGCCCGCCCCCGCCTGGCCGCAACCGTCGTGCGGGACGAAGAAGAGCAAGCTGTGTACGTGCGCGAGCTTCTCGAGATCTACGACGAGGAGGGCATGGATACGGCGTTCATCAACACGTTCGCCCGCCGCGACCTGCCGACGTCCTCCGAGCCCGAACGAGACTTCGACACCGCGAGCTTCGGCATCGTCAAGATCCTGGAGCACGGCCGCACAGGGACGACCTATCCAGGGCTGCCGTGGGAGCCCAAAGCCGCCTTCCACACCCTCGCCGAATACGGACGCGCCAGAAGGGCCGAGATCGAAAGGAGGACGATGACGTGACGCTGCCAACCGCGAAGCTCGGAAGGACCGGATTGCAGGCGAGCCGCCTCGGCTACGGTGCGATGGAGATGCGCGGGCCTCAGGCGTGGGGCAGACCGATGACCGACGATGAGGCCCGCACGGTATTGAACACGGTCCTCGACTCGGGAGTGAACCTCATCGACACCTCGCCGGACTACGGCGACGCCGAGGAGCACATCGGCCGCTGGATTTCGCACCGGCGCGACGAGTTCGTCCTTTCCAGCAAGTGCGGCTGCCCACTCGCCGCGGGCGGTGACCCACGGACGTTCCCTCCGCACGTGTACACGAGGGCGAACGTCCGCGCGTGCGTCGAGCAGAGCCTGCGCCGGATGCGCACCGACCACCTTGACATCTTGATGGTGCACATGAGCCCGAGCGTCGCCGTGATGCATGCCGACGACACCATCGCCGAGATGCTGGCCCTTCAGGACGAGGGCGCGATCCGCTTCACCGGCATGTCAGGGAATCTGCCCCATCTTCCGGAGCACGTCGCGATCGGGGTGTTCGACGTTTTCCTCGTCCCCTACTCGGCGCTCGACCGCTCCCACGAGGAACTCATCAGCGCCGCCGCGGCAGCCGGAGCGGGGACGATCGCTCGCGGCTCAATCGCCCGCCCGCTCGTGGCTCCGCCCGAGGCCATGCCAGAGCCGATGCGCCGGCCGCTCGCCGACCGCCACGCGCGGCTCGCCGCCGCCGGCCTGGACGATCTGGTAGACGGCGCCTCGACGATGGAGCTCCTGCTCCGCTTCATCCTCAGCCACCAAGATCTGCACTCGCTGATCGTCGGCTCGACCCAGGTCGCGCACGTGCAGGCCAATGTCGCAGCCGCCGAGAAGGGCCCGCTCCCGGCGGATGTGTGCGACGCACTCCGGGACCGCCTCAACCCGAGGTAGGAGGCTCAAAAGGCCGTGTCCCGGATGCCTCATCCAGGTCGGCTGTCCTCCGGCGACGGTGGCAGGGCTGCCGATGGCGTCGCCAGGGCGCCTTCGGTGCTGTGAGTTGAGGATCGATCAAACTGGACGGTTCCCGCCCGTTGCGGGGGCGGGAACCGACCTTGTCAGCCATGGTCAGGAGGCGGGCGGTGGCGCGCTTCCGTTGTAGAACGGGTTCTCGGGCAGACGCTCGGGTGTGACGAGCAGCCGGATCACGCCGGCCTTCACCTGCCACGCGTTCCAGACGATCCAGCCGGGTCCGACCTGGTCCGCAGGTAGCGGCTCGAAGGACAGACCGCCCGTCTTCTCATCCGTCCGAATGAGGCTGTATACCGCGGTCAGGTCACGCTTGCGCACCTCAGCCAGGATGTCGTCCACAGGGCGGCCCTTTCGCAACCGGACCCCGTCGAACATCTCGCCTGGAGCCATGGCCGAGTCGAAGTTCGCGTATTCCTCTCCCGGCTTCGCCTGGCGTCCCAGCCTGACATCCACGTCGCCAGTGAAACCGGCGGGGATCCGCATCACCATGATGCATTGGCTGTTCTGTCCTGGTTGACATCCTTCGGGCGTCGTCCCCATCGAGAGGGGGACACCGCCGAACCGGGGGCCGGCAGGATCCGGCTTGGCCTCCGCGACGGGGTGAGAGGAACCCCCGACCGCAATGATCATCCCGAGGATCTTCCCCACCCCGCCTGACGAGACGGGCACCGGGCGAAGACGGACCTTCAGGCCGACCGCGTGGAACGCCTCGGTGTACTTGGCGTACTCGGCGAACGGGTCTTTGATGCGGGCAACGTAATGGTCGTCTTCTCGGTGGATCTCCACCGCGGAGTTGGCGTAGGAGACCGCCACGCCAGGTCCGTCCCCTAGCAGGCTCGGACCCACCACGATGCCTGTTGCGAGCACCGCCGCAGCGGTCAGGGCCAGCACAAGACGGCCAGGCCGGTGCGGAACGTACCGGCGGGTGCGCCCCAGCTCACTGGGGATGAGGCCGGGCTCTTGGGCGGCGATCGAGGCCAGCAGCGCCCGTGCCCCCGCACCGGACGCGTGGCTGTCCGGCTGTCCGGGCTCGACCCGGGCCAGTGGCCGCAGCAGTTCGTTGATCTCATCGACGTTCCTCACGCCGACCTCCCCGCCGGAATCATCCGGCTTGCTGATGTGAATCGGACACCGGCTTCGTCGAGCGCGCGCGAAAAGCGCCGGCGGGCGCGATACAACCTGATGCGCACGGCGTTGCGTGACAGACCCAGCATCGTGGCGATCTCCTCGCGCCCCAGGCCCTCCCAGGCGACCAGCGATAGAAGCTCACGGTCGTCGTCGGACAGGCCCCGGAACACTGCGCCGATCACGCTCAGCTCGACGCCGCTGTCAGGGGAATCCCCAAAAAGGTCGGCCATCTCCGCGTCAAGCTCCACGCTGCGCAGCCGCTGCCGGACCGTGCTCCGACGGTGGTCGGCCAGCACTTTGCGCGCCACGCCATACAGCCAGAGCCTGGCCTCCTGTCCCGGCGGCAGGTCGCCCACCCGGCGCCAGGCGATGGTGAAGGTCTCCGCCACGACATCGGCCGCGTCCTGCGGGGAGTCGCAGCGGCGCGCGGCGTAGGCTGCAATCTGGTCGTACGTCTCCCTGTAGACGGCCTCGAACCTGGTCACCCCGTCGTCATCCACGGGCGATTCCCATGGCTGGTCTCCTTCGTCGTACGAAACGCGGACATATCCCTACATGGCGAAAAGTGCCCCACCATTTCGCGCGAATCTACGAACTTTTCAGGGTTTCGGACTGCCGCGCATCCGCAGGAGCCGCGCCTTGACGTCAGATATCAGGGATGGAGCGACCGGAGATCTCCCCGAAAGCGGCCTGTCGGTAAGGAGGCCCCACCACCCCTTGTTGGGTTCCCGCAGATCGGCAGGGGTCGGCATGTTCCATCACCACCGATGGGACAGCAGGCTGAAACGCCACCCGAACGGTGCCGCCGGCAGGTCGGCCGGTAGGCCTTAGGCACCGAGGCTGAAGGCGGCAGTCGTCCTGCCCGGCACCTTCGCGCGGGGTTCGGGGCCGAGCAAGGGTCCAGCCAAGGTGAGCCCAAAAGCCACAATGGCGATCTTGATTTAGCAAGAGTCTAGGGGTCAGCCGTTGCTGCTGGGGCGAGCAGGCTTGTGATCTCGGCGATGGCCTCGGGCGTGGGCTTGAAGTAGCGCCGTAGGTTCTTCGCTCAGCACGGCCGCTTTCCGGGGGTCAGAGAGATTTGGAACGGAATCCGGCGTTAACGGGGTTATCCCAGGTCAGTGCCCCCTGCCGTTGCGGTCCTCCGGACGTGGTTAACGCCGGATTTCGTTCCATCGCACAGAAGGGCCCCCACTCGTGCGGGTCAGGGCGCGGTGCGGAACCTTTCAGCGTGTTCCCGCGCCCACTGGGCGAAGGTTCGCGCGGGCGTGCCGGTGAGGTCCTCGACGGTGGGCATGACCACACCGCTGACCTCGGGCGGGTTCGTGGCCAGTTGGATCCCGAACTCCACGTAGTCCTTGTCGTATCCGTAGCCGCGCAGCCGGGCGCGCTCCGCGTCCTCGCTCAGGTGCACGAAGGCGATGTCCTGCCCGGTGGCCTCGGCGATGATCCGGGTGCGTTCCGCCGGGGTAAGGGCTTCGGGCCCGGTGATCGGGTAGCTACGACCCTCGTGGCCCCCGTGGGTGAGCGCGGTGGCGGCCACGGCGGCGATGTCGGCCTCATGAACCATCGCGCTGGGGAAGGTGGCGAGCATGGACACAGTGCCCTGGGAGCGGATCTCATCGGCCCATTCGAGGGCGTTGCACATGAACTCCGCCGGCTGCAGCAGGGTCCAGCGGATCGCACTGGACTCCAGGGCGCTTTCGATACTGGTGGGCGACCAGCCGCCGAGGACCGTGGCCCGAGTGATGCCGTGGCGTGCGGCCAGGTCGATGATCTCGGGGCCGTTGGTCAGGTCGCCGTCGCCGCCGAAGGTGATCAGGTGGATCGCGTCGACCCCTTCGAAGGCCGCTCCGAGCGTGGCGGCATCGGTGAGGTCGCCCGCCACCACCTCGACACCGGTCGGGAGGTCGGCTTTGGCGGGGGTGCGGGAGAGTGCGCGGACGTGGTGTCCGGCTTCGTGGAGTCGCGTGACGAGGTGCCGCCCGACCTGGCCGGTCGCTCCGGTGACGAGGATGCGCATGTTCGTGGGTCCTTTCGTGCGGGTGTTGTCAGTCGGTGCTGGCGCGCAGGGCGCGAAGCCCGAGGACGAAGCCGAGGACGACTTCCCCGTGCGCCACGGAGAGGTCGATGCCACGGACGGCGCGGACCTCATCGCCGTTGGGAGCCCGAAAACTCCGGGACAGATTGGCAGTGCTGATCATGTGTCGGCCTACGCTCCATTCCTGCTTCGGTGGCGGTTCCCATCATCACTGGACTTGTGGCCGCTATATGTCCACAAGTGGGCCTAGAGTGGGCCCATGTCGACCGGCACCCGCGTCCTCGAACTCCTCGGACTGCTGCAGAACCGGCGCCATTGGCCCAGCCACGAGCTCGCGCGCCGCCTCGGCGTCAGCCAGCGCACGCTCCGCCGCGACATCGACAGCCTCCAGGAGCTCGGGTATCCGATCACCGCCACACGGGGCACCGGCGGCGGTTACCAACTCAGCCCCGGCGCCTCGCTCCCGCCCCTGGTACTCAGCGAGGACGAGGCCGCCGCCATCGTCATGGGGCTCCAAGAGATCACCTCCGGCCCCTTCCCGACGTCAGCCGACGCCGCGCTGAGCGCCATGGCCAAGATCGTCCAGGTGCTTCCCGTGCGGATCCGACGCCGCATCGACAGCCTCCGCGCCGTCGCCGTCCCGGCGCGAAACCCCGAGGCACGCGTGGGCATCACCGATGTCGCCTCGTTGACGACCCTCGCCCTGGCCTGCCGCGACACCGAGACGGTGGAGTTCGCTTACCGCACCCGCACTGGTCAGACCGCGGCCAGGACAGTCCACCCGCACCACATCGTCCGCGTCGAGAACCGCCTGTACCTCATCGCCTGGGACCTCGACCGAGCCGACTGGCGCACCTTCCGCGTCGACCGCATCGGTGATGCGAGCCGCACCGGCACGACGTTCGCCTCCCGCCCCCTGCCCGCCGACGACGCCGTCGAGTACGTGCGCGCCCGGATCAGGGCGATGCCCGCCAGGTATCCCGTCCGCGCCACGGTCGGGGCCCCCGCCGAACGGGTGCGGGAGGAGATCGCGCACTACGGGACGGTGGAACCCATCGACGACGCCTCGTGCCGGGTGGAGATCGCCGCCGACTCCCTGGACTGGGCCACCTTCTGCATCGGAGCACTCGACGCCCCCGTTGTGGTCCACGGCCCACCGGAAGCCATCGCCTACATGCGCGCCTGGGGGCGACGCCTCACCGCCGGCACTCAAGAGCCTCCATGACCCGCGCAACGGTCTTCAGGGGAGCAGAACCGGGCGGTGCCGACACGGAGCAGGGGACACGGAGCAGGGGACACGGAGGAAACACGCACCGCCCCAGGCCCCCCTCTGCGTCAACGTCCGGCGCCGGGCTGCATGGCCGGTGAGGGGTAGACGGTGAACACCCGCTGGCCGTCGAGCCGCGCGCTGAGCCGCCGCGCTTCGGCCGCCAACGCCTCGCGGGCCTGCGGGGAGACATCGTCATCAAGCAGGCGCAGCTCGACCACACCGCCGGGATCCTGCACCCATGCACCGACGACGCGTCCGTCGACCCAGGCGGTAGTCCCGGCGTTGCCCGCACTGTCGAACAACTGGGGTGCGTGCGCACCGAGGTAGAAGGCGCGTGCCTTCCAGCCCATCACGGTCGGATCGAGCAACGGCAGGAGCGCGACCCACGGCTCGGCGGCGACGACCGGCGCGAGATCGTCCGCGCGTAGCCACCCGACCGAGCCGTCCTCCAGCAACACCCGCTGCGCGCCGATGTCGTCCAGCGCGGTGCGGACTGCGGACTTGGTGGCGCCGAGCCACCAAGCGAGGTCATCGACGGTGCCGGGGCCGTAGGACCACAGCCACCGGGACACCAACTCGGCATAGCCCTGCCGCGCCGCAAGCGCCTCGGGCATCTCATCCCCCCACCACGCCTGTGTCGTCGTCCATGTCGGGCGACTCGTGTACCAGGCTCCAGCGTTGGCCGCGCGCGCCACCGCGCCGTCCAGGCTCAGCTGGGTGAGCACTCGGGGAGCGATCGCGATCCGTCCTCCCCAGGACTTGTCCGGAGCCTGCTCGATGAAACCGGCGGCCTCGGGCACTTCCTCGCGTACCCGCTTCGATGTCCGCGGCACGCCGTCGGCCAGGCGTGCCAGCACCGCCTCCTCCGCAGTCGCGAGCCATGCGGCTCCCTGCCCCTCAGCGGCCGGCCCCCAGCGTTGGAGGTCCCTGACCAGTCGTTTGCGATGGGCCGCGGCCACCCGGGCTGAGGCACTTCCCCACACCGCCGGCACAAGATCGCGGGGGAACACGAACAGGGTCTCGCGCATCGACTGCTGTCGAATGAGGGAGCGTGTGTCGTAGAGCGCCCGTTCGACGTCGTCGATGTCGAACGCGTCGACCCGTGCCCAGCAGGACAGGTGCACGCTCGGCGGGTCGGTGGCGTGTAGACACACCACGGCACGGGCGGCGTCCTCGGGAGAGGCCGCTTTGGCCGTGGGGGCGAGAGCGTGCCGCACGCCCAACCGGGCGCGGCGCTCCTCATCGGTTACCAAGCGCACGGGGCCATCCTGGCGCAGAGGGCCGACAGATCGAGGCGCACGCGGCAACTCATCGACGATTGGGCCTCATGTCATGGTGCCGCCGCCGAACGCGGTGCTCGCCCGCCTCCGTGGGATAGCACACCCATTCGGCCTCCACGGGCTGGCCCAGGTTGCTGCGAGTGACGCCCCTGGCGATGAGCGCGTCCGTGGGAGCTGGGGAACCTGCGGCCTCTGCGCGATGCGAGGGCCGAAGGCGACGAACAGGATTGACCACGATGAGGGATGCCGAGGCCGGACGCGACCATGGCCCCGCGCGGTGCGCGGGGCCATGGCTCGTAGCTGGGTTCACCGTAGCGCACGTACGGTGGCCCGTCCGGCTGCACGTCGTGCTCGACAGGTAGCGCCACAGCGCGGTCAGGCCGTCCGCTCGGGAGTGCTGGAGCTGGGCCACGGCGACGGTGTGCCGTACGCGGGCGACGGGCTGGGCGGCGAGGGTGTGGAAGATGACGTCTTGGCTGTGTGGCGAGTTCATCGTGGTGCGGGCGCTCAGCTGGGGAAGGTGCCGCTGGTGACGTTGACGAACGTGCCGGTGATCGCGGCGGCGTGGTCGGAGGCCAGGAACGCGGCGGTGGCGGCGACCTGTGCCACGCGCGGTGAGCGGCGCAACGCGCGCACGCTGGACAGGTGTTCCAGCACACCGCGGAAGGTGCCTCGTCCACCTGAAGTGCGGAGTTGACGGCGGTGAGCTTGGCGGGGGAGACGGCGTCCCCGACGCCGGAGGTCCAGATGCCGACATGAGCGATCATGGCGGCTCGGCGACCAGGAGAACCCTTCGCCGGCCGGGTGCGCGACTCCAGCACGTTATCCGGTACATCACTCGGACCGGCACAGCGCTCGCCGCCGGGCGGCCGGTATGAGCGCGGTGCCGAAGGTCGCCGCCCTGCGCGGCAGGAACGTCACCCTCGCCGCAGCCGCTAGGGCAGGACACTGCCCCTTTCTCTCGTACTTGGTCTGGCCCCCACCCCCTGCTCGCAGAGTTGGAGACGATCTGTGCCCGCTACGAGAAGATCGCGATCATCTGCCTGGCCGGATTCCACATCGCGGGCATCTTTCTGGTCCGCTCGATGAGCCGAACGACCAGTCTCTAAGAGGTTGTCTTCGATCCCCCTAAGTGATCTTGGATCGCGCTCGGGGTGAGGCGAAAAGACCTTGCCTGCCAGGGATTGTCACGTCTCGTGATCAAGCGCATGCCATGTGTTGATGGTCCGCATCCCGCCGTTGTCCCGTACGTCTCATGCGAGGGGAGAGCGGACCATGCCGACCATGATCGGGCACGTCACCCAGGAGCGCTACGACCAGATCGTCACCCGCGGCCGGGAGCTGGTCGAGCTCCAAACCCGTTCCCAATTCCAGCTCGGCGATCTGGCGCTGGAGCTCGAACCGATCCAGCCGCACGGCGGTGCGCACCCCAACCAGGGCGAGGCACTGTTCGGCGTCTTGGAATCGCTGCAGCTGTTCGCCGATGACCTGGCCATCCCGGTAAAGACGTTGGAGACCCACCGCTGGGTGGCCTCCCGTTGGCCGGCCCAGCACCGCCAGGCAGGGGTCCCGTACTACATTCACAAGACGCTGGCTTCCATCCGCGACGATGAGGAGCGGTGGGCGCGCATCGCCAACCCTCCGCTGGATAACCGCACCGGAACCCGTCGGTGGACCGACACGGCCGCCAAGCAGGCCGTGGACCAGAAGCTCGTCAACACCGCCTCGGTGCAGCAGAAGGTCGCACGGATCCACGACCTGGCACGCGATGAGGAGGTCGCCGTGCGGGTAGCCACCGATCTGCTGCGCCGGCCACAGGCGGCTGAGCGGTCCATGCGCGACGACCTGGCCAAGCACATGGTCAACCGGGCGCAGGTCGAGCACGCCCTGCTGGCCGGCCAGGTGGTACGCAAGCGCACGCCCGCCCTGCCCCGCATCGAGCGAAGCCGCGACTTCCTCGACCTGATCGGGGCGTGCTCCCTGTTCGTGGCCTCGGTCGGGCGGATTCTGCCAGGCTCCGCGACCATCGGTTCACCGGCGAAGAGCGCGCCGCGGTGGCGCGTAACGTGGCCCGCGTCCGGGCGACAGCCGATTGGCTGGAGGCCGCCATCGAGTCGGGGGACGTGAGCCTTGATGAGAGCCTGGCCCGGCTGCTGCGCGGCGAGTAGACCGTGCCCGCCAGGGGCCTGGCGGCCAACGTCTGCGGGGAGCAGGTGCGCCTGGCGCTGCTGGAGGCCCGCCCGGCCGGGCTGACCGCCCGGCAACTCGTGGCCGCTACCGGCCTGAGCCTCTATCAGGTCCGCAAGGGCATCCTCTACGTCCGTGAGGTCTCGGCGATGGCCAACCTGACTCCGCTGATCTGGACCTACGCCGGCGGATATGCCTTCGCGTCCATGCCGGATGACTGGATCGCCTACGAGCGCTCGCGGTTGCGCACCGAGCTGACCCGGATCGGCCGGTTCCTGTCGGCCACAGTGGCGCCTCATGCGGCGCTCACGCCGGAGGAGGAGTGGATCAAGTTGGTGCTGGGCCAGCTCAACGTGGTCCAGACGGCGCTGAACCTGGTCAACAAGGCGGGGGTGTGACTCGTGCGTCCCCGCCGCTACCCCTCAGACACCACCGACGAAGAATGGGCGCTCATCCAGCCGTTGTTGCCGGTGCCCGCATGTCAGACCCCCAAGGGCGGCCGCCCGGAGAAGCATCACCGCCGCGACGTGTTCGATGCGATCAGGTACATCACCGACAATGCGGCGAAATAGAGGGCATTACCTGCGGATTTTCGCCTTTCAAGACCGTGTTCGGCTTCTTCAGCCGCTGGGCCAGGGCCGGGGTCTTCAACCGGATCCGTGATGAGCTCCGCCGCGCCATCCGGCTGCATGCGGGACGCTGCCCTAACCCGGTCGCCGGCGTCATCGACTCCCAGTCGGTGCGCGCCGCGGCCACCGTCACCGGGCGTTCCCGCTCCTATGACGCCGGGAAGAAGGTGTCGGGCAGGAAGCGTCACGTGGTCGTGGACACGTTCGGCCTGCTCATGGCGGTGATGGTCACGCCGGCCGGGCAGCCCGACCGCGACGCCGCCCGGGAGTTGCTGGCCCGGCTGCGAATGCTGCACCCGCAGCTCACCCTCGTCTGGGGCGACAGCGCCTACGCCGGGACGCTGGTGGAGTGGGCCCGCCGTTTCCTGCGCCTCACTCTGAAGATCGTGACTAAACGGCCTGGTCAGACGGGGTTCAAAGTGCTCGCAAGACGTTGGATCGTCGAGAGGTCCCTGTCCTGGCTGATGAACGCTCGTCGCAATGTGGTCGACTTCGAACGCAAGCCCTCACATAGTGAAGCCCACTTGACCGTTGCGTCGATCACGCTCATGACCAGGCGACTGACTAGGAAGAGGCCGCAGGCCTGGACCCGAAAGCCAGCGGCCGCGCCGCGTGCTGCCTGAGAGAGTGAGGCCGGTTCAGGAGGCCGCGGTGGGTCTGAAGGAGGCGAAGAAAGCCGCCGCCTCGTGATCCTGCTCGTTGGCTACGCCCGCCAGCATGGCCAACCGTGTCACGAGCCGGGGCAGGTCAGGCCTGCAGGCCTGCGGTCGGGAGCGACCTGCGCACACGCCTGGTTACCCGCCAGCATCACGGCCAGCATCACGATAGTGCTCTGCGAGATCTGCTCGCCCGGTGTTACTTGTCCAGCAGGTCGGCGATCCCGGGTTGGGCCTCGCTGAAACTTCTTGACGTTGGCGCGTAATGATGGGCGCGCTCCACACATAGGAGGCATATCTGCATTTCGTGCTTATTAAGGAGTCGCTCATGGGAATCGCCCGTGGATGACGAACGGCTGGCCAGGTTCGAGGCCGTCTACCGGGAGACATATGGCCAGATCACAGCGTATGCCGTGCGCCGCTGCGACTCGCCGCAGGACGCCGCGGACGTGGTCGCGGAGACCTTCACGATCGCCTGGCGGCGGATGGACGATCTTCCGTCAGGGGAAGGGGCCACGTTATGGCTCTACGGCGTGGCGCGCAACGTGCTGGCCAACCACCACCGTAGCGAGGGCCGCCGCAAGGCCCGCAGCGCCGAACTCGACCTCAAGATGGCCGACCGTTACGCGGATTCCCCCGGCAGCAGGCTCGAACGGGAAGCGATCGCCCAGATATTTCGGGCCCTGCCCGACGACGACCGGGAATTACTGGCCCTGGTCGCCTGGGAGGGCCTAGTACTCCAGTGACACTTCGCGATCTTGAGGGATCGGGTCACATGGCGACGGCCACCGCGTGATCATTCGGAGTTTGTGAAGACAACCAAAGATCGTGCGGTGGCCGCGAGCCACAGCGTAGACCCTGA